>CATJCP010000137.1 GCA_949737515.1 uncultured Oscillospiraceae bacterium | reverse complement strand
CGGTCCAGCGCATAGGTCAGGGCAGGCAGTACAAAGATCACCAGAATTACCGCGCAGATGGTCCCATAGGCAATGACCGAGCAGGTTTGGGCGATGATCTTCTGGGTCATGGCAAATCCGATGGTCAGGCAGCAGCCAATGAGAATCAACGAAGAGGTCATAATCGTTTTGATCGACCGGTTCATGGCAATACAGACCGCTTCCCTTTTATCCCTGCATTCCCCTTCGCCGGTTCCCCACTTTCTGACCTCGACATAGTTGCTGATAAACAGGATGCCGTAGTCAATGGTAGACCCCATCAGGATACACTGCACCAGAATCAGGGCCACATAGTTGACCGAAATCCCCATCATCGCAATCAATGCGGTGACCATGAATACCGCGCTCTGAATGACCGCCACCAGGAGGCCGGAGCTGATCAATGACCGGAAAGTCAGAATCACCACCAGCAGGATAGCCGCAACCGTTAGGATGGAGACAAAGTTCAGCTCTCCGGTAAAGCCCAGATCCATCTCATATCCCATGGTGGAATCCCCAACCAGATAGGCGTCCGCCGCAAAGGCTTCCATAGAGCGGTCCTTCATCTGTCCAATGAACCTAAAGGTCTCTTTCCCTTCCAGCGGAACCGCCAGGGAAACCATCATCCGCCGGTAGTTCTTACTGAGCATCATGTCCCGATTCTCCTCAATCTCCTGCCGCCCATCCTCCAAGTCCTGCTTCATTTGGTCGGTCATGGCCTTGGAGTAGAGCTCGTTGGGGAGCACGTGGCTGGTGATAAAGGAGACAAACTCCTCCAGCGTCATCTGCAGTTGGTCCACATTGCGGTTATACATCCGGCGGACCTTAAACATGCTCTCCACATTTTCAGCGCTTTGGTCCATAAAGCCGGCGATTTCATTGATGGACATGGGCTCCTCGTAAACTTTCCGGCCCTGGGCCAGCTGGACCTTTCCGTCCTCCAGCTCCCGGCGTCCCGCCTCTAGGTCCGCCCAACCCTGTTCCAGCTGAACCTTGGCGTCGGCGATCTGGGCGTAACCGCTGACAATCTGGGCCCGGCCGTCTTCCAGCTCCAGCTTTCCCTCTTCCAGCTTGACCCGATTGTCGGCCAGCTCCTGTTTGCCGGACTGGAGCTGCTCCTTACCTGCCTCCAGCATGGTCTTGCCGGAAATAAGCTCTGCTTTTCCGTCCCGGAGCTGATCCTTTCCGCTTTCCAGTTCCAACTTTCCCTTGCGGATCTCGGCCTTGCCCTCCCGGAGCTGCTCCTTGCCAGCTTCCAACTGAGCCCTTCCGGACTGGAGCTGCGCCTCATTGGCGGCAATCTGGGCCTTGCCCTCCTCCAGCTGGGCGCGGTTGGAGGCCAATTCCGCGCTGATCGATTCTATGGTGTTCTCTATGGGTTCCTTTGCCGCATCGAAAATCGCCCTTTGCGCCTCCTCCTCCCATTGCAAAGATTGTTCTCTGTCTTCCAGCCCGCTCTTCTGGCTTTCCAGTTCCGCCTCCCTGGCATCAAGGCCCTCGTCCTGGTACGCCTGGGAGATCATTTCCTCCAGCTCCTCCTCCGGCAGATCAGGGTTCGCCAGGATAATATTCTCCCTAACCAGCTCCTTGTCTTCGGCGAGCTGCTTCTGTTCCCCTTCCAGCGCAATCCGTTCCTGCTCCAGCTCTTCCTTTTTCTTCTGGAGATTACTTTCTGCCCCGAATAAGTCATCCTCCAAGGAGGCATACCGCTCCTGTGCCTCCGCAAGAGCCTTTTCCAATGTGGCCAGCTGTTCCTCTCCAGCCTCCACCTGCGCCTTTGCCTCGGCCAGCTGCTTCTCGCCATCAGCCAGCAGCAGTTCATTCCGCTCTATCTCCTCCTGGGCTGCTTCAAGCTGCTCCTCGCCATCAGCCAGTTCCTGGGCGCCCTCCCGGACGTCCCTCTCCGCCTCGGCGATCTCCTCCTCGCCGTCCCTCAGCTTCTTCTCATTTTTGGCGATTTCCCTCTCCGCGTCCTCCAGCTGGGTTTCTCCGTCGCGGAGCTGCCGTTCGCCGTCCTCCAGCTCCTCCTGCCCGCTGACCAGCTGCTGCTCGTTCAGCTCCAGCAGCCTTGCGCCTACCGCCGCCTCAATCTCACCCCGTATCAGCTCCCGCTGCCCATCGGAAAGCTCCCTCTCCCCGTCCAGGATTTTCTGTTGCGCATCGGCGAGCTCCGCCTTGCCCTTTTCCAGCTCCTGCCGCGCCTCCTGGATCTGGTCTATCTCCTCCTGGGTCATGTATTCGGAATAGTCAGGGTTCCCAGCCACCTTTTCGTCCATAAAGCAGACCAGGTCATAGAGGGTGACATCCTGATAGGGGGAGGCATCCTGGCTGTCCGCATAGAGCTGGTACAGCATCTTGGCCTGGCTCAGGGTCATATCCATATCGGCCATCTCCTCTGCCAGCTCCTGATATGTAAAGCTTTTGCCGATGGTGTTGGAATAATCCTGTACCGAGTTGACCTGTTCCTGGTCCTCCAGCCAGGAAATGTACTCCTCCACCCTCTCCGGTTCCTCGGAGGTGCTGTACAGCAGGGCAACTTGGTTGTCAACGCCGAACACTTCCTCCATTCTGTCCTGGTCCCCATTGTCAAAGGTTTTGATATACCCGATTTCCAAATTGTCCTTTACCACAAAGGCGCATACAGAGGCCAGGGCCATGGCGGGGATCAGGACAAACCGCCCCTTGACAACCAGCCTCATCAGGAAATCCGTTTTGATGTTCAGGGACCTTTTCCGGGTTTTCATGATCAGGCTGTCGGACACGATCACCAACCCAGGCAGCAGCGTAAAGATGCAGACCAGGCTGATAAATACGCCCTTTGCCAACACAATTCCCAGATCCTGGCCGATCTTAAAGCTCATAAACACCAGTACCAAAAGGCCCACCACTGTGGTGACAGAGCTGCTGGTAATCGCCCCAAAGGCGTTGAACAGCGCCTTTTTCATCGCCGCCTCCGGCTTTGGATCAATCTGCTTTTCCTGGTTATACCGGTTGATCAGCATAATAGAGTAATCCATGGAAAGGCCCAGCTGAAGCAGGGCCCCCACGGCAAAGGTCATAAAGGACACTGAGGGCAGCAGGGCGTTGGTCCCCATATTGAGCAAAACGGCGACTCCAATACAGCCCATATACAGGACCGGCTCGATCCACGAATCGCAAAGTAAAAACAGGATCGCGAAAATGATGATCACCGCGATGACGGCAATTACCGGAATCTCCTTGGTCAGGGTTTCCACCAGCAGGTCGCTGTCCACCACGCCGCCGCTCACCGCGATCCCGTAACCCTCATACCTCTCCCGGATGGTCCCCAGCACCTCCCGGGCCTCGGCGGAGTAAGTGCCAACTGACAGCACCACCATGTACTTGGAGTAATCATCCTTATGGTAGGCCTCGTCGTTTTCCAGGTAGGCCACGCTTTTGACATTGGGAATTGCCGCCATATCCTCCTTGACCTGTGTCTGCTCTGCCTCGTCTAGGCCTTGAAACATCACGGATATGATGGACAGATCCCCGTATTCCTCCGTCATCTTCTCCATGCCCAGCTTGGTGCCTGAATCTGACGGGAGATACTTGGACATATCGTAGTTCACGTTTACAAAGAGCATCCCGATTACACTCAGCACCGCAGCAATCCCGTACAGGATCATCACACTCTTCCGCTTGTCTACAATCAAATCCGTTAGCTTTTTCATAGCCCACATACAACCTCACTTCAATGAATATCAATCATGTTCACTTGTTTTTTGTTGAACATCTGTTGACATTTCCCCTATGATTTATTATTATAAAATAAATGACGCGGCAATATCAATCATCAAAAACCCTTCCCTTTGCCTATTGTTAAACACTTTCCGGTAAAATTGTACACGAAAAGGAGCATCCATGAAAAATTCATCTTTGGACAGAAGAAGCAGGTACAGCCTGCAGGCGATCCGCTCCGCCCTCTTTCAGCTTTTGGAAGAAAAGGATCTGAAAAGCATTACCGTTACCGATATCTGCAAATCGGCGGACGTCAACCGGGGAACATTTTATAAATACTATGCGGACGTCTCCGACTTATTTTCCCAAATTGAGCTTTCCATTGTAGAGAATGTCTGTGAAATCATACGGAAGAACTGTATGGAGAATTTCTCTATTGAAAAAATCGTAGCTAATATACTGGACCTCACAGCGGAAAATCAAGACTTCACCCTCATGTTGGCCAAAAACCCCACTGAAACCCAATATATGCGGAAAATCATTCAGACATTTCGTCCCCAGTTTATTGAGATGATCCATCTACATATCCCCGGCCTCACCGAGGAGATGTCTGATATCTGTTTTGACCTCATTGCAGGAGGAGTGGTTATGCTGCTGATGCGGTGGATTACAAAGGAAATCACCCTTTCACCAGAACAAATGAAGATTCTTTTGGTCCGGTACATCAACTCTGTCCTCAGAACGGAAATTTATATGGGGATTGAAAAAACATGAGCATAAAAAAGCCTGTACACTCCCAAAAGCGTACAGGCTTTTTTGGCTGCATTACATCAGCGGGGCGATCAGCCGCAACAGGCTCCTTCCCACCTTGCGGTACCACGGCACTGCCCGGCATTCCTCCAGTGTAACCGCCTGGCTTACCGCCAATGTGTCCAGATAGTCCTGCTTCATATCCGCAATACAGCTGCATTGGTACATCCAGCACCCGCACTCAAAGTGCAGGTACAGGCTCCGGTAATCCAAGTTAATGGTCCCCACCGTTGCAAACTGATCGTCGGAGACAAAGCTCTTGGCGTGGACAAACCCGGGAGTATACTCATAAATCTTCACCCCTGCCTCCAGCAGGCATTGATAGTAGGCCCTTGTCACTGCGTGGACATACCATTTGTCCGCATGATGAGGGGTTAGGATGCGCACGTCCAACCCGCATTTCGCCGCGTTGGAAAGGGCTGTCACCATCTCGTTGTCCACAATCAGGTATGGGGTACAGATATAGATATATCTCTGTGCCCTGGAGATCAGGTTCAGGTAAACATTTTCCCCCACTGTCTCGCCATCCTGGGGGCTGTCGCCATAGGGCTGTACAAACCCATCCGAGGGGACTGGCTCTTTCTGGTAAACCCCCGGGCGGAAATCATCCCAGTTTTCCTGTTCAGGGCGGATATAATCCCACACAGACAGGAACATGGACGTCAGATTCCAGACCGCGTCCCCCTTCAGCATAACCGAAACGTCCTTCCAGTGGCCGTGTTTTGGGTAGGCGTTGATGTACTCGTCCGCCAGGTTGATACCGCCGGTAAAGCCGACATAACCGTCGATCACACAGATTTTCCGGTGATCCCGGTTGTTCATCTTCACATTCAGCCGGGGAACAAAGGGGTTGAACACACAGCACCTGATTCCCAGCTCCTCCATTTTCTTTGCGTAATTCTTGGGGAGGGTCATGAGGCAGCCCACATCATCGTAAATAAGCCGCACATCCAGCCCCGCCTTTGCCTTCTGGGCCATAATCTCCAGGATAGGGTCCCACATCTTACCCTCCTGGACGATAAAGTATTCCATGAAAATAAAATGCTCCGCCTTTTTCAGTTCCTCCATCATCCGCTCCCACTTTCGCTCTCCCAGGGGCAGGTACTCCACACTGGTATTCCGGTAGGGGGAGCAATAGGCATACTTCTGCAGATATCGGCTTTGAACAGCAGCAGAGACGTTCTCCTGTTCCAGCTGGGCGATAGCCTCCTCGTCCGGGTTCCAATTCCGGCGCAGGCGGTCTGCCACCTCCTTCATCTGCGCCCTCTGCCGGATGGTCAGGCGGTTGCCGCCGAACATCAGGTAAAATAATCCTCCAAAGATGGGCAGCGCCTGTATCAGGATGATCCAAATGATTTTATAGGCAGGATTGCTGCGGTTATTGACCAAATATACCACAACCACCAGGCTCGCCAGCAGGCATATGGCATAAAAATAGACAAAGTAGTTCATGAAGCGGAGCAAGACGCCCACCAGCACAAGGATCTGTACTACAATGGACACACCAACAATCACAGAACGATGGCACAGCAGATTTAAAAGTTTTTTCATGATAAGTTCTCCTCCGCTTCCCTGAATCCTTTATAAAACAATCCAATACCTTTTTATAACGTCCCCATCAATGCAGACTTCCTTTTCAAAGACGCCGCCGTTTGCAAGAATGACCTTCTCGCTGGCAGGATTGGTTCTGCTGCAGGTAATCAAAACCTTGTCCATATTTCTTTCCCTGCATTTTTGCAGGGAAAGCCTCAGCATTTCCTTCCCATATCCCCTTCCCCGTTCTGACGGGCGGACAGAATAACCGATATGCCCGCTCCAGACGCTTAATACAGGATGGTCGATATGGTGCCGCAGGTTTATAATGCCGGTTGCTTTATGATCGGAACCCCTGACAGCCAGGTATGTACTGGATGGAACCTTCCCCTTTGGGCAGGTATCCGCGTTTTCCATTTTTGCAAGGACAGAAAGCCATTCCATGGTTGTTTCACATTTTTTCAAAGAACCGCATCCTGCAAAGTAATCCTCATCTTTGGCGTCCTGCAGTTCTCTGCGAAGCGCCATAATTTCGCCGTCGTACTCCATGGACGGGGAAACCAGCCTGAGTTCTTCCACGAATGTCCCTCCCTTTTGAGAAAGCCTTTCAGTATTTTGATTAAGCGTCAGGATTATTTTTTGCGAAAATTTCCAATTTCGCGTACAAGTCTTCCAAAATCAAACGGCTATCAATAGATTTGTATACCCGGATAGAACGGTTCCTGCCTGTATGGACATAGCGCCTTTCCTTGGTGATCTCCGGCGCGGGAACCCAGTCGAATTCATACCGGTGCTCATACAGGATAAGGCCTACTGCCGGGGAATCGCCTAATACCCATGTTTCCCCTGTGCGGAAGGCACTCTTGCGGGCACCTGGCGTCAGAGCGTTTTCACAGAGCTGATCAAACAGATACCGGCCTATCGCACCATGGGGACGCACCCTGACCTCCAGCTCCGCCAGAGATACAGGCATCATCTCATATACATTCTTAGGCACCTGCCAGAGCTCAATCTTCGACTTCATGACCACATTGGCGGCGTTGACGTCATTGCCCAGGTTAAATTCCGGGCTCCCCTCCGGATAAGCTCCGCCGCCGATCCAAATGGCGGTCAGCCTCCCGGCAATGCGGGGCTCCATCAGGTAGGCAGAAGCCAGGTCGGTCAAGGGGCCAAAGAAGGTGACGTATAGGGGCCGGGGATCATCCTTCATAGCTTCCCTTACAATCAAGCGGGCCCCTTCTGATTCCACTGGGGTGGATTCGTTGGGCAGAGCGTGCTCGCAGCCACGGAAGATAACGCTCTTATCAAAGTGCATCAAATCGAAGATGTGCTCCAACTCCTTATAGCTCTCTTCCATGGTATTCCGTCCGGATCTCTCCCCAAAATGCGCTGCGATAAAGCCCACATTGTCAAATTTGGGGGACAGCATGGCCTGGACAATGGCAAATTGGTCGTCAGCTTCATTTTTAGCGTCAGTATCGGTGATGACACGGACGATTTTTTCCTCCGGGACGGGGAACTTGTAGGGATTATAGATCATTGTCAGATTCCTTTCCTGCCCTTACATGGCAAAGGTATTTTTGTCTCTTATCATTATAACTCCCTGCCAGGAGTAAAGCAAGTACAACCGCTGCCATTCTGCAGGATTGCTATAGACAAAAACAGCGCCTGAACCCAGGCGCTGCACTGTGCTTTCATATATTATTTGTTCTTAAAAAATTGCATAATCTCAAAGAATCCATCATCTTCTGATTTTTCATCTTTCTTATCCTCTGTCCCAGAAGGAGTTTCTCCCTGAGGGGCAGCCTGGCCCGCAGCATCGGCAGAAGCAGGTTTAAAGGGGACCACATTCTCCACCTTGGAGGGATCGAAGTCAAACCCGGTTGCAATGACGGTCACAACCATCTCATCCTCCAGATCTTCGGAAAGGCTGGCGCCCCAAATCAGGGTTGCATCCGGGTCTACCTGTTCCTGAATCATTTGGGAGGCCTCATACACATCGTCCAAAATAACGTCTACCGGCGCGGTGACATTTACAATCACACCCTTTGCCCCGGAGATAGAGGTCTCCAGCAGCGGGCTGTCAATGGCGGCAGTGGCGGCCATCTTAGCCATGTCCTTGCCGTTTCCATGGCCAACGCCCATATGAGCATATCCCGCATCCCGCATAACGGTGCAGATATCCTCAAAGTCCAGGTTGATCAGCCCTGGGACGTTGATCAGGTCGGAAATACTCTGTACGCCCTGCCGCAGCACCTCGTCCGCCATGCGGAAAGCTTCGGTCAGGCGAATCTTCTGCTGGGGCTGCCGCAGACGCTCGTTGGGAATTACCAACAGCGCGTCAACATGTTCCTTCAGATTGGCAATCCCTCTTTCTGCATTGCGCATCCTCACCCGGCCCTCAAATTCAAAGGGCTTGGTCACCACACCCACGGTCAGTATCCCCATATTCTTGGCAATCTCGGCCACAACCGGGGCTGCCCCAGTACCGGTTCCGCCCCCCATACCGGCGGTGACAAACACCATCTGCGTGCCCTTCAGGGCAGCTTCTATGGCATCCCGGGATTCCTCTGCGGCCCGTTGGCCCTTTTCCGGATTGCCGCCAGCGCCCCGGCCCTTGGAGGTGCGGTCCCCCAGCTGGATCTTATGCGTTGCGCGGGAGCGGTCCAGGGCCTGCTTATCCGTGTTCAGGGAAATAAATTCCACTGATTGTACCCCAGCTTCCATCATACGGTTGACGGCATTGCCGCCGCCGCCGCCGACCCCAGCCACTTTGATGGATACGCACAAGTCCAGTTCCGAGTCCATGTCAAAATTCATCATCTTCTTTTTGTCCTCCTATGAAAGCGTTACGACGGCTCTGTTTCCCAGAAGGCGCGCCCCCCGCACATCTACCGCCTGATTGTCTAAATGAACCGTTTTTCCCCTGACCGTATAAAGAGAACTTTAACAAACCCCTTCTCTAGAAGGGTTAAATGATATTAAAGATACATTGCCTTTTTTACATAAAATCACCAAATCTGTATCAGAATAGAAATCTTTTTATTTTAAAGATAGCAGATTTTGAAGGATTTTTCAACTGATTTTATTGAATAGTTTCTTTTTTTTCTGAAAATCATCCTCCAGAGGCGGATGGAGCCCCTCCCCCAGGGATTTCCGCTGGCTGAGAAGAGGATTCCCCTTCTTCCCCGCCCTCCCCTTCGGGCTCAACAG
The DNA here is from genome assembly GCA_949737515.1 of uncultured Oscillospiraceae bacterium. GTDB lineage: Bacteria > Bacillota > Clostridia > Oscillospirales > Ruminococcaceae > UBA1405. The sequence goes on along the minus strand of CATJCP010000137.1, from coordinate 14,334 downwards.
GCGGACTGTAAGTGGAGGTCAGCGGCGCAAAGCTTCCATGAATGCCCTCTTCCCGGAAAAAACCCTTCTTTTCAATTGAGAGGTTCAGCACCCCTTCCTGGGAGGGATCTACCTCCTCCAGCACCTTTACGGACATCCCTATCTTTTCCTGGAGCTTCTCCTTGTTGCCAAGGCCGATCTTCACCCGGTCCTGATATGTAATGGAGAGGTTCATGGTGTCGCTCAGGTCAATGGCGGTAATCCCGGTGAGTTTGTTTTCGGTGAGCGCGCGGTTGATCTCAGAGAGGATCTCCAGACGCTTGTCCATAATGTTGGCCAATTCCTGATTATCTGCCCGGGAAACATTTAACTGAATCCCTGTGATCACAGGCAGCTCTGACGGCGGATAAGCTATCCCTGTCTGCAGCACCTTCCCCCCTGTGCTGATAATCGAAAAGCCCGCCTCTCCCTTTACAACCCCAGTTTCCAGCACCGGGGAAACCTGGATTTCCACCGTAGTGGGGAGGGAACGCCGCACTGTCACCGATTCCAGATAGATATGTCCGTCCAAAATCTTCTGTCCAACCTGTTCCGGGTCAAAGTCAAAGAGGTTGTCCCCAATCTTCAGGCCAGAGGAGAGGATCAGCTCGTCATCCGTGTAACGGCTCTGCCCTGTGATCTCTATGGTAGAGATGGTCAAAAACATCCGGCAGCAAAGATAGAGCCCCGCTGCCGCCAAAATGACAAGCAGGAACCCATAGGCCTGTTTCCGCTTTTTTTTCTTCCACGCACTGCGTCTGCGGAGAAGGTTTTCGTAGGCCTTGGAGTCCTCTGCCGCCAGCTGCTTCTCCAGCTCCTGGCGGTTTGCGGCCCGGCGGGCCTGCTCTTCCTTTTGACGCTTTCTCTCCTCTTTTTTTCGGGTTCCAGCCCCCTCCTCCCTGTGTTTGGCGGGATTTTTTCCCTTGGCGGCCGCCTTCCCGCCTGACTGCGACTTTGCTGCCTTTGGCACTGAAGAGGCTTTGGCATTTGTCTGGGCCTTTTTCGCCTGGGAGATTTTCTTAGGTGAAGGGTTTGGGCTGCCTGCCCCCTTCCTGGAAACATCTCTCTGGGAATCGGAGGGCGGACGTGCCTTAGGGGCTGTCCCTGACTGGGCGCTCCCTTTGGTCTTCTCTTTCTTCTTTGCTTTTGTTTTGGTCTCAGCCATGGAGAAGCCGCCCGCCCCCTTTCCTGATCCTTTTGGAGATTGATATAGCCGGCTTGTCCGGTTTGCAGCTGGTCTGCATAGGCAGCCTCATCTGTCACAATCATCGCTCTGTGATTATTATACCATACTTTTGGGAAAAGAACAGCATAAAAACGCATATTTGGTAAAAATTTCCTTGTAAAAACCCGCCTGACGCTTTTTTCAGGATAACCGATAAAAAGCGTCAGGCAGAATCAGTATGAATTTACAGGACGCCCTGTATCCGCGGAACCGGCGCCAGGCCAAATCCCGTTATCGCCGCCCTTTCCCCTCTTTCGGGGGAAATGTCCTTTCTCACCAAACTGGAAGAAAGAGTCCAAACCCTCCCGCCTAGCCGGCGAAGCATGGCGGGCATATCCTCATATCCCCGATGAATATGCTGCAGCTCATCCAAAAGGCTGACGCCTTGGGCCGCCAGCGCGGCCACCGCCAGCGCAGCGCCGCCGCGCAGGTCGGTACAGTGGAGCCGGGAGGCATACAGACAGGGTTTTCCCTTTACATAAGCTCTTTTGCCATCCAAACGGACGTCCGCCCCCATGTCCCGGAACTGCTCCACATGGAGATACCGGCTTTCAAAGACTCCCTCCTCAAACCGGCTCTCCCCATTTGCCAAAAGGGAAGCGGCCATAATTGGGGCAAGCGCGTCGGTGGGAAATCCGGGATAAGGGGATGTAGAAACAAAAGAAACCGGCAGCAGCCTCCTGGGAGCGGAAAGGGAAACCTTCTCTCCGCTATCCTCCACCCTGCAACCCATTTCCCGGAACACCGGCAGGATAGAGGCAAGGTGGGATGTACACACCCTTTTTAGGGTAATTTCCCCGCCAGTGGCAGCGGCAGCGGAAAGATAGGTTGCCGCCTCAATGCGGTCGGGGATTATGGTATAATCCACATCGTGGAGCTCTCTAACACCCTCTGCCCGGATCATGCTCCCCTCCCGGCAGAGCCTTGCCCCGGCCAGGTTGAGAAAATCAATCAACCCGTCGATCTCCGGCTCTTGGGCAGCCCCCCGCAGGATGGTTTCACCCTTTGCCAGGGAGGCGGCGATCAACAGGTTCTCCGTGGCCCCCACGCTGGGATAGGCCAGGGAGATATCCGCGCCCTTTAATCCCTTGTCTGCAGAGCAGATTAAGCCGTCCTCCTGCTCGATGATCCTCGCGCCCATCCGGCGCAGGCCGCTGATATGCAGGTCAATAGGCCTCGGCCCCAGACGGCAGCCTCCCGGCAGGGCGATCTGTGCCTTGCCAAACCGCGCCAACAGCGCCCCTAAAAAAATAATAGAACTGCGCATCTCCCCTGCCAGGGAGGCCGGTACGCCGCAGCCCCGCGCGCAGGAGGCATCTACAGATAAACTCTCTTCTCCCGACGTTACGCTGCATCCCAGGCGCTCCAAAATCCGGCAGGCCGCCCGTACGTCCGACAGCATGGGACAGTTGCGGATCACCGACCTGGGGCAGAGCAGCGCCGCAGACAAAACAGGCAGCACTGCGTTTTTCGCCCCATGGATTTCCGCCTCCCCCCGCAGCGGCAGACCTCCTTCAATGGCCATTACATCCATCCGCCATCCCATCCCTTCCGTTCTTGTTTTTTGCTGTTTTTTGGTCCTTCTGCTGCATTATATGCACAAAAAGGGGGAATGGTGCGGACTTCTGGCACTGGCGGCAGGCGCTCATTTCCCACCCATTTCCTCCACCACCTGGGCAATCCTGCGGACAGCGTCCACCACCGCCATGGAAGATGCGCTGCGGGAATACTCCGCCAGCTTGTCCGGGTTGGCGTAAAACTCCTCCACCTGTCCCCGAAGCCATTCGCCTGTCAGATTTTTTTCTTCCATTACCACAGCCGCGCCCCGGTTGGCCAGAACCATGGCGTTGTGATATTGATGGTTTTCCGCCACATTGGGGGATGGGATCAGGATAGAGGCCCGGCCAACCGCTTCCAGCTCGCTGAGGGTGAGGGACCCCGCCCGGCTGATCACCAAGTCAGCCGCCGCCATACAGTCCGCCATATCGTTTATGTACTCCCGGATGTCCAGATTTGGGATATGCTCGTAATCCACTCCCCGCTCTTTTAACAGCCTGGGAAGGAGCTCCACCCCATAGGAGCCGGTCGCATGGATATGGTGGATTTTTCCGGGATGCTCTTTAGTGTGCCAGGCGATGAGATCCGCCACTGCTTCGTTGATCCTTTGGGCGCCAAGGCTCCCCCCCACGGAGAGGAGGCAGAACTGATTCTGGGGAATATTTAGCTTGTTCCTCGCCTCCTTGCGGCTGGCAAAGACAATCTCCTCTCGGATGGGGTTGCCGGTGACAATGTACTCCCGGCCCGGATCCAGGTATCGTTTCGCCTCCTCCACTGTCAGGAGCACCTTATCCACATACCGGCACAAAAGCTTGGTAGTGACGCCAGGATAGGCGTTGGCCTCATGGGTTACAGTGGGGATCTTCATCTTTGCCGCCATACGCAGGACCGGCCCGCTGACATATCCGCCGGTACCCACTACCACGTCGGGCTGAAATTCCTGGAGGATCTGCTTGGAGCGGACGCCGGAGGAAACAAGATAACAGACCGCCATGCAGTTGTTTTTCAGATTGTGGAGACTGGGACGGCGCTGAAAGCCGAGGACACGGATGGGGTACATTTCATAACCGGCCTGAGGAACCAGACGGGCCTCCATCCCCTTGGGGTTCCCCACAAATCCAATTACGGTTTCCGGCGACTGGGAGCGGATATAATTGGCTACCGCCAGGGCAGGGTTGATGTGGCCTCCGGTTCCGCCGCAGGCAAAGAGAATTCTCATAATTATCACAGGCCTTTCTAAAAATGCAGGTTGTAAACCCGTCAGGTGACCTTCTGCAGGGTTGACGACCGGGAAATATTGAGCATGATCCCCATCTCCCCCAGCAGCATCAGCAGCGCCGTGCCCCCATAGGAGAAGAAGGGAAGGCTGATTCCTGTGTTAGGGATGGTCTTGGTCACAACCATCATATTGAGCATGGCCTGCAGTCCAAACTGAATGGTAATCCCGGAGGCGATCATGGTGCCAAACAGGTCCCTGGCATTGAGGGCAATATGGAAGCCGCGCCAGATGAAAACGACAAAGAGGAGGATTACAATGATGGCGCCAAACATCCCCAATTCCTCGCAGACAATGGCAAAGATAAAATCATTCTGCGGCTCCGGCAGGAAGAGGAACTTCTGCCGGGAATTCCCCAGCCCTTTCCCCATAAGCCCGCCGGAGGCAATGGCGTACATGGACTGTATAATCTGGTAACCCTCTTTTCGAGGCGCAATAAAGGGGTCAGTATAGTAAACAAGGCGTTCCTTGGCATAGTTCAGCCCGTCAAAGAGCAGCAGCACCGCCAGCAGCCCTGCGCCGCCTATACCTCCTGCCACAGCGAAGAACTTGAAGTTGGATCCGCCGATGAGCATCAAACTGGCCCCAATGGCCACAATGAGGACGGTTCCGGACATGTGGGGCTCCAGCAGCATGAGGACGCACACCATACCCAGGACAGCCACAAAGGGGAGTATCCCCTTTTTAAAGGTCTTCATATCCTTGTGGTACATACAGGCCATTTGGGAAAAGAGGATGATGATGGCAAACTTGGCGATCTCCGAAGGCTGGAACTGGACAAATCCCAAATTGATCCACCGGGTGATCTTGCCGTGGTAAATGGTATATCTCAGTACAACGGTAAAGGCAAGCAGGCCAATCGTAAACACCATGACAGGTACGGAAAGCCAATGGAAAATGTGGTAATCAACGCGGGAAACCAACAGCATGGCCACTACCCCGCCAACTGCAAAAATAGCCTGACGCCTGATGTACCAGAAGCTGTCCCCATCTTCATTATAATAGGAATAAACATAACTGGCCGAGAAGAGCATTACCAGGCCGAAAACCAGGAGGATCATAACAAAGATCAGGTAGGTCATGTCCATCCTGCCCTGTTTATGGCGGGCAGACGGCTTGAAGGGCCTCCAATTTTTAGCTGCAATCGACAAATAAGCAGCCTCCTTTCACGGATGTTGGGACGAAAACAGAAAGGGGATAATTGATCAGAGCCTGCGGACAGCCAGCACCGCCAAAACACATCCAAGGGCTGTGATCAGGGAAAAAAGAGCTGTGATCTGTATCTCGGAATAGCCTGACATTTCAAAGTGGTGGTGAATTGGGGTCATTTTAAAGAGCCGCTTCCCATGGGTAGTCTTGTAATAAACCCGCTGGATCATCACCGAAAGGGTTTCCAGCACATAGACGATCCCCACCAGCACCAGCAGACAGGGAACCCCTGCCCCAAAGGCAATAGCCGCCATCATTCCCCCCAGGAACATGGAGCCCAGGTCCCCCATAAACACCTTGGCGGGATAAAAGTTCCACACCAGGAAACCCAGACAGCCCCCGGCCAAGGCGGTGGCCATCAGCCCCACAGACTGGAAACCCAGCAGGCTGCAGACCATCATCATTCCCAGGGAGGCCACAAAGGTCACAGAGGAACACAATCCGTCCAGCCCATCCGTAAGGTTCACCGCATTGACGGTGCCGATGATAATAAAGGCAGAAATGGGATAATAAAACAGTCCCGCATCCAGTCTGCCCCAAAAGGGAATAAAAAATACAGTGGACCGGTCCCCAACGGCATAGAGGGCGGACAGATAGGCGGCAGTGACAAGCAGCTGCAGAACCATTTTTTGGGATTCGCTCAGCCCCAGATTTCGTTTTTTAACCACCTTGATGTAGTCGTCCAAAAAGCCGATAGCGCCAAAGGCTGCCGCCATTGCCAGCCCCAGAAAAAACTTGGCGGAATCCACCCTTTGAAGAAAATCTGACAGGAATCCCGGTTCCGCTGAAGCAGAGGCCCGGTACATCCACCACCCGATGCAGCTGGCTGTCAGAATCCCTGCTACAAACAACAGACCGCCCATGGTAGGGGTTCCCTGCTTTTTGCTGTGCCACACCGGACCGATCTCGTTGATGGTCTGGCCATATTTGAGCCGCCGCAGGAAGGGGATCAGCCAGATGCCCAGGGTAGAGGTGAGCACAAAGGAAACCATAGCCACAATCAGGATCGTCATACCCTTCATCTCAGCATCTCCTCTCCGCAAGCGCTCGACGGACCTGGGCCATGACCTGCTCCAGCTCCATTCCCCGGCTCCCCTTGAACCATGCCATATCCCCGGGACAGAGAAGCTCCGCCAAAGCCTCAGCCAGAGAATTCTGATCCGGATACCATTCTGCCTGTTCCATCCCGCTGTCCTTGGCGCCGGATATGTATCCCCTGGCCAGGGGGCCGTAGGCAAGGAGCATATCTGCTGCTCCGGAAGCCTGCCGGCCAATCTCATAGTGGGCCTGCTGTTCAATGGAGCCCAGCTCCAGCATATCCGCCAAAACCAGTATCTTTCTCCCCTCCTTTTGGGGACATTCCATCTCCGCCATGGCGGAAAAGGCGGCTGCCATGGAATCAGGGCTGGCGTTATAGCAGTCCTCCACAAAGCAGATCCCACCTTCTGTCACCGGGTGCTGGCGCATCCCCGAGGGGACATAACCTTCCAGCGCTTTAACCGCCTGCTCCGGGGGAATCCGGAAAGTGAGCGCCGTCCCTATTGCCGCCAGGGCGTTGCTCACATTGTGTTTACCAATACAAGGCAGAAAGGCCGGATACTCCTTTCCCTGCAAGCAGACGCGAAACCGGCATCCCTCCGGGAACTGCTGCAGCTCCCGGGCGGTCAGCTCCGCCCCAGCTTCCAGCCCGTAGGACAATATTCGGAACGGGTTTTTCCGGTTTTCCATCTTCTCCAGCCAGGCCCCCAAAAGGTCGTTATCCCGGTTGACAACCACTGTCCCCTCTGGCGCAAGGCCCTCCAATATCTCCAGCTTGGCCTTTAAAATATTTTCCCGACTCCCCAAATGCTCCAGATGGGATACCCCTATATTGGTAAGCACTGCTGTCTGTGGCCTGGCAGCAAGGGTCAGGGGACGTATCTCGTTGGGACCGGACATCCCCATCTCCACCACTGCGGCCTCGTGCTCCGGCTGCAGACGCAAAAGGGTTCTGGGCAGGCCTATCTCGTTATTTTGGTTTCCCTGGGTCTTCAGGGTATTGTAGCGGGCGGACAGGGCCGTCCAGATCATCTCCTTGGTGGTGGTTTTTCCCACGCTTCCTGTCACCGCCGCAACACGGACCGAAAACTTGTTCCGATAGGCGGCCGCAATCTTCAGCAGGGCGTCCAGGGTGTTATCCACATAGAGGACACGGGGATCAGGAAATTCTTTGGCTAGATCCGGCCTTTGGCTGAGGACCGCAGCCGCACCTTTTTCCAGCGCAGCGGAAATAAACCTGTGTCCGTCCACCCTCTCCCCCGGGATCGCAGTAAACAGACACCCTGGCTCTGCCTCCCGGGAATCGGTGCACAGAAAAGACAGCGGCGTTTTCCCCACCTCCCTCCACCCTGGGAATTCACCAAATGGGATCAGCCTCCCGGAGAAAGGGTCATACAAGCTGGCGCTGCAGGCTTTGGCGGCATCCGCCGCAGTAAACTGGTACATATCAGGTTGTTTCCTTTCTATATTCAATCGAATTTGGCCGGAAGCCCTAACCTGTCAGGGCTTCCGCCTGTCTCAGAGCACTATGTTTCCGGGCGGAGCTTGGGCTGAGGAGGAAGGACAGCTTTTTTCCCCTCTGTCCGGATCTTTTCCAGCAGCTCCTCCACCACCTGTCTCTCATCAAAACATATCGTTCCGTAATCCAGCACCTGATAATCCTCATGACCCTTCCCGGCCAGCAACAGAACATCCCCCTCCCGGGCGTTTTCCAGTGCCCAGCGGATGGCCTGATACCGGTCCGGAATCACCACCCACGGCGTATCAAATCCCTCGAACCCCGGCAGAGCGTCCTGTATGATCTTCATCGGCTCCTCACTTCTGGGATTATCGGAGGTAAGTATCACAAAATCCGCCCCTTGAGCTGCAGCCTTGGCCATCAGCGGACGTTTTTTTCCATCCCGGTTTCCGGCACACCCAAAGAGAATGGTAATCTTCCCCCGGGCGAACTCTCGCACTGCCGCCAGTATTTTTTCAATGGCGTCCGGTGTGTGGGCGTAATCGTCAATCACTGTAAAGGGGGTATCTGTCTTCAGCACCTGAGTCCGGCCACAGACCCCTGGGCAGGAGTTCAGCGCCACCGACACCTTATCCAGAGAAAGGCCGATGGACATGCTGCATACTGCCGCCGCCATGGCGTTGGAGACAGAGAACATCCCCGGCATGGGGAAACATATCCTGGCGATGATTCCAGTCCCCAAAAAGGCGAACCGGCTCCCCTTTTCAGAAATGGAGATATTCTTGGCAGTATAATCCGCCATGTCGTCACAAACCGAAAAAGAGCGAATTGGGCAGGGCGCTTCCTCAATCAGCCTGCGCCCATAGGGGTCGTCATAGTTGACGATTCCCGCCTTGCACAGGGAGAAAAGTTTTTTCTTGGCCTGATAATAATTTTCCATGGTCCCGTGGTAGTCCAGATGGTCCTGGGTAAGGTTGGTAAATATTGCGGCTTCAAACCGGCATCCCGCTACCCGGTCCTGATCCAGCGCATGGGAGGAAACCTCCATCACCACATAATCGCACCCTGCTTCCGCCATACGGGCAAAGAGGGCGTGGAGCTGGGCCGGGTCGGGGGTGGTGTACTTGGCGGGCAGGGCCATATCGCCGATCTCATTCTGGATGGTGCCGATCAATCCCACTTTGTGGCCGGCATGCTCCAAAATGTGCTTGAGCAAATTGGTGATCGTAGTCTTCCCGTTGGTACCGGTCACGCCGATGAGCTTCATCCGGCGGGAAGGATTCCCGTAAAAATTGCCGCACATAGACGCATAAGCGCGGCGGGTGTTCTCCACCAGTACCTGGCATTCCAGGCCCACGTCGCGTTCCGCCACCACTGCAACGGCTCCCCGCTCTACTGCTTCCGCCGCATGCTCATGGCCGTCGAGCTTTCCGCCCTTGACGCATACAAACGCCATGCCAGGCATGACCCGGCGGGAATCACAGGTGATCTCTTCAATTTCAATGTCCTCCCAACCCTTAAAGGCCTTCGCCGCAGTGCAGGGAATGGACTCCATGATCTGTCTTAGTTTCATATGGCAATCAGAACCTCCTTACGAAATATCTCTTTGCAGCCGCAAAGAGATCCTCGTAAAATCTGCATGGTAAGTGATATGAATATTGTATAACATACTCTTCGGCGGTTTCTGTCAAATACTGGTATTCCTTAATCCGCCCAAAACCAAAATCCCCTGTTATGCGAATCATCCATGAAAGCAGTACAAAAATCAGGCCGTAACATCTTGCTTATGTAGATTTTTAGGCCTGATTTTTGTCCGGCTATTTGCAGATTCCCATCATTCTGTGGGAACCACCGGCTCATCGGAACCAGTGAGATCCTCCGTGGCATTTTGATTGATAAAATTCACTGTAATTACGCTTCCGATCTCAAGAACTTCCCCTGGATCAGGGCTCTGTGAAACAGCTACCGTTCCTTCTTCGTCAATGTCTGCCCCTACAATCCGCAGATTCAGGCGGTTGGAGACAATCCGTTTGTTGGCCTCTGTACCGCTTAGGCCCACTACATTTGGGGCCTCTACAGTGGGAGCTTCTGTCTCCTCATCGGTGTAAAGGATCACCGTGGAACCCTTGGGCACAGGCGCGCCTGGAGTGGGTATCTGCCGGATGACCTCTGCGCCGTTGCCCATCAGCTTTCCCTGAAGGCCCGCGTTGGCCATGATGCTCTGCGCCTCATGGGGTTTCTGGCCGATGACATCCTTGACATAGATTTCCCTTTTTTCCAGCTCTTCCTCTGTATATTTGGGCTCTATGTCCAGATATGGAAGAATATCAGACATAATCGCGCCCACCACTGGGGCGGCGATGACGGAACCATAGGCGGATTTCAGCTCCGGCTCATCAATGAGCACCAATACCGCCACCTGAGGGTTGTCGGCTGGGGCAAAACCGAAGAAGGAGAGGACATGGTCGGTTACCTGGCCATATTCATCCAGCTGGTCCAGCTTCTGGGAGGTACCGGTCTTGCCGCCCACCCGATAGCCCGCCACATAAGCGCCGTTGCCGGAGCCCTCGCTGACCACTTTTTCCGCCATAGAGGCCACCATTTTGGAGGTCTCTTCGGAAATGACCTGGCGGCGGACCGTCCGGTCATAGGACTCCACCACATTTCCCTCCGCGTCCAGCACCTGCTTTACCACAAAGGGTTTTAAGAGATACCCGCCGTTGATGGTGGCTGCGTCGGCTACCATCATCTGGATGGGAGTGACCTTAAAGGTTTGGCCGAAGGAGGAGCTGGAAAGCTCCACAATCCCCATTCTTTCCGCCGAGTGGTAGATGCTTTCCGCTTCTCCGGGAATGTCGATGCCGGTTTTTTCCGTCAGGCCGAATGCCTCGAAATATTTGGTGAAGGTTTCTACCCCCATCCGCTGGCCCAGAGTCATAAACCCAGGGTTGCAGGAATTGACCAATATCTGTGTCAGCGTCTCCTGCCCGTGCCCGGAGGTCTTCCAACAGTGAATCGACCGGTTGGCAACCTCCAAAACGCCGTTGCAGTAGAAGGAATCGGTTTCCCTGGCATGGCCGCTTTCAATGGCGGAAGCCAGGGTCACCAGCTTAAATACCGAGCCCGGCTCATAGGGGTCGGAAACCGCCTTGTTTCTCCACTGGGTAAACCGCTCCTGCCCCAACTGGGTCTGATACTCCTCCCCGGTCAGGCCTTCCAAGCGCTCCAGCCCCTTTTTGCTGGTCACTTCGCTGGGGGTGTTGGGGTCAAAGTCCTCCTTGGTGGCCATGGCTAGGATCTCCCCTGTGTTTACATCCATTACAATGCCGGAAATCCGCTTTGCAGGATTGTGGGCGATCAACGCGGTCTCCATGGCCTTTTCCAGGTAATGCTGAACCACCTCGTCAATGGTCAGCACCAGGCTTTGGCCGTGCTCCGGGGGGACCTGCACCTTATAGTCATAGTCCATCTCGTTGCCCACCGCGTTTCTTGCGGATAGGATCCTGCCAGGGGTACCGCTGAGTTTTTTGTTGTAATAGGCCTCAATGCCATACGCGCCGCCGTCCTCGTTGCAGAATCCCAAGACAGTGGAGGCAAAGCTTCCGTATGGATAAAAGCGGCGGGGACTCTCCTCAAAGTCAATCCCCACCAGTCCGTAGACTTCCTCTGCTTCCAGAATTTCCTCCATCACCGGGCGGGTGATTCTCATTTTAACCCTTTTATACTGCTTGGTCGTATCCGCCGCCAGGGTCATAACATCCTCGTAGGTCACGCCCTCCAGAATATTGGAAAGATGGGTTGCCACCTTCTGGGACATGGGGGTCTCGCCTGCTGCCGTCTTGTCATCCGACTGTTTGATGACGCTGGGGTCGATGATGACGTTCCACACAGTCGCACTTTGGGCAAGGGTGTTGCCATTGCGGTCATAGATATTTCCCCGTTCCGCAGGGATCAGGGTGTTCTCCATCTGCTGGTTCATGGCCTTTCCCCGCAGCTCGTCAGAATAGTCGCTGATGGAGAGCTTCCACAGCTGATAGATCACGCAGGAAAAACCTACGATGGTGATCATCGCGCCTATGAACCAAATCCAGTTTTTTGTACTTTTTCCGGCTGTTACTGCCATTTTGCGATCACGCCTTTCTTTACCAAACGCCGGACCAGTAGCTTGGGACCACCAGGCGACCGGTAAAGCCCTCCTGTTTTACCCGCTGGCCGGTATTTTTGCGCTGCCGCCCGCCGTCCGGCGGCAAAATGAAACCCTTGATGTCTGTTGTCCGACTGCAACCCTTAATAAATAAGAGCTAAGACCCCCATCTTAACTCCTATCTTCCCCCCTGCGAGTCCCCTCTTATCCTATTTATGAACCCGCCTGGATATAACCGATTATTTCAGAAAACCACTGTTTTACACGTTGGAAAATGTTATTTTCCCCGGAGGTGTTGTATAATGTCACCGATTCCCCCTGCTCTATGTTGACATACTGCACCTGTCCTTGCTCCACCTTGGCCATCCCCAGGTTAGCCGAAGCATACTCTTCAATATTGCGCAGAGAAATTTTTGCGTCCAGCTCAGTCTGGAGCCGGGTGTATTCGCTGTTGAGGGTGTTCAGCTCACTGGTTTTCACGCCAATGTCCTCATTGACGGTTGCCAAAACCGCCCGGCTGTACAGCATCGCCAAGGTCAGGCCCACCAGCAGCACTACCGACGCCACCATACGGGCGGCGAATTTCCGCATCTGCACAACCCTACGCTGTCTTGCAGGAGTGGTGACAACCCGGAGATCGGAATGTTTTTTCTTCTTTCGGCCAGGTTCAGAGGTATCGAAGCGGGAGAAATCATACTGTGGCTTTGGCTGCTTATATTCCTCCGCCGAAGACGTTATAGGCACCGGGCATCACCTCCATTTCCACCGCTGCTTGCTTTCGCGGTTCTCATATATTTTCCTCCTGGAACTCCTCTGTCCGCTCAACAATCCTTAGATGGGCGGAATGGCTCCGGCTGTTCTCATCCAATTCCCTTTGGGAAGGGGCGATGGCCTTTCTGGTGACCAAGGCAGCCCTTGGCTTTCTTCCACAGACGCAAACGGGAAAATCCGGGGGACAAATACATCCCCTTGCCAAGGCGGCAAATTTCTGTTTGACCATCCTATCCTCCAGGGAGTGGAAGGTGATAATACAGAATCTTCCGCCTGGCGCCAGCCGCTCAAAAGCAGTGTCCAGGCATTGGGAAAGGCTGTCCAGTTCCCCGTTGACCGCTATGCGTATCGCCTGGAAGGTGCGCTTAGCAGGATGCCCCCCTTCCCTTCTCGCCGCCGCCGGAATAGAGGAGGCGATAATTTCCGCCAGCTCCCCGGTGGTTTCAAGGGGCTTCTTCTCCCGTGCCCGAACAATATTTTTGGCAATGGGAAGGGCGTACCGCTCCTCACCCAATTCCCGGAAGATGCGCGCCATATCCCCAACCTCCCACTGGTTGACCAAGTCCCGGGCCGAAAAGCCTGCCTGGCTCATCCGCATATCCAAGGGCGCGTCCCCGTGGTAGGAAAACCCCCTTTCCGGCGTGTCCAGCTGATGGGAAGAGACTCCCAAATCCAGCAGGATTCCATCTATTCTCTTTATTTTCAGATCATCCAAAACTTGAGGGATCTGGGCGAAATCCGACTGTATCACCTGGGCCCAAGGGAAGGGCGCCAGCCTTTGAGAGGCTGCTGCAACCGCGTCCGGATCCTTGTCCAGGGATATGAGCCGACCTTTAGAGGGATCCAGCCGCTTTGCAATCTCACAGGAATGCCCGCCGCCGCCGGCAGTGCCGTCCACATATGTCCCGCCAGGACGGAGGTTCAGTCCCTCTATACATTCGTCCAGCAACACCGGCTTATGGGAAAATTCCACGGGACCCCTCCTTTCCAATCAGAACGCCGTGTTCGGCCATAAACTGTTTCCAGCTTCCCCGGCCTTCCTTAAAATCCGAGTTTCTCCATTGCCTGCTCCACCTGTTCGCTGGTCAGCTGGGCGCAGCTCTGCTCCCAGCGCTCCCGGCTCCATATTTCCGCCCTCACCGACGCGCCAATAATCTCCACATCCTTGTCCAGGCCAGCGTAATCGCGCAGGTTCTGGGGGATCAGGAAACGGCCCTGCTTGTCCGTTTCCGCCTGGCAGGCAGAGGCAAACAAAAACCGGGCGATGGCTCGGGATTCCACCATGGAGGTATCTCGGATACGCTCCTCTAACTTTTTCCATCCCTCCATAGGATATACAAAAAGGCAGCCGTCCAGGCCCTTGGCCAGAATAAATTCCCCGCCCAGATCATCCCTGAGCTTTACGGGAACCATTACCCGGCCTTTGGCGTCTAACGTATACTGGTATTCGCCGATCAGCATACTGGGCGGACCTTCCTTTCCTTAGATCTCTGGAATGGAAACATTTTTTACACATGGAATGGTTCTTATGGCCAAAACAGTGAAAAATCCACCTATTCTCCACCACTTTTCCCCATTTGTACCCACTTCCATTTTATTATAAGCGTTTTATTCCAAAATTGCAAGCCTTAGTTGGT
>CATJCP010000136.1 GCA_949737515.1 uncultured Oscillospiraceae bacterium | reverse complement strand
GTTATCGCTGAAGTCCAGCAAAATTCTAATATCACTTACCGGGTTTATGATTATGGGCGCGTGGGAGCGGACGGGAAGCAGCGGGAACTCCATGTGGAAAAGGCACTTGATGTGACCCACTGCGCCCCGCCTATAAAATACGATTTTGATGGGCATCTCGCCCAATGCGAATATTTTACTGTTGACGTCGTTTCCGGATTTTTTACCGGCACAGTTGACGAATCCTCTTTTTTCTCCCTGCTTATAGTAGATGGAGAGGGAACTCTATCCTGTAACGGGAAGACAGCTGCCATTCGGAAAGGCGACAACTTTTTTCTGCCTGCCGGAAGTGGCCAGTTCAAATTAGAGGGGCAGATTCAGACACTGGTAACACAGGTGTAATATGCCAAATCCGATAAACCATAGACAGGGATTGAGCGGGCATTAACTTTCTTAAAAAAATGATAGAAACATATGCCTAATCTGTGACGCTTCACATTGCCATAGCCCATTCCTGCGCAGATTACCTGGTGTGGGAGGATTTCACCTCCTTGCGCATCTTATGGAAATATTTAATCCGGTTGTGGAGCGGAATCCCTCAGAACCCGGCGGGAGAGGCCTTACTAAAACCTCTCCCGCTTATTTTTATATGAAAGATTAAAGATAGAAGCCGTCCCACATCATTCAAATGATAAACAATTCATGGGAAGTCTGTGTGAGGTTCTCAGTTTTATCCTGACAGACAAACACCATGTCTTCAATTCTGATTCCAAATTTCCCCGGAAGATATATGCCCGGTTCCACAGTAACGACAATATCGGCGGGAAGGGCCTGTGTTTCTTCCCGGCAAAGCCGGGGGCCCTCCTGTCCGCCAGCTCCCACCGGATGACCCAGCCCATGGGGAAAAGCGTCTCCATAGCCCGCCTGTTCAATCACCTGACGGGCGGCGCGGTCAATTTCCGAACATTTCACGCCTGCCTTTACAGCGGCCAAACCTGCGGCTTGGGCGGCCTTTACCAATTCGTAAATTTCCCGCTGTTCATTATTTGGCGGCCCCAAGGAGATCATACGCGTCATGTCGGAGCCATAGCCTTCGACCGACGCCCCGATATCCATCATGATCAGGTCTCCCCTTTGGGCGGCTCTGCCTGTGGGCCGCACATGGGGATCGGCGGTATCCGCGCCGCAGCCGACTACATGGTTAAAGGAAGTCATCTGCGAGCCTTCTTCCCAAAGCTTATCGGCGATCAGCTTTTGCAGTTCCCAGTCTGTCATTCCCGGATGAATGAAGTTCAGTGCGTTCGCAAAGGCGCGGTCTGTGATCTGTTGGGCGCGGCGGAGTTTTTCAATTTCGTCCGGCTGCTTCCTTTGCCGCTGGCTGGCAATGCGCTGTTCCAGTTCTCCGCTGAGCACAACGTCTATGGAAAGGCTCTGTTTCAGAAGGACAGCGTCCATGGCGGAAACGCTGGACGTCTCTATTTCCAGACGTTTTATTTCCGGCGGCAGGCCGCGCCGGAGGCTGCGAAACCCCGCCTTCCTCTCAGCGGAAAAACTGGGATAGAGAACCACCCCAAAACTTCCGGCCAGGATTGCACCGCCTTCCGGCGCCGGATATCCCGCGTAATAGCTCAAAACCGGGAAACTGGTCAAAAGAATGGCGGTATCCCTATCCGGGATAAGGGACAGCAGCAGATTTTCGCGTTTCATTGTAATTCCTCCTTGCCCAAAGGTTTTCCGTCCAGGGCGAGAATGCCCAGGATATATATTTTTAACGCCATACCCATCGCGTCAATGGATTGGGCTTCATCCGGCTGGTGCGCTCCTCCATGTCCCTTGGGAAGAAATGTGCAGTCCGGCGTACAGGTTCCCGTCAGCCCGCCCGGCCCAAATGCAATGGCATTGGGCAGCTTGCGCGCATGGGTTCCGGCCTCAAAAATCTGCGGGGCCCAGTCCAGCCCGGTAACTCTTTGAAATGTTTGGCTGAGGGTGCGGACAACAGGGCTTTCTTTGGGAAAATAGTTGGCTTCCAGAATCCGGCCCTGCTCAACATGAAAACCATTTTGGACACAGCAATCCTGAATACGCGCCAAAACCTCCTCTCCCTTCCGGCTGAGAGGGCACCTTGCGCTGAACCCCATCTGAAGCCTTCCCGAATGGAGCTTTAAAACGCCGCAGCCGCATTTCATCCGGCCCGAAAGTTCGTCCTCGCAGTCGATTCCCAGGGCTTCCCCATGCGGCGATCCGCTGATTGCTGCCGCAAAGGAAAACAATGCCCGGTCAGAGGTATTTTCCAATAAATCATGATCCAGAAGCAACTCTAAGAGCATTGGAATCGCATTTTGACCATTGGGGATAAAGGCCAAATGGCCGCCGGTTCCCTCCGCCCAGAGAATCACTTCTCCCGGTTCTTCTCTCCATCCGCAGTTTTTCGGCAAAGATGCGTTTTGCAGCTTGTCCAAAAGGGTGCCGCTTTTTTCCAGCCGGATTTCGGCGCGTTCGGGAAGGATACCCGCCTCTTTCCCCGCAGCAATCCCCCTTACCTGGTGGGAAACCGTCTGATCGGAGAGCATCTGTCCGCTTACGATTCCCCGTTCCCCGTAACAAATTGGGAAACCGCTGTCTGTCACCAATACCAGGTTGGGAACACGGCAGTGGGCGGTATAATAGGTTACATCGCCCATTCCGCTTTCCTCGTTTGTCCCGGCAAGGACACAAATGTTATATTGCAGCGGAAGGTTCAGGTCGCGCAGGCAGAGCAGGGCATACATAGCCGCCATACATGGGCCTTTATTATCTTGGGAACCGCGCCCTATGATAAAGCCATCCTGAATCGTTGGTTCAAAGGCCTGGTAAATCCAGCCTTCCCCCGCAGGGACAACGTCCAAGTGTCCCAAAAGCCCTATGGAGGCTGGCCTCGACGGCCATTCCGGGAGCGTCAGCTCCCCCATATAACCCTCATGGTTTTTGGCCGTCAGGCCGTGTTTTCTCCCTATCTCCAAATAAGCCTCCAGCGCCTCGCGGCAGGGGTTCCCAAAAGGGGCGCCAGTGCTGGGAGAAGCCGCAACGCTGGGGTACCGGATGAGCTGGCAGGTTTCTTCAACGATTTGACTTTGGTGTTGCGCAATCCATTGATCCACATTTTTTTCTAAGGTCTTTGTTATCTTCATGATGGTGCATATCCTTTCCCGATATTCCACCCCGGTAATGGAGTGGTAAGACGGCTTATGGAATAAAAAAATTCCAGCCGCAAACGAACAGGAATCTTCTCCTGTCCCGTTTACAGTTGAAAAGAACGCAACACTTATATCATCTCCCATTATCAGTATACCGGGGAAAAACAGTTTTGTCAATCCTACCTTAGGCGTGTTGGCTCTTGTCAAGGAAAGGTTATACATAAAGCAGTATAAAATATCGCTTGTAAATTGTCATTTTTTCGGTTAAAATATGAATACAGGCTTGTTGTATTGCTCGATTACCCGTTGTACCGTCAAAAGCGGATGCCTTTGGCGCCATTTTAGCGGCATTTGCTGTTTACTTATGGGGGAAGTCTATGAAAAATTATCGTATGAATCAAACCCTGCGCACGATCATGCTTTCCTATGCAAAAATTCTCCTTCTGCCGCTGCTGTTTGGGATCATTTTCTATCTTTTTGCGTTTGCGATCATTCGTACCGAGGTAGACGACGCCCATATGCAGCTCATCAGCCATATGGGAGACAGCATCAGGGATAATATAGAAAACATGAATAATGTTATGGATTCCCTTTTGGCGAATGATTCGGTCAAGTCTCTGGCCAAAAAAACGAGGTACGGCAAAACGGATTACCTGAAAATGCGGGAAATACAAGATCATTTAAATCTGTCGGTAACTGCAAACAGCTATATGGACGATATTATTCTTTATTTCCATCAAAGTGATACAGTACTGAGCACCCAATACTATTTTTCACAGGTTGGAGGGATAAAAGGCAAGCTGGACATTCTGGCAATGGACGTTGATGCTTTCTATCAGGAGCTGGAGCAGGAGAACAACCTGCGCTTTTTTATCACTCCGGTTTCCATACCTAAAATGCCCTTTGTCATCCGCTCCAACGGTTCCTCCTTCCCGGACGGCGAGTCGACGGTGACGATTTTTATCCGCCTGCGGCGGGATACCTTGAATAAGCTTATGAGGGAAGAAAATTCGGAAACCTTCCTGTTTGATAAAAAGGGTGAATACCTATGTACCGGCCAGGCGGAATCCATTGCCCCGGCCAGCGAGATATTGGCAGCCGCCGGAATCCGGGAGAATTACAGGGGATACCGCCTGCTGGACAGCCCGTCCCTGCTGTATATGCGGTTTGTCCGGCTGATCCCTCAAAGCGCGTATTCCCGGAATATCTTTTATATGAAGCTGCTGCTGCTTTTATATGTGGTGATCTGCCTTGCGGTCGGGGTTCCGATGGCGGGTTCAATGGCCCACAGAAGCTACAACCCCATTAAACAGATCGTGTCCATTCTGCCGGACGTTTCTTCCAAGCAGGACGCGGACGACTTCCGGCTGATTGAGCAGTCGCTCCAAGAGCTGGTTCAGCGGAATATCCATAATGAGGAAATGATTGACCACCGCTCCAATGCGATAAAAAATTACCTGATGTACAGGGTCATCCAGGGAGGGGCAGGGTTCCGGCAGCAGTTTTTGGAGGAAATCGGGTCGTTTGGGGTTTGTTTCCCACATGAGTGCTTCCTAATCGCGG
>CATJCP010000135.1 GCA_949737515.1 uncultured Oscillospiraceae bacterium | reverse complement strand
TTCCCGGCGGGACGCCATGCTTTGATAGAGGGAGAAGGTGCGGCCAGCCAAACGCAGGGAGGTCAGCTCATCGGCGGTAAAGCCGAAAATAGGGGAGAGGAGGACCGCTGCCATGGGCAGGTCAAGGAGAGGGTTATCTACTGCCCGAAGAAGGGAGATGACCACCGACACCTCCCGGGAGGTGAGAAATCCGCTTTCACTGTCGGACCAGCCCTGTATTCCCTGCCTTTCCAGGGCTTGGAGAAAGATTTCCGCCCTCCCTCGGGGGGAACGCATTAAAATGCAGATATCCCGGGGCTGGACAGGGCGCAGAACGCCGTGATCCGTTATTTTTTCTCCTTTTTTTAACATCTGGGCAATCCGGTCTGCGGTGTATTCCGCCTCCGCCTGGTCCCGACCGCCATCGCCAATCTCCAAAAGGACCGCTTCCGGGAGGGGGTTGCCGCCCTCGAGAACAGGGTATTCTGCCCCGGCAATCAGCTCCTGATCCTCTCCGTACTGGACCTCCGCGGTCTTTTGGTGCATCAGATCCTGGAAGAGCTGGTTGATCCCTTCGGTGATCTCCCGGCGGCTGCGGAAGTTTTTCCCCAAAACGATTTTGGCAGGGTAGGTTCTGCCGTCGTAGGGGGCGTATTCCGCACTTTTTCCTATAAACAGCTCCGGCATGGCCTGGCGGAAGCGGTAGATGCTCTGCTTGACGTCTCCAACCATAAACCGGTTGCCCTCCTCCCGGGAAAGTGCGGCGAAGATGGAATCCTGGGCCTCGTTGGTGTCCTGATACTCGTCCACCAGGATTTCCTCATATCGCTGGGCCAGCTCCCTTGCCAGAGCCGACAGCCTGTGGCTTCCGTCTGCGGACTTATCGTAGAGGAGCTCCAGGGCATAGTGCTCCAGGTCTGAAAAGTCCAGTGCCCTGCGTTCCGCCTTGCTCTGGGAAAACCGTTTGCCAAACCGAAGGGTGATTTCAAACAGGCGCTGTATTTTAGGGCGCAGGTCCTCAATATCCTCCCGAAAGCCCGCTGAATCGGTGCAGAATAGGTCCACCAGATTCCCAAGCAGTTTTTTCATCTGGTCCCGTATTTCAGAGATGCGCTCCTTTGTCCCATCGCTTTCATATCCCCGCAGGGCCTTCAGCCGTCCGAAGGTATGCCCGTGCAGTTGGCGGTAAACAGCATCCCAATCCGGATTGTTTTGTAACAGCTCCAAAAGGGAGCGGCAGTACGCGGCGTCCTCTTCCAGCGCCTCCCGGTATGCTGCCTCCAGCTTTTCGTCCTGTTGGGACAGCCGGATGGCTTCCTTTGCCTCTGTCAGGCAGAACGCCGCTGTTTCACTGGCTTCGGCATAA
Organism: uncultured Oscillospiraceae bacterium; assembly: GCA_949737515.1. Lineage (GTDB taxonomy): Bacteria > Bacillota > Clostridia > Oscillospirales > Ruminococcaceae > UBA1405. The sequence goes on along the minus strand of CATJCP010000135.1, from coordinate 21,604 downwards.
AGAATTGCAGCCCAATGGGTTTCGGAGGCAGGCTTTTTCGGGTTATACGTTGCCAGCTGTTCGGCAAGCCACTGCTCATAAAAGGCATGGGAGCGGAGAAATTGATATAGCTGCTGTACCGCGCCGAACAGCTGGCTGTCGTCCCTCCCGCCGGACAGAAGCTCCACCAGGGAAATGAAAATCCCATCGTCCTGGCGGTAGCATTCCTCTATGACCTCTTCCAGGGCCTCGCTTTTTAACAGGGAGGCCTCCTTTTCATCCATAATGCGAAAGTCAGGGGGAATATCCAGCTTTTGAAAGTTTCCGCGAATAAGGTTCATACAAAAGGAGTCTATGGTGCTGATACTGGCCTGCTCCATCAGCAATACCTGGCGGGAGAGCCGGAGGTTTTCAGGGTCGTTGCGGGACAGCTCCTCCTGTCGGGAAGAGATGCGGCTCTTCATCTCCTGAGCTGCAGCGTTGGTGAAGGTCACGACCAGCAGGCGGTCTGCGTCAACGGGGGAGACAGGGTCCAGTATCCGCTGGATCACCCGTTCCACCAGAACAGCGGTCTTTCCGCTGCCGGCGGCAGCGGAAATCAGCAGTGTGCCGCCCCGTGCGTCGATGGCATTCTGCTGTTCAGGGGTGAAATGTACCTTTTCCATGATGATTCCTTTCCCGGACAGATATCCGTTTGATACGAACTGCTGTTTATAATTCTCTGCCTACTATTCTATATCAAAAGCCTTTGGCCGGTCAAGTGCCGTTCATGAGAACAGGACAGCTGCCGCGGCAGCTGTCCTGTTTGCTTATTTTTGTTCCTGTTCCTCTGGCGTCGAAGCGTCGGGGATGTTTTCGCTGTCAACGCTGGGAACCGCATCCTTCATCTTTTCATTGGATTTTACCGGTGGGGCGCTTTTACCCTTCTTCTTTTTGCCGATTGTCACGGCTGCCAGAATTATTCCGGCAGACAGGACGCATATGCACACCAGAGGCGCCACGCTTCTGCGCCGGACGATGGCAAAGCTGTTCATAGCAGTGGAAAAGGCCAGGTATCTTCCATCCTCCGCTGGCTGGATCAGGGAGGTATTTCCCTCTTCGTCCCAGGCGAGGATGGCATAGTTCCTCCCGCCGTCGGAAAGGACGCGGAGCTTGGAGGGGATCTCTGCATCGCCGGATTCCAGGATAAGATCATAGTGAAATGCCTGCACGGGCTGGTATCCATCTACATGGGGGATCTCCTCTGCCGGCAGGGTGACGCATTCCAGCGTTGTCTCCGGCCGGTAGTTCCCCACGGCAAACAGCAGGGGAGTGTCCTCCGGGGAGGCGACGGCGGTCATCATATCGCTGTACTGGGCCTCTACAACCATATTGCGGCGGATAAAGGTGAGATCCTTATCCTCCCACACGCCCGCCAGGCCGTTGCGCGCAGGGACAGGGGGGACGTCTTCCGGCTTTATCCCCTGGCCGTAGCCGCGGACCACCCGCTTTACCACCTTGCCGTCCGCCACGAACTGGACGGTAAAGGAACGGAACTCCTTGGGAGTCCCCTCTTGCTCCAGCAGTTCCTGATAGCGTATGGGCTGGGCGGCGCTCTCGTAGGTTAGGTTGTTGATGGCTGAGATTCCCTCGTCCACATAATAGTTCTGGTAGACAGAGTGGGAAATATCCTCTTCAGCGTCGCCGAAGATGCTGCCCTTTTTCTCACCGGCATCGCTGTTGATCCCTGCCATGACATAGTTGTTGTTGGCGCTGCCCCCCAAACCGGCGACGCCTCCAATATAGTCCTGCCCGGTTACATCGCAGAGGGAATAACAGTCCCGAATCAGATAATGGCTCCTGCCCGCGATCCCACCGGCATAGCTTCCGCCGGTGGATATAACCTCGCCGAAGTTATCGCACTGGATGACCGCCCCAGCGTCGGCGCGCCCGACAATGCCCCCGGCGCAGTTGTTTTTTACAGTTACCTTGCCGAAGTTGCGGCTGTCCACGGCCGTTGCCCGGATGTTGGAGCTGGAGTTAAAGGTTTTCGTGCCAATCTCCTCCACGGAAAGGTCTGATTCCAGGTCCATCTCCACCCCAATCAGCCCGATGATTCCGCCGCCGTTGATATCCGCCGTGACGCCGCCGTTGTTAAGGCAGCCGTGTATGATTCCATATGTGCCGCTAATGTCCTCGTCATTGGAAATATCGGTGTAAAGCTCTTGGTCCTCGTCGTAGATGAGGGTATCGCGGATGCGGTCCAGCCCGTCGGCGGCAGAATCCCCCAGAAGCTCCATCTGTTCGCTGATGAGATCCAGCTGCGTGTTGATCTGCTTGCGGTAGCCCCGCAGATCGCCCTTTAAGTCTTTGATCTGGCTGGAGAGGGAATCTGTCTGCTTGTCAATGTCGTCGCTGTTGGAACGGGCGTCCCGCCGCAGCTGGCTCATGGAACTGCGGACATAGCTGGACAGATGCATTGCCTGCCGGCGGACCTCCCGGGTGTCGTCCCGAAGGTCCCCGCCAGAGTTTGAGAGCTCCGCCAACAGGACGTCGACGCTCCCCAGCATGGAATTTGCCGCATTCTGCAGGGCGGAAAGCTGTTCCTTGGTCACCTGGGCCTCGTCTTGGAACTTATCCCAGTCAATATCCTCCAGGGAACCGCCGGGCCCAGTCAGTTTGTTTAAGATGCCGTTGATATCGCTGATGTTTTGGCGGATTGCGTCCAACAGCTGTTCTATGGTCTCCTCCTCTTGGGGAGGGATATCCTCGCCGTTCAGGAGGTCCTCCACCTCGTCCACCAGAGAAAGGGCGGTGGAGGTGAAATAGTCTATGTTTTGGACAGCCTGACTGCCGGCCTCCAAGCCGCCGTCCTGCCGGAGCGCATCCTTTACCTCTGAAAGATAACGGGAAACGTAATTCTGAAGATCGTCCATCTTTGCGGCAGCCTGTTCTTTCGCCTCCGGGGTTATGCCGGAATGCATCTCCCCGCCGCTGCTTTCGGGAGTATTCTCTCCATTGTCAGGGATGTCTGGATTGTCGGGATCTTCCGGGGCATCGGGATGATATTCTTTCCAGATCAGATTGAGCAGTTTGGAGATATTATCGCTGAGCTCCGCCTCAAGCTTCATCAGATCTGGCAGGACCTTGATGCCCTCCTGCACGTTCCCCTCTACCTTATCCCATTCGGTTCCTTCCCCGCCAATGCGGATCTGGTCCAGGATTGTGTTGAAGCGGGACAGATCCCTCCGAAGCTCCTGGAGCGGCTCCCGAAGAGGGCTGGAGTCTGTTCCCAGCCGGTCGATGGCGCCGTCGAGAGAGTCCAGCTCCTCCTCCATTCCGTTGGAAAAGTCGTTCCCCCAGTCCAGATAAAAGTCGATATTGTCGTTTACCAAATCGGAAATACCGTCCATAGTATCCCCAATGCCGTCCAGATGCCCTCCGGCATTGTCCGCGGCGCTGTCCAGGGTATCGGCAAGGGAATCCATCATATGGCGAAGGTCGCGCCCCTGAACCCGCAGATTGTCGGAGGCGTCCTCCTCGTATACGGTGGTGATGTGGGGCTCAAACTGCCCGGAAATGCCGCCGACATTTTTCCGGCCCAGCACCGCGCCGCTGTTGGAGCAGTTTTCAGTCTTGCCCTGATGGTACCCTACAATGCCGCCGATGTTGTAGCCAATGTGGGAATACCCCACCTGGCCGCTATTGGCGCAGGATTGGATCAGCCCGGAGGAGGAGCCGGTGATGCCGCCGATATAGTTGACCTTTTTGGCGTCGGTCCCCAGGGTGGTGAGATCCAAGGAAACGGTGGGCTGCTCCCCGATAATTTCGGAAACGCTCTGTGTGGTGGCGTTGATATTCCCCAGGTTGACTGAATCCCGAATGATCCCCTCGTTGCGGCCTGCAATGCCGCCGCCCTGTTTGGTGATGGTCAGCTTCCCGTGGTTGGAGCAGCTGTCAATCACCCCTTCCGGGGCATTGTACCCCACAACTCCGCCGGCGGTCTTTTTGGCCACCAGTTCCCCCTTAAAAGAGCAGTTTTGGATCAGCCCCCGATTGGTCCCGGCAATGCCCCCAATGTGTTCCATGCTTCCGTCAGGGCAGACGCTGCCGGAAACAGTCAGGTTTTGAACAACGGCCCCTTGCTCCACATACCGGAACAGCCCGAAGTCCCTGCCGGATTCGGTCATAGAAAAGCCGCTGATGGTGTGACCCTTTCCGTCAAAGGTTCCGGTAAAGACTGCGATGGGGATAAATCCCGTATCGGTCAGGTCAATATCGTTTTCCAGATAGAAAATTTTTCCCTTGGAATAAGAATCGGTCTTGCTGTTTTGAGAGAGGGCAACCAGGTCCTCAGGCGTGCGGACCGTCACTGTCTGGAGTTCAGAGGTCTGCTGCTCCGATTCGTTGCTGGCGGCTGGCGCAGTGCTGTCTGCAGCCAATACTGTTCCAGCGGATTGAAGGGTGCAGGCCGCTGCCAGGGCAATGCCCAGTATACGTTTTATTACAATTGCATTTTTGTGTCTTCTCATTTAATCTCTGCCTCCTCTTGATGGGGTTCCTGCTGTGAATGATCCAGCACTGGCGGCTGTTCCGGCAAGGAGGGCTCCTCTTCCTTGCCCCGGTTTTGCAGCTGCAGGTCCATTTCGCCGGACAAAAGGCCGGTTACCTCTGCGTCGATAAAGCCGGTGAAGCTGCCCCGAACATGGCCCTCGACCCTGGTGGGAACAGAGGAAATCAGGTTCTTTCCAGAAGCGATTTGAGGGCGGCTGACTTCAAAGGCGGTCTTGTCGATCAGCTTGTCGCCCAGCAAAAGGATTTGGGGAAGGACAGTCATGACCAGGATGATAGAGGTGAGGGTGCCGATGCCCAACGTGGTCCCCAGAGAGGAGATGACCGCGTTGCTGCTGATCTTGCCGATGACGAAGCCTGCGGAACACATAATGGTGCCGGAGGTGATGATGGTGGGAAATGCCTGGTTCAGGGAATCGATGATCGCCTGCTTTTTGGAGGAGGCGGTTTTCCGCAGTTCCATATACCGGCTGGTGATGACAATGGCATAGTCGATGGTTGCGCCCATCTGGATGGAACTGACCACCAGGTAGCTGAGGAAGAACATGGGGGATTTGCTGAGATAGGGGATAGAGAAGTTGATCCAGATGCTCCCCTCAATGGTGAGGCAGAGCATAAAGGGGATGCTGGCGGACTGGAAGGTAATCAGCAGGATGATCCCTACAAACAGAACCGTAAGCACGCTGATCAGTCCGTTATCAGTGACAAAGGATTTGCTCAGGTCATAGGCGCTGGTGGGGTTGCCCACCACAAAGACTTCATCCTCATAAAATCCTTGGGCCAGGGTGCGGACAGTATCGATAAACTGGAAGGTTTCCTCGCCCTCTCCATCGCCGGTAAAGGTGAAAACAATGCGGCTGTGTCCATCGCCCTCTAGCTGCTTGCGCGCGTCGACAAGGGTGTTATAGATGTCATCGATCTGCTCAGATAGGTCGTCGTCCAGCCGCAGGCCCCTGTTTTCTTTCTGATCATAGATGAAGTCTACCATGCTGATCAGGGGGATCTCGTAGTCCTCCACATTGCTCAGCAGGGAGCCATACTGTTCCTGGTCAATGGAATAAACGCGGTAGAGGGCCTTTACCAGGTCGATATCCACATCTGCGACCTCCGCGAATTCCCTGGGTTTGAGAGAATCCACCAAAGTGTATTCATTGTTATCTCCCACCTCGACTCCAGCCAGGCCCAGCACAGTGTCCACCTGGTCGAAGGAGCGGAGCATCTCGATTACCTTTGCTTCGGCTTGGTAGTCCCCCTCCGGCAGGACCACGGCCAAGGTATTGGGAACGTCAAAGGTTTCCGAAATCCTGGTTTTGGAGGTCATATATTCGTTCATCTTTTCCGCCTTGGCTGATTCCACATCGTAGATATAGGGGCAGTTGGAGGAAAAGTATACGGCGAATACCAGAATAAAGACAAAGACCGGCGGAAGAATGTAACGGGTTTTCACAACAGCCTTGCCCCATATGGCAATATCCGGGACGAAGCTTTTATGTACGGTCTTCTCCATGGCCTTGCTGAACATAAAAATCAGGGCGGGCATAAACAGGAACACGGTCAGCAGGCTGAAAATAATCGCTTTGGTGAGGATGCGGCCCAGGTCGGGACCAATCCCGAAATGCATACACATCAGGGCCACCATGCCCGAAACAGTGGTCAGGCTGCTGGAGGAAATCTCCGGGATTGCCTTGGAGAGGGCCTGAATGAGAGCCTCGCGGGTGGGGAGTTTTTCCCGTTCCTCCATAAACCTGTGGGAGAGGATGATGGCATAGTCGATGGCCAGCGCCAGCTGGAGGACTGGTCCGACGGCGTTGGTGATAAAGGAGACCTCCGTAAACCAATAGTTGGTGCCCATATTCAGCAGGGCAGCCATGCCGAAGGTCAACAGCAGCACGGGAATCTCCGCATAGGTTTGGGAGGTAAAAAGCAGCACCAGGACAATGATGACGATGGCGATGACCAGGATCACCTTCATATCCTCCTGGAGATCTGCGGCGTCGTCCTTGTCGACAGTGGTGTAGATAAAGGAATCATAATCCTCGAGAGCTTCCCGGACCTGGGCGATGGCCTTTTGGCTCAGCTCCGCGGTTTCCTCCTCCTCAAAGGACAGGGTATAGAGGGCGGAGGCGTCCTGATAGTAATCCTCCAGGCGGCTGTCCTCGTAGGCGCTCTCGTCTGGGTCATAGAAATCCACCGACGAGATGCCCCGGATCTCTTCCAGATCCTTTGCCAGCTCCAGGGCCTTGGGGTAGGTGATGTTGGCCACCAGAACCTTGCCGCTGCCAAAGGTGACGAATTCGTCATTCATAATGGTCAAACCTTGGCGGGTCTCAGTATCCTCCGACAGGTAATCGGTCAAATCGTTGTTGACCTGTACCTTGTGGATGGACACAGCTGCATAAACCGCCATCACCATAAAAATGACGAAAAAGGCCTTCCGCTTATCCACGATAAAGGAGGCGATGCGCTCCATAGGCGTCAGTCCCCCATTCTTTTCCTGTGGCCTTCCCATTGTTTCCTCTGCCATAGATGATTCTCCTTTTTGATGACGCTTGTTTGTTATCAAACAATAGTTGATTATTTTTTCAAAATGTATTATAGTATATACGACAGAAAAAATCCATAATCAAAATCCTGCTCACACGATGGATAACAGACAAAAAAAGAAAAGATGTTGACAAATAAAAAGTACAGAGGGTGAATTTTTTATGAACGCAAAGACAGAGGACCGCAGGATACGAAAAACCAAACAGGCCCTTAAAAGCAGCCTTGCCGCGCTGTTGGAGCAGAAGGACATCCGGGATATATCGGTGCAGGAGCTGGCCTCCCATGCAGACCTGAACCGGACTACCTTTTACCTGCATTACAAAGATATCTATGATCTCCAGCAGCAGATTGAGAACGAGGCTGCTGGGAAGATCAATGAGATCCTGGAAGAATATATGCCGCTCCAGGGACACGAACAAATCTATGTGATGCTGACCAAGTTTCTTACCTGTATTCGGGAGGACGTGGATTTACACCGCATCATACTGGGAAAGAATAAAAACCAGGTTTTTTTGAGGGAAATCTGCCGCAGCGTGGAGACCCACTGTGTGAGGGTATGGACCGAGGCCTTTAACATCCAGGGAGAGGAGGAAAAGCTGGATTATTTCGGTGGATTTATTATCCAGGGGTTTATGGCGGTGATTGTCAAGTGGGTGGAGTTTGGAATGAAGGAAACGCCGGAGCAGATGGCCCGGATGATGGGGGATATGGGGCTGTATGGAATACGGTTTTTGGAGCAATGAGAAGGCTCGGGACAAAAAAGACCTATGGCCTGAATCCAGGTCATAGGTCTTTTGGAAATTAGGGAAAAGAGCGGGCGTGGGGTGAGTGCAGTCGATGTATTAGGACGTCAGGGATCTTTTTTCCATCCATTTGTCCAGCCTGTCAAGCCATTTTGGAAGGCCCAGTATATGCATGAACTTTTTCCTGGCCCATTCTATGGCGCAGCCGGAAAGGAAAATGAGAATTACAACCGCCACAACCCCCAATAGGGTGGGGAAGACGCCGGTTTGCGTTAAGCGGGGCAGGTTGATGATCTCCCATTGTGGTTTGCGAAGGAGGGGATGATCTGAAATCAGATACGCTCCAAAGCACACGCTCCCCAATGACGTAGCGGCCTTAGACAGAGCTGTGTTGTTGATTTTGACATATTGGAACGCCATGAATAAGCTAACAGAGGCGGGCAGAAAGATGAGGCTGTTATAGGAATAGAATAGTTTTTCAACGGGAAGGGAGCCGAGGAAAACACGGCTGATTCCCCCAAGGATGAGCCGGGAGAGAAGGCCGGTAGTGCAGCAGGCCAGATATACCAGAAAAAACTGAACCGCAGGCTTTTTCAAAAACCAACGGGGGGGGGTACTGCAATAAAGGCGTATGTAACCGGCTATCAAATATAAGACAATAAACCAGATAAAATTTGACCCTGTTGTCAGTAAACTGCGGCTCCAAGGCAGAAGGTTGGGAATGACGCAGAAAAGAATGCAGAGCATACAACATGCCGTAAAATGCTCCCTTTGGTTCAGAGAATGGATGAACTTGTTTAACAGCGGGGACAGACACACCAAAATGGCATAGGCGCTTGCAAACCAATAGACATTGCCGGTGAGGGGCAGCAGTGTGGCAGCCAAATCCTTTATGCCTATCTGCTGGTGCAGTAGCAGCTTCGCAATGAGCAGACACAGAACAGAATAGAATTCCACCTGAACCGCTAGATTTAAAACTCTTGACAGCTTAAATTTGCCGTTGACCATAAAAAATCCGGTAATCAGGACAAATACATTGACCGCCACATAGGACAGCGTTTCTAGGGTCCAAAAGAACATATATCCCATGGAGCCAAATTCATACTGATCCAGTACACCCCCGTGGCCCAGGGCGTGAAGGAAGGTGACCATAACCATTGCAATCACCCGCAGCAGCTCAATGTTAGCAAGTCGTTCCTTTTTCATATTCTGGTTTTCCCCACTCTCTCAAAGAACTTTCTATTCAAAAACGGAAAAGCCTATGCCATCCTTAAACGCTCCGCAGGGAATTTACCACCTGTTCATCCGGCGTCACAATCGCTGTTTCGTATTTATCGTAGATCACCATTCCGGGCTTTGCGCCGTTGGGCTTTTTCACGTTCTTCACAATGGTGTAATCCACAGCGACCCGGGTGGATTCCCTGGCCTTGCTGTTGTACGCCGCGATGATTGCCGCCTGTTCCAGTGTGGACGCAGGCGGTTCCTTTCCGTCTGTGATGATGATGGTATGGGAACCGGGGATCTTCTGGGTGTGCAGCCAGATGTCATAGTTGCGGCTGTCCTTTAAGGTAAGCCGGTCATTCTGGGTGTTGTTTCTGCCGCAGAGGATGGTGAAGCCGTCGGTGGACAGATACTTCATCGGCGGGAGCTTCTCTTCCTTAGCGGGCTTTTTGCCCTTTCCGCCGGGTTTCTGCCTCTCAGGCTTTTTCCGGTCCCCCCGGTCTCCCCGCAGATACCCCTGATCGGCCAGCTCTGCCCGGACGGCGTTGAGCTCCGCCTCTGTCCGGGCGCGGCTCAGCGAATCAAAGACAGAATCCAGATACTCCAGCTCCAGCTCTCCTTGGACAATGAGCTCCTTCAGCTTCTTTTCCGCGGTGTCCGCCTTCCGGTACTCTGTATAGTACCTCTGAGCGTTCCTTGATGGGGTCAGAGAGGGGTCCAGGGGGATTTCCACCTCCGGCATCCCCTCTTCAAAATAATTCTCCACCCGTATAGAGGACATTCCCTTTTCCAGGCGGTACAGATTGGTCTGGAGCAGATCTCCGTACTGGCGAAGCTTCTCCCGCTGGGTGGACTGCATCAGCTCCTCCCTTTGGATTGCCACTTTGCGGGTAATGCGCTCTGTGGTTGTCACCAAAAGGTGGAGCAGGGCGCCGGAGCGCTGGCGGATTCGCTCCACCAGATCCCGTTCGCTGTAAAAGGTGTCCAGAAGGGCGCAATAGCCGTCGCATCCCCGGGTCATGACCGCGTGCCCATACTGGTGGATCTCCAGAAAGGAAAAGTCCTTTGGCTTGCCGCTGAGATCAAAGACGACTGTGGGGGCAGCAAGATCCCCCTCGCCGGCAGGACTGCGCAGCGTTTCTCCCAGCCGCCCCAGGCTAAACTGCAGCTTGTCCCGCTGGCTTCCGTTCAGGGAGGAATAGGGGGCGTGTTCCCCCCGGTTGACATAGTAGCCGATTTCCCGCGCCCCAATGGGGGAGATCCCCAGGACCCCATCCATCAGCGCCTTGGGGAGCTCCACATCCCGCCCGCTGTCCAGCCTGGCCATGATCTCCTCCGGCGATGCGGTGCGGGGATCCAGCTTGTTCTGTTTTGGAGGCAGGGTGTAGGTCATTCCGGGAAGCACCTGGCGGACAGAGGACATCTCCTCGTCCACATGCTTGATGGACTCCATAATCCGGTTGTTCTGGTCCACGATGATGATGTTGCTGTGGCGTCCCATGATCTCCACCGCGACGGTGATCTTGACCAGGTCGCCCAGTTCATTTTGGGTCTCAAAGATCAGGTGGACAATCCGGTCCAGGCCCATCTGCCGGATCTCCACCAGCCGGGCGCTCCCCAGATGCTTTCGGAGAAACATACAGAACATGGGGGGCGTTTTGGGGTTTTCAAAGGCCGCGTTGGTAAACTGCAGCCGGGCCGCGTCCGCGTTGGCGGAAAGGAGCAGCTTGCCTGACCCCCCCTTCCACCGCAGGACAATCAGGATTTCCTCCCGCCCAGGCTGGAAGATGCGGTCCACCTTCGCCCCCAGGGCGTCAGCGGAAATCTCCTGGATCAGGCGGGATAAAAATGCGCCGTCTAACGCCATATCAGATCACTCCTTATATTTTTAAACAGGTAGACAGGTGGGAAAGCGGTCTGGAGGACCCTTTCCCTGCTTTTTATAGGATTGCAGCGGCTCAATAAACCGCCCGAATTGCCGGCTGCTGCACAAAGGGGAACACTGGAAGCTCTGGAAAGCGTCCTTCCAGCTTTTGGGCCAGCAGGGGAACGGCGATGATCTCCGTACCATAATGCCCGCCATCCACCATGATAATCCCCATGTCGAGGGCGTCTTGGGCGATGTTGTGCTTGATTTCCGAGGTAATGAGGGCGTCGATACCCTCTTTTGCGCAGTCGTAGAGGATGGAACTCCCTGCACCGGAGCAGACGGCCACCCTGACGAGGGGCTTTTCCTCCAGTCCCTCCCGGCAGACCAGGCCAACGGCCTCCAGCCCAAGCCGTTCCTTTACCTGTCCGGCCAGTGTACCGGGGGTTAATGGAGTTGCCAGCATACCGACACGGCCCTCATAAACCGGAGCAGTCAGGGAGAGGTCGTCCATCAGGTCGTAGGCGGGACGCTCATAGGGGTGTGCCCGCACCATAGCTTCAACAGCTGCCCTGGCTTTGGCGGGGTGACATATGGCCTCCAGACGGACCTCCGCCTCTGTATGGAGACTGCCTTCTTTGCCCCTGAAGGGATGAGAGCCTGCCTCCGGCTGGTAGTAGCCCTTGCCCTCTGCCGCGAAAAAGCAGCGGGAATACCCGCCAAATTCTCCTGCGCCCGCCTCTGCCATGGCGTCCATAACAGCCCCGGCAAAGGCCTCCGGCACAAATACCGTAAGCTTTTGATAGGGCTGCTGGGCTACCACCCCCAGGCCCGAGATACCGGTCAATCCCAGGCGTTTGGCCAGCAGGTCATTTAAGCCGCCCTTGGCCATATCCAGATTGGTATGGGCGCTGATGACCGATACGCCATGGCGGATATACTGATATACAGCTGACTGGGCGCCAATCCTCTTTAAAGGATTGAAGATAATGGGGTGATGGGTGACCACCAGATTGCATTTGTGATCCAGGGCGTACTGAAGGGCGTCCATGGTAGCGTCCAGGGAGATCACCGCCCCGGAAGGCTCTGTCTCCCCATCGCCAATAAGCAGGCCACAGTTGTCATAGGACATGGCGGTGGAAAAGGGGGCGAAGCTGTCAATATACTCTACAATCTCTTTTATTTTCATAGACATTCTCCTCATTCAGTTTGGTGATCACAGGGGAATATGATATACCTGTATTTGTTTGCCGTCAGTATGCAGAAATTCCCGGTCCAGCTTCCCGCCGCATTTGAGGATGATCTGCCGGGAGGCCTGATTTTCCTTATAACAGGAGAGCATGACCTGCTCCAGCCCCAGATATCCGGCGTATTTCAGCCCCAGCCGGAGCATCTCCGTTCCATATCCTTTCCCCCGCTCCGACGGGCGGAGGCCATAGCCAATATGCCCTGCATACTGCCGGAGAAAAGCATTGAGGTGGTGGCGGACGTCCAGCATACCGACAGCCCTGCCGTCCTCCCGGCGCACCGCAAAAAAGACAGAGGTTTCCACCCAATGGGGCTGTACGGTTTCCGGCCGGGCGTTGTCCATGGCCCTTTGGATCCACTGGTCAAAGGGAAGGGAGTCCAGCAGAGCCGAGCCGTGAAGCGTCATTTCCCCCCTGCGGAAATGCTCGTCCCGGTAGTCCTCCGCCATCTCCCTCATGGTTTCATTTACTTGGATCAAACAAAGGCGCTCTCCCTCCAGCCCCTTGAGGCGGCGGTCAATTCCCTCTATCACCGCTTGGAGATCCTCCTCCTCGTAATAAGAAGAAAGGGGCTCCTGAGAGGCTTTTCTCCCTTCCAGCCGGAGCAGGAGGGCCTTTTTCCGCCGCCGCAGATAGGCAGCCTCCGCCGGGCGGATAAAGCTGTTTTCCCCGATCCTGCCCACAGCATAGAACAGTCTTTGGCGGTTTTCCGGGATCTCCATCCCGCCGGGCTCCACCGTCAGGATCGGGTAGACAAAATTCCCGTCCTGGACAGCGTGTTCTTCCAGGATGCGGAACCCGTTTTGATGCAGCCATTCCCGCAGGTGGTCTTCCTTGGAGTTGGGCTGGAGCAGATAGCGAATCCCTGCTGTGCCGCTCCAGCTGGTCCCGGAGAGGATTTCCGAGATGGTGTCTCCGCCCATTCCGGCAATGACGGCCTGGGTGAAATCCCCTGGCGCAAGGGCCTTCAGCCCGTCGGAGAGGCGCGTTTGGACCTTATCCTCCATTTTGCAGCGGGCGATGGTGGAGCGGGAATGCTCCAGAGGCAAGGGGTTGATATCACAGGCCAACCCCCTGTCGATGATCCCCTGGACAGCCAGCCAGGTCACCAAATAGCCGTGGTCGGAGCCGATATCCGCCAGCGCCCCACCGGGGCAGACCAGGGAGGCGATCATCTGAAGTCTTGGGCTGAGGCGAAAGGGCATTTTCTGTGGGGACATCCTGCCAGCTCCTTTCTATTCTATCATCTGGTTGGTTCCGGAGTGGGAGGGGCGGGCAGTATTTATGCCCTCCTTTTCCGTTTGCGCAGAATGTGGAAGACAGTATGGAACAGCCCGCGGAGGTTGATGATCGTGACAGCAAGAAAGATCAGGGAGGAGATCAGATAACAAAAGGGAATCTCAAAAATCATAACAGCGGACTGTCCCCCAAGGAGAAGAACGTTTAGGAAAGTTTTACCAGCCTGAAACCGCATGGGTATGAGCCGCTTGGTGGAGGAGACGCGGACCGTATACACGATAATATAGGAAAACATGGTTGCCAGGGCCGCTCCGTTGACTCCCAGCAGGGGGACCAGCCAGAGGTTCATCAGCACGTTGGAGACTGCCCCCAGGAAGGTGGTGAGAAAGGAGGTGACGCTTTTCTTCTCCACCACATAGACGCTGCCCATAAAGGTGACAAAGCAGGAAAAGCAGGTCGCCATAACCAGAATGGGGACGTATTTCCAGGCAATATAAAAGCTGGGCTTGCCCATGGAAAGCAGGTAGATCAGCACCTTGCACAACAGAATACAGCCGGAGCTGCACAGGAACATGAAAGACTGAAAGGAGGAGAAGACGTCGGTAAAAAATTTTGCCAGTTTGGGATCGTTTTTTTCCACCACAGCGGACAGCTGCCAGGCCTCTATGAAAATGGTGGAGACAATGGATATCATAGTGGGAATCTTGTAAGCCAAGGCATACATCCCGTTGGCGCTTTCGCCGATCATATAAGTGACCATGTACCGGTCAGAGACATGGGTGATCCACCAGAAAATATTGGCGGGAATCAGGGGAAGGGCGTACCGGAGCATAGGGATAAGGACTTTGGCCTTTACCCGGGAAAAATCGATAAAGCGGTGCAGACTAGCGATAGAGACGAGAAAAACCACTGAGCACAGATCAGAGCAGATCGTCGCCAGGACATATCCCACAATCCCCAGATGGAAGACCATTAAAAACAGGATGTTGAAAAGTATGACCATTACGGTGCAGAGCACCCCGTCAAAGGCGTATAGCCGGGCATAGAGGGCCCGGACAAAATCGGTGCAGAGCAGACGGAAACATCCTACAAAGACATAAATATACAGCAGTAGGGTGTATTCGTTTATGATCTTTATCTTTAACATCAGCGGAATAAAAAAGAGGAAAACCGTAAAACCAACGAGAATTGCAGACACACCAGTGGTAAAAATGGCCTTTTTGTGATAGGCTTTGTCCAGGCCGAACCGCAGAACGGCGCTTGCAATGCCCATGGAAACCAGAGGGATCAGCAGATTGGCGGTCTGGGTGATCAGGTCTACAGTCCCATATTCCGCGTCGGTGAGAAAGTGGGTGTAAAAGGGGACCAGCAAAAATACCAGCACCTTTGAACTGAAGGTACCGATGGAAAAGATGATGGTATTGGAAAAGAGCTTTTTGTACTTACTCTCCACAGTTCAACCGTCCTATCTCAATTAGTGTTCCCGGACGGAAAACCACCAGGAAACAAAGGCGAACAGGGCCAGCAGAAGGACTGCGGCAATGCCCTCGGCTCCAAAGACAAAGCCCGGGTAGATGGAGAACAGCGAACCGGCTATCAGGCCCAGGATTGCCATATAGGTGGCCTGGGGAAATCTTTTCATCAGTTTGGAGATCAGCACCGCGCCCAACAGCAGCCCAACCAGGCACCCCGCCGCCACAGGCAGCAGGAGGACAACGTTCAAATCGGAAATGGCGGTGATGACAGTGGAATAGCTGCCGAGAAGGAGCATGACAAACGACCCGCTGATGCCTGGCAGGAGCATGGCGAAGGCGCTGGCAATGGACGCCAGGAACAGCTGGACGGCAAGGACAGGGGTGAGCTGCGTTTGGACCGCGTTCTCAATAGAGCCCTGATTCAGAAAGGCCAAGAGGAGCATAAAGGCCAGAGCGGCGGCAAAAAAGACGATGTTGGCAGGGGAAACAGAGGACTCTCCTTTGGGATCTCCCTTGGGGTTTCGGGCGCGCTTCCAGATCATGGGGATGCTGCCCAGTATCAAGCCGATAAAGGCAAAATTGGTGGCAATGGGGTAATTGACAATGAGGAACTTCATCGCCGTACTCAGCGCCAAAATCCCGGCTCCGCCGCCGATTGCCACAGGCAGGAGAAAAAGGATGTTCCGCTTCAGATTTTTAAAAGAAATGCTTTCCAGAAGTTTATCGTAAATCCCAAGGATAACCGCCATTGTCCCGCCGCTTACCCCTGGGACAATATTGGCCACCCCGATGATGGCGCCATATAACATGCGCTTTAAAAATTCCATCTGCGTTTCCTCCGTTTTCCGTTGGGCCTTAGATATGCTTGTCCATTCTGTAAAGCCAGGCCCGTGTATTGTCATATATCTCCTATTATAGTTGTTTCCGGTCCCGCATACAACATTTTTTCCGGAAAAAAGAAAAATTTACGATTTCAACAAGGAAAACGCAGGTTGTACTGCGTAAGGGCCGGGGCCATATTTACATAAAAACAAATCTGTGATAAAATATCGAAAGCTGATGCCTGAAAGGGCAGAGAAACAAAGGAGGAAAGCGCCATGCCAACGGTAATGCTTTTAGCCCACACGCCGGAGCCGGAGAAGCTCGTCGCGGCGGCGGCGAAGCTGTGTTACAGCAAAAGCGGGGTGCAGACCCTGCTGGACAAGCTGGATGACCACAAAACGGCGGAGTTTATCGAAATGCTGTCCGGTTTGGGCCATGAAAGTCCCATAGAACATATTTCTTTTACATTTGGAATTGAAGGAGTATCGCGGGCGTTTCTGGCGCAGATCACACGGCACCGCATTGCATCCTACAGCGTCCAAAGCCAGCGGTATGTCAGCAAGGCGGATTTCAGCTATATTACGCCGCCTTCCATTGAGGGAATTCCCGAGGCGGAGGCGCTGTATCAGGAAGCCATGTCCTCCTGCAATAAATATTATGAAAGGCTCCAGGCCATCCTGACAGAGAGCCATACCGCCCGCCTGACGGCAGAGGGACAAAGCGAAAAGGAGGCCCGAAAGGCCGCCTCAAAGCTGGCCAACGAGGACGCCCGTTTTGTCCTGCCCAACGGCTGCGACACCCGGATGGTTGTGACCATGAACGCTCGGAGCCTGCAGAACTTTTTCCGCCTGCGGTGCTGCACCCGCGCCCAGTGGGAAATCCGTGAAGTCGCCAAACAAATGTACGCCCTGGTATACCCTGTCGCGCCTCATATCTTTGCCCACAGCGGACCGGGATGCGTCAGCGGACCGTGCACAGAGGGAAAGATGACCTGCGGCAGAATGGAAGAGGTCCGCGCCGAGTATGAGCGGATACGAAGCGAATCGGTAAAGCCGCAATGAATGAGGAAAAGAGGAGTACAGTATGGCGACAGGGAAGCTGATAGTCATAGACGGGCTGGACGGGAGCGGAAAGGCCACCCAAAGCGGTTTACTGGTGAAAAAAATGGCGGAACACAATCCCAAAGGCGCGCGGTTAGTGTCCTTCCCGGATTACGAGAGCCCCTCGGCGGCGCTGGTGAAGATGTATCTGGCGGGGGAATTCGGCGGCGGTGCCGGGGATGTAAACGCCTATGCCGCCTCCAGCTTTTATGCAGTGGACCGCTATGCAAGCTACCGCCGACACTGGGAAGAGGACTACAAGGCGGGTAGGGATATCCTGGCTGACCGCTATGCCACCTCCAATATGATCCACCAGATGGGCAAGCTCCCAAGAGAGGAATGGGACGGCTTCCTGGCCTGGGTGAAGGAGTTTGAGTACGGAAAGCTGGGCCTGCCGAAACCGGATCGGGTGTTGTTTTTGGACATGGATCCCTCCCTTTCAGAGAGGCTGCTGTCCGCACGCTACCAAGGGGACGAGGGGAAGAAGGATATCCATGAGGCGGACAGGGAATATCTGCGCCGCTGTCGGGAATCGGCCCTGTATGCCGCCGGGCGGGAGGGATGGACGGTGATCCACTGTGACGGGGATGGGAGAGTTCTGCCCATTGAAGAGATTGCCCGTCGCTGCGCCAGGGCCGTTGGCCTGGAATAGGGGACAGCTATGGTGTTGACCGGACTGGATTATCTCAGGAAAAGCCGGATTTCCCCTGACGAATTCAAAAAGCAGCTGAGCGTCCTTTGGCAAACCGTTTTTGGGGATGAGCCCGATTATATCAGCCTTTTTTTGGAGAGCTCCGCCTTTAGAACGGAGGATACTGTCGTTGCGTTGGATGACGGCCGGCTGGCAGCAATGCTGTTTCTTCTGCCGGTGAGCCTAGCTGGGATGCGGGGCCGGTATATCTATGCGGTGGCAACCCATCCATGTTTTCGGGGCAGGGGATATGGGGGGAGTATGCTGGATTTTGCCCAGTGCCTTGTGGAAGGGCGGGGAGAGGATTTTACCTGCCTGCATCCGGCGAGCGGTTCCCTCTACGGGTTTTATCAAAAATTTGGCTTTGAAACCGCATTTTATCTCAATGAGGTCCGAAATGTTCAGGGGCATAGGGACTTTTGGGGATACAAAATAATGAAAATCCCAGAGGGAAAATTCCGGTCTTTATATCTGGATTCCTCTTTGAAGCGCCGGGAGAATTTCCTGTGTTGGAAGGAGGAAGCGCTGTCCTTTATCTATCGGGAAGCCAGGGCCCAGAACGGCGGGGCGTTGTCCATCGACGGGATGGGATTTTGCCTGTATACCCGGCCGGAAGGAGAAACGGTCCTGGTAAAGGAACTGGCGTTTCCCCTGGGGATTACCCAAGGCCTGTTAGAGGAGTTGGCTGCTTTCTGGCCAGGAAAAGAGGTTGTATTCCGGCTTCCGGCGGATTTTGAAGAAAAAAATGCAAAAAAAACTGTATTACAGCCCTTTGGTATGATAAAATATAGGAAAGGGCAATTCCCATCATCCTCTGTGGGGACAGACGGGCGGCCGTCCGCTTTTATGGGGATTGCATTAGACTGACAAAAAAGAACAGAAAGGAAGGAAGCGCATGGTATACCTTTTTTTAGCTGACGGATTTGAAGAGATGGAGGCAATCTGTCCCATTGATCTGCTCCGCAGGGTTCAGGTCCCGCTGACCGTTGTCGGTGTAGAGGGCAGGACCATTACCGGCAGCCATAACGTCCCTGTCGTCTGTGATAAGACCGCTGGGGAAATATCCTCCTTTGAGGATATGGAGATGGTAGTCCTGCCGGGAGGCCCGGGGATCACCAGGCTGGAGCAATCCCCTGTGGTTCAGAAGGCGCTGGACTGGGCGGAGGAAAATGGGCTTTGGATCGCCGCGATCTGCGCAGCCCCATCTATATTGGGGCACCGGGGAATGCTCAAGGGGAAGGAAGCCGTCTGTTATCCCGGCTATGAGAATGCCTTGGAAGGAGCCGTTCTCTCCGATAAAAAGGTCTGTATAGACGGACGGATGATAACCGGGCGGGGAGCTGGCGTGGCCCTGGACTTTGCCATGGCTCTGGTTCAGTGCCTGAAAGGGGATTCTGCTGCCCAAGAATTAAAGGAACCATTACAATGCAGCAGATAGACCTTCGCGCCTATAAAGCCCAGCTCCGCCGCGCCAGCAAGGACTACCGCCGCACCATGTCCCCAGCCTTCAAGTCAGAGTGCGACAGGCGTATCCGCAGGAGATTTCAAAGGCTTTACCAGTATCCGAGGGCCAAAACGATCCTGTGTTATGTCTCCAAGGAAATTGAGGTGGATACCATTGGCATCATTACAGACGCCCTGTCTGCGGGAAAGCAGGTGGCCGTCCCCCGTTGTATAGAGGGGACGAGGCAGATGGAGTTTTACCTGATCCATTCTATGGAGGATATGGAGAGGGGGACCTTTGGCGTGCTGGAACCCATCGTCTCCCGCTGTAAAAGGCTGGATGATTTTTCCGGAAGCATTTGTGTGGTGCCTGCTCTGGGATACGATTGGGACGGATACCGGCTGGGATATGGATGCGGATACTATGACCGCTTTTTGTCAGGTTATAAAGGGCTTAAAGTGGGAATCGTATACGCTGGATGCGTCAGGCAGAAACTTCCAAGGGGAAAGTTTGACGTACCGGTGAACCTTTTGCTGACTGAGAAATATCTCCGGTCTGTGGAAGGACCGGATAGAAGAACTGGGAAGCGCCGGTAGAGAAGGCCCTGCCGGGCAGGCGTTCTGTCCGGCAGAGTTTTTCATGGTATGGCGATATCGCCGGCGTCTTCTACATAATTCATATAAAGTTCATGAAAGTTATCATTCCGGGGGTTTGAATCTTCGGTGGTTTTACGGTATGATAACAGCAGGGAAACCGGGCAGCGCCATGAAATATATCACAACGCGGACGTTGGCCAGCAGGGCTGGCGTTCTCCCCGAAAGGATGGGAACAGTTGCAAAGAAGAGATGACGAAATCAATGAGATTCTGCAGCAAATCGATCTGAAAGAGGATGTGGAGGAGGGATCCGACGACAGCCTGTTGGACCGTCTGCCCATTGGCGGGAAGGACGCCGCTCCAAAAAGGGCAGGGCGGACTGCGGAACCAGAAGACGAATATGACGAGGATGGAGAAGAGAGCAAGGGCCGGAAAATCTGGAAAGCGGTAAAGCGGATATACTTTGGCTTTGAGACAGTGATTGTGGTGGTGGTAGCGCTGGCCGCCTGTGGTTTTTTGTCCAATTTCCTGTTGACGGGCGCCTTTGATTTCCTGGGACTGGACCAGGACGACCAGCCTCAGGAGATCGTCCTGGAGGATGGGATGACCATCCATGAGGTGTCTAAGCTTTTGGAGGAGAAGGAGGTCATTACCTCTCCGTTCATTTTCCGCCTTTACGCACAGCTGAAGAATATTACCGACGATGAGCTCCAGGCGGGAAAGCATGTTGTCAACGACAATATGTCCTTTGATCACATCTATGACGCCTTGTGCAGCCCCATTGGATCTACCGGCGCAGGCGAGGTGGAGATCACCTTCCGCGAGGGACTGACCCTTAACGAGATCGCCGATCTGCTGGATAAAAACGAGGTCTGTGACAGGGAAAAGTTTATCAACGCCCTCCAAACCGAGGACTTTAAATTCTACTTTGAGACGCTGATCCCCGAAAGCCCGTACCGTTTTTACAAACTGGAGGGGTATTTGTTCCCGGATACGTATAATTTCTATGTGGGGGAGAACCCCAAATCTGCGGCGAACCGTTTTTTGGTTCGGTTTTACGAGATGATCACCAAGGACCTCAACGACCGGATGACGGAGATGAATATGACCTTGGATGAAACGGTCACGTTGGCATCCATTATCCAGGCAGAAGCCAGCAGCGGCGGATATCAGGAGATGGTTAGGGTTTCCTCTGTGTTTCATAACCGAATGAACAACCCCGATGCGGTTGGAGGGATGCTCCAGTCTGACGTGACGGTGTTCTATGTGAACAAGAACATCAAGCCGTACCTCAGCTACACCAACCAGGAGATGTACGATGCCTACAATACCTATAAATGCGTAGGCTTACCGGTTGGGGCCATCGGCAATCCGGGGCTGGATGCCATCCGGGCCGCCCTTTACCCGGAGGAGAGCAACTATTATTACTTTGTCACTGACAATGAGGGGACGTTCTATTATGCTTCAACTTTGGAAGAGCATAACAACAACATCGCCACAGCGGACCGGGTCAACGCCGAGCTTGAGAAGGCAGAGGCAGAGGCGGCCAGTGCGTCCAGTTCAGAACCAGCTCCGGCTGAATAAAAATCCAGCTCTGTCCGAAAGGGCAGAGCTGGCGTTGCTATCCGCATTGTATCAATCATTGTTGAAAGGCGGCTGTTTATGTCAATGGAGAGGATAGGATTGGGGAAGGTACCGGAGGTTCTTTCCCCAGCGGGAGATTTCGAGCGGCTGGAAACAGCCGTCCGCTTTGGGGCGGATGCGGTTTATCTGGGGGGAAAGGCCTTTGGGATGCGGGCAGCCTCCGCAAACTTCGGACCGAAGGATTTAAAGAAGGCCGCGGACCACTGCCATCGCCACGGGGTAAGGCTGTACCTTACCTGCAATACCCTTCCCAGGAACCATGAAATCAATCAGCTCCCGGCGTTTTTCCAGGCGGCCCGGGAAGCAGGCGTCGACGCCCTGATTGTGGCGGATATCGGGGTACTGATGGAGGCGAAGCGCCTTGTGCCGGAGATAGACATACACATTTCAACCCAGGCCGGGGTGGTAAACTACCTGACCGCCAACGAGCTTTACAGGCTGG
>CATJCP010000134.1 GCA_949737515.1 uncultured Oscillospiraceae bacterium | reverse complement strand
GCCATTGTCCTGGGTGAATACCTGGACAGATTGGTTGTCCGGGTCTGCTATCCAATATTCCCGCACCCCTGCCCGCTGGTACAGGTTCAGTTTTACAAGCCGGTCATGCCGCCGGGTAGAGGGGGAGAGGATTTCAATAATCAAGTCTGGCGCGCCTTTGCAGCCGTGTTCATCCAGTTTGCTTTGGTCACATACTACGGAAATGTCCGGCTCAACGATTGTATCAACCTCTTCCGGCGTGTCCTTGGACTGCTCGAACGGACGGACGCCAAAGGGAGCATGGTATACTTTGCATGGTTTCCCTTCCAGAAAATTAGCCAACTGCCGGAATAGTTCGCCGCTGATTTCCTGGTGGATTCTGGATGGTAGTGCCATCATGAATAATTCGCCGTGGATGATTTCGATATGTTCTCCCTCATCCCAAGTGAGGATATCCGCAAATGTGAACTGCTCCTGTTTTGCCGGTAACTGCATAAACGATTCCTCCTAATATAAGTCTCGTTACTGGTATTTTACCATACCCCTGGCTTTCATTCAAACATGGTTCGGCGAAAAGCTTTCTCTTAATTTTATGGGTTTCGGCCTTAGGCACGCCATCCAGCAAACCGTTGGTTTGCTGGATGGCGGCAAGAGGAAAGTTTTAGTTTTGTCCAACTCTGGCGGGTTCCGTTCAGCTGAACTGGAGACCAGGAGGGCCTTTTAGGATTGTGCTGTGCGCAACGCCACCCCCTGGACCCGAAACCTTTTTCATCCACCTCTTATTCCCATCTTAGCTTTCTCCTGCAAATTTACTTTATCGAACGCATGTTGTTTAGAGATAGGGTTTATTCCTTCGGCTGGGACAATATATTTTTTATTTCGGGAATCGTTTTGCCCTGACGGCGCAGATCCTTAATTCGTTGAATCTGCGCTGTTGTCTCAAGGCGTTTGTACCGCCTTGTCAGGTTTTCGCCTGCCTGTTCAAAGTGCAGCATACCCTCTTCGGTATAAAACTTCAGCGTGCTGTACCGGACGTCTGTCAGCCTGACAAGCTCGCCGATGGTCACATATTCCGCTGCTTGGATTACCTCGAAACTCCTTTTCCTGGATATTTCTATCTCCCCCTTTATACAGAAGCGGAACTGGCCGCCGAGGAACTGAGAATAGCTAAAAGGCTTTCAATGTGTTCTACCATATCCTTTACCAGTTTCCCGTTGGGCGAATCGATAATTTCTCGTATCTTTTTCCTCATTTCCTTTTGTTCAAACTTGGAAAAATAGGGCTTCAGGCATTTGCCCTTTTCCAGCAGTATGACCAGGACAGCGGTCTCCTCTGTGACCTCTCCATCTTCAAGAAGCTCTGCCCGCATCATCTCTACCACAGAGCGGATTGCCTCCGCAGTGGGGATATAGGAGTTTTTATTTCCGGTCAGTCCCGATTTCCTTTCCTCGGCCAGCCCCAGACCAGCGAGGGAACTGCCAACCGATTCCATAAGCGCTCGAAAGCGCTTGTCTGTAAAGGCCATGTTGTATGCCTCGACTATCTTGTTGATTTTCACCGGCTTTTTCTCATCAATAAAGTCGTAAAGCGGCTTCAAATATTGCCGGTCAGCTGGGAGGGGTCTGATGACATCGACTCTTTTAGAATCAATAGAAATACACTCCTCAAGGCGCAGCTCCAATATACCGGCTGCTACCAGGCAGACCATCTTTTCTGTACTGAAACCGGAGATTTTGCCCTTTTCGTTTACGGAACAAATCATGTACTCCTGAATAATGGACGTATCTTTCATTGTGATCCTCCTTTTTTTTATCTGTCGATTACTCTTTACATATTACTTACTACTTATGATTTAATTATATCACGATACGAGCGTTTGTCAATAGGCTATTAAATGGTGAATGGGAGGGAAAAAGATATTTCTGGAAATTTTTTCAAAAAAGGGGGCTGCAAGTTCAAAACTGAACTGCAGCCCCCTTTTGGCAGACGGTCTCCGTTTTTCCGGCGTTGTTTTGGGACGGATGATCATCATCCCCCGGCACTGTTATACCTTTTCAATCCCAGCCTCCAGAATACCCAGAAGGCGAAGTGAATGGCAATCCCCACCAGCATAGAGATCAAAGGGTAGAGCACTGCCTTTGGGGAGGTATCCTTTC
Source organism: uncultured Oscillospiraceae bacterium (assembly GCA_949737515.1). GTDB lineage: Bacteria > Bacillota > Clostridia > Oscillospirales > Ruminococcaceae > UBA1405. Next base: position 19,413 of record CATJCP010000134.1, on the reverse strand, counting down.
CCAATAGGTAAAGGCAGGGATAATAGGCCACAAAGGCATAGGGAATGATATAAACAAGGATCCGGATAAATTTGGGGTAGATTGTAACAGGATACTGGAGCGTACCCCTCAGTCCGCCGCGGATAAAGCCGGTTACCGACTGGGACCTTCCCCACCAAAACGACAGGGGCGTGGCGATCAGGGAGATACCGCTCATCACAACACATCCCGCCAAGATGCTGAAAAAGAACAGACCCCAATGGAGTATGTCCCAGGGAATACCGGACATCCCCTTTACCATAAGCATACATCCCAATCCCAGAATCAAATGGGAGACATAGCCGACCTGAATGTCCCGGACAAACATCTGTACAAGGGGCGATACAGGGCGCACAAGGTAAAGGTCCAGCCCACCCCGCAGGACTAGGTCATCGATTTTCCAGAATTCCCGGGTGTGGACATTTCCCAGGGCATAGCAGACAAGCCCCATGGAGTACAGAAAACAGATGTCCAGAGCGGTGAATCCGGCGATCCCGGGGAAGTTCATGATCATGGAATAGAGAACCGCATAATCCCCCAGGTAGCCGACAATCAATCCAATTCCGTGGATAAGGGCAGACCAGCCCTTATGGCTGATGTACCCTCTCCAGCACATGGAAAGGGTCATACCGCACAGCTGGAAAAACCACACAATCTGGTGGCAGAACCGTTTGTATTTACTCAGCATAAAGCTCCCTCCCTATCTAGCCGCCTAAAACGACAATTCGTCTCTTTCCCCTCTGCCACAGCCACTCCTGAAGCAGGAAAAGCCCGATGATCCATAGCACCTGTGTGCCAAAGGCGCTCAGGATTTCAGCGGAGTTGGTACCGCCCAGATAGATCTGCATGGGAACATAGGCGGCAGCCTGGAAGGGCAGAGCGCGACAGATAGCCTGGAGCCAGGGGGGAAGCAGCCATAAGGGCACAGCGGTTCCGGACAGGGCTGTAAAAAAGGAGACGAACCACCTCAGCGTGTTGACCTCGACAAACCAGAAGGCAAAGGTAGCCATGACAAGTTCAAACGTCAGATTGATGAGGTATCCCAGGCAGAGGGACAGGACAAAGGCCGCGAATACGCCGGGGGAGGCTGGAAGCTGTATGCCGCCCACCACCAGCGCTGCTCCGGCAAAAATAACCATAGTTGGGATAAAGAAATAAAATTTCTCTCCCCAGGAGCGGGCGATGAGGATTCCCCGGGGAGCGGCTGGACGGAGCATGTCCGTTGCGATTTCCCCGCTGGACATGCGCTGCTCCAGCGCCCTTGCAATGCCGTTGGCAGAGGTGACGTCTCCCACAATCTGCACCACCAGGTAGTAGGTGATCATAGTCTCATAGCTTCGCCCCATGACGGGGGCAAAGTCGACGCTGCTGTACAGGGCATACCAGGCGCTCAGCTGCAGTACAAGGCGGAATACAGAGAATATGACAAAGGAAAGGTAATCCTTCCAATAAGTCAGGGATTCCTTCAGGGACAGATACGCCATCAGGAGATAGGCATATAGCTTCACGATTTTTCTCCTCCCTCGTACAGATCCCGGACCACTTCCTCAATGGGGGGCTCGGTGATGGAGATATCCCGAACATGGTTCTGGGAGATGACCTTTGCCAGCAGCTCCCCCTCCCCCATATGGCGGCTGAAGCTGAATGAGACACGATTCCCCTCCCGCTTTACGTTTCGCAGGCTGTCTGGGAGAAAAGCTTCGCCGTCAATGTCGATGGACACCGAGGAATCCGCCGGGCAACGGTGACGCAGTTCTGCCATGGTGCCGTCATAGAGCAGATTTCCATGGTTGATCACCATAACCCGCGAACAGAGTCGCTCCACATCCTCCAGATCGTGGGTGGTCAGTAGGATTGTCACGCCGTCCCGCCGGTTGATCTCCCCCAGCAGCTCCCGGATACGCTCCTTGACCAATACGTCCATACCCACTGTAGGCTCATCCAAGTACAAGTAAGAAGGGCTGTGAAGAAGGGCAGCCGCCAATTCTCCGCGCATTCTCTGGCCAAGGGACAGCTGGCGGACCGGCTGTCCCCAGAATTCATCTAGATCCAGTATCTCCCGCAGAGTGGACAGCCGGGCCTTATACTGCTGGTCTGGGATTTCATAGAGATGCTTTAAAAGACGGTAGGTGTCGTCCAGCCGCAGATGCCACCAGAGCTGGGAGCGCTGGCCGAAGAGCACCCCCATGTTCCGGCAGTTCTGCTTGCGCTGGCGGAATGGGTCCAGGCCGTCGACGCGGACAGTCCCGCCATCCGGGAGGAGGATACCGGTGAGCATTTTGATGGTGGTGGACTTCCCCGCCCCATTGGGACCGATGTAGCCCACCAGCTCACCGGGATGTACAGTAAAGCTGATATCGGAAACCGCCCGCTTTTTTTGTTTTCCACGGCTGAAGACGCCCTCCTTGGCGCCTTTGACAAGGTAGTCCTTGCAAAGGTTTTCTACTTCTATCATGGCATGACCTCCTCAAGTTCTCATTTGTTTCCCCAAAGGGCAAAAACAGCTGTTCTGTCAGCAGCCGAAGTAGGCGAAGGACAGAACAGCTACTTTGCTTATCTTTTTCCGCTCCTATATCAATCTGATATATAGTCAGCGGATTTTGGCGCTATATGTCCAGACCGAATTCCTTGGCAAGGGAGGAAATTTTCTCCCTGTCTCCCCTTGCAGCAAGTAATTCCCTGGAACGTCCCAGAGGTTCCATTTTTTCCAGGAGCTGCATAATGCGGTCCTCACCCTCCTGCCTGCCTTCCCGTCTACCTTCCCGTCTGCCCTCTCGTCTGCCTTCTTGTCTGCCCTGCTGCTCCCTCTCCCAAAAAGCCATTTCCATTACTTCTTCCTGACTGAACAGTAATTCCATAATATCCACGACCTCCATTCTTCTGGATGCCAGAAAGGGGACTAAAATCCCTTTTTCCTGACAAATGCGTATAGTTTCCCGTATTGCCTCGGTGGTAGGACCGTGTATGGCCCTCTGCCGGTCGGCAATTTTACAAAAATCCACATATTGCCCCACAATACTGCTGTCCCCACCCTGGAGGACCTTTACCCTGACCTCTATGCTGTCTCCTCCGCAAAGGTCCGAAAGGCAGAGCATATCGGGGATATCTTCCCTGGATCCGGTATAGACTACATACAGCTCTGCCCTTGGAATGGCAACTGGCGTACGGCTGTACAGGGACAGCTTATTCTTTAAAATGTGTTCCCGGTAGGCCTGGGCCAGATAGATCAGCAGCCGCAGCGGCAGATTGGGTGAAAAGGTACTTTGGGCCTCTACCAACAGAATCAGCTTATCCCGAACCTGGATTCCAAGATCGTTGTAAAAGCCATTGGAAAGAATATTTTTTGAGGTGATCAGCCTGCAGTCCTCTTCGGTTACATCTGTATCCTCCGGATGCAGATATTGATACAGTTCAAGAAGATACCTTGGCTCGCTGAACAGACAGGTAAAAACACTGTCCTTTATGGCGCGTTTCATTTCCGGCATTGCCTTGTTATCCTCCGATTCTCACTCGCAGCCCCGTCACCCCGGCCGCATCCATCAGCTTCTGCATCAGCTCATTTGACGGAGGCTGAATGCCAGCAAGGCTGTAATCCCTGCCTAAGCCTGCGTATTTATCCATCCCAAGGCGATGGTATGGCAGCAAATGCAGACGCTCTACCCCCGGCAGAGACGCTGCAAACCTGGCTATCTCTAATATTTCCACTTCGGTGGCATTAAATCCCGGAACTACCGGAACGCGGATTACTAGGTTCTGCCCCGATGCGGCTATTTTCCTGGCGTTTTCCAGAATCAGTTCGTTGGAAACACCCGTAAAAAACTTGTGCTTATCCCGGTCGATGTGTTTAATATCCATCAGATAAAGGTCCAGATGAGGCAGTATTTTTTCCTCGATCACTTGGAAGGGGGCCAGTCCGGTGGACTCCATGGCAGTGTTGATTCCCCGCTCATGGGCAGCCTGCATCAGCGCTGACGCAAAGTCTGGCTGCATCAGGGATTCCCCGCCGGACAGAGTGAGGCCGCCGCCAGAACGCCGGTAGTAGAACCGATCCTGCATCACCTCGTCCATGACCGCTCCAACGGTGATGTCCCTGCCGATGATTTTTGGCTTGCCTGCGGTGATCATGGTTTGGATTTCCCGTTCCTGGGATTCCGGATTGCAGCACCACTTGCACCGCAGGGGGCAGCCCTTTAAAAATACAATGGTCCGGATGCCCGGCCCGTCGTGGATGGAATATTTTTGAATATCAAATATCCTGCCCCGGACCTGAAGGTATTCTCTTTCCATATTTGCTTTCTATTCCCTTTCTTTGATTCGATATGCTGATAAAAAGAAGATAGATAAAGAATTTTAAAGTATCTTGTCTTTGGAAATTCTAAATTCCATTTGTACGATGGGCTTTCCTGTAAAACAGTCCTTTTCTTTCCGGTCCTCAAAGGATAAACGCTCAAACCCTATCCGTCTCAACATCTTTAAACTGGCTGTATTGGTTTCATAGCATCCAGCGGATATTTCAGTGTAGCTATCATGTGTAAACAAATATGTAAGAGCGAGAATGAAGGATTGTGTTCCATATCCCCGATTCCTGAACTGCGGATAAATCCAGATTACCAGGTCGGGCACTTCCCCTGTTCCAAGCCGGAGAGTGCCCACGCTTTCATTGGTTGCCTTATCCACAGCAGTGACCCAAAATTTGAAACGGTCAATATCAAACTTGTTAAATTCTTCAAAGCTCTGGTCAAAAATACCGTTATATCCTTTTTGCGTATCGATATCGCTCCAACAAAGATACATATCATAGTCGTCATCATGTGTATATTGTCTTAGGGCGATCAGATCATTTTCAATTAAATACATAATTGAAGTCTCCATATATTCCGGCTGTACCGTTCTGCGGCGTTCCCATTTATGGAAACACCGCTTTTTACGGGCAATACATTTTATGAGAGCTTTTAAAATCCCTGCATGGTGCGGTTGATGATGTCATCCTGCAGCGACTTGGACAGTGTGGTAAACAAGGCGCTGTACCCAGCTACCCGGACCACCAGGTTCCGGTATTTATCGGGATGAGCCTGGGCGTCCAGGAGGGTTTCCCGGCTGACCACGTTAAACTGCATGTGCATCCCCTTCTGGTCAAAGAAGGCCCGGATAAAGGCGCAGAACTTCTGCAGCCCTTCGACGCCGCTTAAAGCGGAGGGATGGAATTTCTGGTTGAGCAGGGTGCCGTTGGAGGCGATTCCGTGGTCGATTTTCGCCACAGAGTTGACAGCCGCGGTGGGACCATGGGTATCCCTGCCGGAAGCCGGTCCAATGCCGTCGGCGATGGGAGTATTGGCCAGCCTGCCGTCCGGTGTGGCGCCTGTTTGGGCGCCCAGGGGTACATTGGCAGATACCGGGTACAACCCTGCCTGGAAAATGCCGCCCCTTGGGTTGCGGTACTGGTTCAGGGGTTTGGTGTAGGTGTAGGCCACATCCCTTGCAAACCTGTCCGCCTCTTCAATGTCGTTTCCATATTTGGGAACCTGTTCGATCCATTCCAAAAGCCGGTCGTATTTTTCCTTCTTTTCCGGGGAGATGCCCTGGGCGGCAACGGTCTGGTAAACAGCGGCAATCTCCTTTTCCCCTACAGGCTGTCCCGCATCGGCGAGGTTTTTGGCAATCTGGGTGGTCAGGGCTTCGATCTGCTGCTTGCTGTATCCCCTGCCGTAGTTATCCGCAAGGGCTTCCTTCCACTCTGCAAGGGTAATCTTCTTTTCCTCAAAGACAAGCTGTTTAATGGCGTAGAGGGAATCGGAGACATTGGCGATGCCAAAGCCCTGAGGCCCGGTAAAGTTGTAGACAGCTCCACCCTCCTGAAGGGATTTTCCACGGCCAATGCAATCGTCAATCATGGAGGACTGGAAGGGCAGCGGGCAGCGCTCCGCGTGGGCGATGTCGATGGCGTTGTCTGCGTTTACCATTAACTCAATAAAATAATTCATTTGGGTTTTATACGCGCCGTAGAATTCGTCAAAGGTTTTCATCCGGGCAACATCCCCGGTGCGGGGGCCGACCTGTACGCCGTTCTCCTCGCCGTTAAAGAATACCATTTCCAGCGGGCGGCACATATTGAAGAACGCTGCATCATGCCAACCGTCGGTTTTGCCTGCCTTTTGAGGTTCCACACAGCCGATGATATTATAGGTCCGGGCGTCTTCCAAGGTAACGCCCCGGCTCATCATGGCGGGGATAATCACTTCGTCATTGTAATAGGCCGGCAGGCCAATGCCGGTGCGGGTCACCTTAGCCGCCTTCATCAGGAGTTCGTCGGGGGTCTTGTTCCAAACCCGAATGGACAGGGAAGGCGCAGGAAGCATGACATGGAGGGCGGCCTCCAGGCACATAAAGGAAAGGTCGTTGGTTGCATCCTCCCCTTCTGCGTTCTGGCCGCCGACGATTAGGTTCTGGAACAGGCTGTAACCGGCAAAGCCTTCCGCCGAAGCCGCGTCCCGCACCTTGTTCAGGTCGTTGAGCTTGACCCAGATGCAGTCGATCAGCTCCTGGGCCTGCTCCCTGGTAATCAGCCCTTCCTTTAAATCTTTGGCATAATAAGGGTACATATACTGGTCGAACCGTCCAGGGGAAATGGAATGTCCGCTGGACTCTGTCTGGAGAAGCATCTGCACAAACCAGAAGGACTGGCAGGCCTCATAGAAGCTGCGGGCGGGTTTCCCGGGAACCTGGGCGCAGTTTTCCGCAATTTTCAGCAGCTCCATTTTCCGCTGGGAATTTGGCTCCTTTTGGGCCATTTCCAGGGCAAGCACCGCATACCGGTGGGCGTAGGTGACAGCGGCGTTACAGCTTGTAATGACCGCGTTTAAGAAATGGCTTCTCCTTGCATAATCCGCGTCGCCGGGCTTGCAGGCGGAAAGGGCTGTTTTTGCCTTTGCCGCAATGCCGTCAAACCCAATCGCCAGCACTTCCTCGTATTTGACGGTAAAGTGACCGATCCCATTGTAAAAATAGTTGCCGGGCGTGAAGATATTGTGCTCCATAGCGGTGAGGGTTTCCTTTGTCATATAGGAGGTGGCCAGTTCGCTGGTGGTTTTTCCCTTCCAATAGGGATATACGCTCCGCAAACGCTGCTTCGTTTCCTCCGATATGTAAAACGGGTCGGCGCTGCGGGTCTCTACGGTGTCAAATTCAGCTTCCAGCCACTGGTAGGAGTATTCCGGGAACACTTGGCAGCCTCTAGGGGCCAGGCTGTTGCTGCCAACAATCAGCTCCTCCGGGCGGATGATGATAGGAAGCTCCTCGCATATTTTTTGGAACGCCTTGGCGCGGCGCGTAATAATAGGTTCTCCTTCGGTAGAACGATAGCTCTCAGTCAGCAGGACTGCCCGATCCGCTTCAATTTCCGGCATCTTGGCATAGAGATGGTCGATCAGCCGCTGGATACGGGGACTCTTTTCAATATCTCCATCGTAAAAATGACGCATATACAGACTTCCTTTCTTGAAACCGCCACGGTTCTGACAGTTCAGAGGCGGTAAGATGATTGATACGTTTTATCAAATGCCCCTTGCCCCTCAGAGCAGAAAGGGGGAATTCCTTTTTGGCATTTTATCATAGGCGGATGGCTGAGGACGGGCCTGCCGCGAAGGGACAGAAAATGGGAAAGGGGAGGGGGAAGAAGGTGCGCCAGTCCCGCCCCCAGCCATCCGTCTACCGTCTATCAGCTGCACAACGGCAGACCGGCTTTAGCAGAGGGCGTCTGCCAAGGCCGGTCCAACCGGGCCGGGAAATTATCAGCATTCTGCGCTCTCGTTCTGCTTGGAGTCCTCGGAAGCTTCCGGTTCCATTTCCTCTTGGGAGCAGCAGTCTTCCCCGCACTCGGAGCATTCCGCGCAGCAGTTTTCACAGTCTTTTTCCTCTTGGTCCCCCAGCACATCGGGGAAGTCCAGATCCTCGTCCTGTTCCAATCCGTCTATTTCGTCTTCGTCAAATTCGCTGAACAGTTCGCAGTGCTTTCTTCTCAAAAAGAGGACGACTGCTGCAGTCACGCCGGCAACTGCCGCTATTAGGGCGATCAGGGATAAAATTGTATTGCGTTTCATCTTTGTTTCCTCCTATCAATTGTTGAGTTTTCCTGCCTCTTTCCTATTATAAGCCATTCCCGGGGAAATAACAATGCGGGGCATGTCGTTTTCTCAAAAAAGTTTCAAAAGGCAGGAAAATTCTGAAAGCGGCCTCCTATTTTTTTCCGGCTCCCAGCAGGTCCCCATGGGGGGACCTGTGCAGGTCTCGGTACTGCCCTGGGGTCATATCCTCAAACCGTTTGAAGGAACGTATCAGGGTCTTGGTGTTGTTGTACCCAACTTGGGCAGCCAGATCGTCCAGGTTGATGTACTTTTCTCCACACAGGATCTGCTTTGCCCGATCAATGCGCACATGGTTGATGTAGTCCGGCGCGCCCTCCCCGGTTAAATCCCGGAATGTCCGGGAGAGCTGATTGACGTTCATCTCAAACTGAATTGCCAGCGAACTGAGGGAGAGGTTGGGGTCATTGTAATGCCGTTTGATGTAGCTGCAGATATCGTCTGCCATTCGCTGCTGGCTGCTTTCCTCCATCGTTCGGCTATGCAGCTCAAAGGCGTCTGCAATAGAGCGAAACAGCTCCTGCAGCTCCCGCAGGATCCGGACCGGGTTTTCCGCTGCTGAAGCATCGTTGAGGAGCTGGGAGATCTGCAGCACCCAGTCCCCATCTTCCAGGTGGGTTCTCTTTACAAAATCAATGGCAAAGGAGGCCAGCTGGGAAATTGCCAGAGGGAAATCAGCCCGCAAAAGGGTGGCGTTTCCGGTCAAGGTATAGCCCCGGAACAGGCTGCTGAGCATTTCACTGGTTTTTTCCAAATCGTGGGCGCGGATATGCCGTTCCAGTAACCGGCGGTCCTCTGGCGGAAAGAGGTTGGGGGGTTCCACGCCGCGGCTGGGCAAGTCCGGGAGATCGGAGGTGCCTTTGGCCTTGGCCTGCTCCATCTCAGTGATGCGCCGGAAGAGATTTTCACAGCCTTGGGAGAGCCTGTCCAGGGGGCAGCTTTTGGTCAGGACCACATAGTCCGCCTCCATATAGATTTGGGCATTGGCCTCGCAGCAGATCCGGGAAGACATGTCTTCCAGATATGCTCCGGCGTTTTCCATCCGCAAAAATGCAGCCGCAATATACACGTTTTTCAGGTCGAACAGGTAAACCTGTACTGCGTCCGGCTGGGTGCGGGGAGAAGAAAGCTGTTCCGTGGCCGTCCGGCGCAAAACCATCCGGGAATAGGTGTAGTACTCCTCCATCGCCGGGGAGGAAGGGTCGCTCCGCATTTCATTGCCGGTGCGGACTCCATAATCGCACAGGTAGAAGGCGGCCAGCCAGCATTCCATCCCCTCCGGGGAAAAGGCCAGTCCGTTTTCCCGGAGGGAATCAGAGCAGCTCTCGTAAAACCGCGGGAGGAGGTTTCCCTCTCCCAAGGCAATGCGGCGCAGCAGGCTGGACTCCCATTCCTGCACCTGGCGCCGTTTGAGAAGGTTTTCCCTTCCATGGCGAAGGCCGTTGAGGCTGTTTGAAAGGAAAATGAATTCATTGCTGTTTTTAGCCACCGGGGGGGGGTAGATAAATGACTCTTTTTCCATATCCTCGATCAGCTTTTTTACCGGCTGGTATTGGCGGCGGACACTGAGGAATACCACTCCAATCCCCACCGCCAGATATAGAATCATTCCCACCGCCGCAATTCGCTGTGTGAAAAAGTACCAGGAGTAAAATACATTGTATGGGGTAGAAACATAGTAGAATAGGTCCTGATGGGAGGATCTCTTACAGGAGACCATCCTCTGCCCTCCCCCAAACCAGCGGAGCTCCGTCTGGACGCTTTCCCCTTCCGGCAGCTGGGGGATCACAGCGTATAGCTCCTGCCAATCCAGCTCGTTGGAGGGCTGGGCGGCAAGTAGCCTTTGGGGCGTGCTTCCATCGCCCCCGGCGCTGACCAAATATAGGTCGCTGTTGAGCAGCTCCACGCCGGAGACCAGCTTTGGAGGGTCTATGATCGCGGCCAGCTTCATCCCGTTGCGGAGGGGGTATACGTAGTACAGCAGGGGCGGTGCATTATCGTCTGGGGAGAAGTAGAAGGACAGCAGCCCCGGTTCTTTAATTTTCTGGAAGCTCTCCGCCCACTGGCTATAGGTGATCCCCTTGGGAAGCAGGTATGTATAATGGTAGATGGCTGCGCTGGCTACAGTTAGGGAGGAAACCACCGATTCGGTCTTGGGGTAATAGACCAGTATTTCTTTGATAAAGGGCAGGGACAAAAGGGCGTTCTGCAGCCGGGTGCTGGCCTGGTAGGTCTGGTAAGGGGGGAGCTGCCGGAAGGAGCCCTGAACGTTGTTCAGGCTGGAAAGGGTATAGTCCTCCTTCAGCTCGTAGAGGGTGCTTTTGACCATGAGAAGGTTTTGGTCAAGGTTTTGGGCGGCGTTTTCCATAACGCTGTTGTTGGCCTGGGTGATCTCCTGCTTTACCACCTTCTGGGTGGCGTAGTACACTAGGGCCATGGAAACCAGGGAAAGCAGCAGGATGACAGTATATGAAAACGACCAGTACAACACAACGCTTCTCCGCTTTCTCAAGGGGCTTCCCTCCTTCGCCGTGATGGGTAACGGCGTCTTTGGTTTCAATCCTAATATGGTCAGTATAACGCATTTTGCCTGGAAGTGCAATGGATGGTTGAAGGGGCCAGATGAATTCATCAAAATTACCAGGTTTACAATTTTGACAAATAGTAATTATTTTATCAAAAAATGCTATTAAATTTCAACAAAATTGCCGGAGATGGGAGAAGTCTCCAAAATATCAGGAAAATGTCCATCAAAAATGGAAAATGTCCCTGACAAAAGGGGAAAGTGTCCACAAAATACAGAATCTGTCTATATTATTTGCAGTGGAGGCACTATATAATAATTGTACGAAAATATGACGTAATTTTGGCGGGACTGTAACGAAACTGCCAAAGGATTGATAAAGACAATGTTGTAATGTTGACGTGCTGGAGAGGAAATCTTTACAGTATCCGGCAACCGTCTAATTATAGAAACAAGGAGGGTATTTCATGAGCGCTTCCACTTCTACAAACGGAGGAAATACAGGCGGCAGTTCCCCACGAGCTACCCGGGATACTTCCTTCAAGGCCAGGGCAATTCGGGATATCAAAAAGAACTATGAAATCTATCTGATTCTTCTCCCAATAGTTGCCTTTTATATCATCTTTTCCTATGTGCCTATGGGGGGCGTTGCAATCGCCTTTCAGGATTGGCGGCCGGGCCGGGCGATGTTTGGCGCAGGGGCCCGCTGGGTCGGTTTAAAGCATTTTAAGGATTTCTTCGGCAGCTATTATTTTTTGCGCGTGCTGCGCAACACTGTCACCATTAGCGTATCATCCTTGGTTTTCGGCTTTCCGGCGCCGATTATCCTGGCGCTGATGCTCAATGAGCTGAAAAACAAGTATTTTGCCCGCGGCGTGCAGACGCTTGTGTATCTCCCCCACTTTGTCTCCATGGTTGTTTTGTGCGGTATCATCCGGCTTTTTGTCCGCGACACCGGCGTTGTTACGCAGATTTTAGGCTTTTTTGGCTTTCCTGCCCAGAATATGCTCCAAAACGCCAGCCTATTTGTCCCTATTTACGTTATTTCCGGCATATGGTCCGGTGTGGGCTGGGGCTCCATCATCTATTTGGCAGCCTTAACTGGCGTGGACCAGCAGCTCTATGAGGCCGCCGAAATAGACGGCGCAGGTAAGTGGAAACAGACGATCCACATTACCCTCCCTTGTATTATCCCCACGATTATCATCCAGTTTATTATGCGTACCGGCCAAATACTCAGCGTTGGCCAGGAAAAAATTATCCTGCTGTATAACGAAACAATCTATGAAACTTCTGATGTTATCAGCTCTTTTGTTTACCGCAAGGGCCTTTTGGAAAACAACTGGAGCTATTCGACGGCAGTAGGACTTTTTAACTCGATTATCAATTTCGCACTGGTAACGGTTGTCAATAAAATAAGCAGTATGCTCAGTGAAACCAGCTTATGGTAATCAAAGGAGGGAATCGATAGTGGCAAAAAATAAAATTAAGATAGGCCCCGCCGAACGGGCGTTTGACATTTTCAATGTCATATTTATGCTGCTTCTCTGTATTATTATGATCTATCCCTTTTATTATGTGGTTATCGCGTCTGTCAGCGAACCAGCCAAGCTGATGGCTTTTGACGGGGTGCTTCTTGCACCGGCGGGGTTCTCCTGGGGCGCGTATTCGGCAGTCCTTGGAAATCCTAGGATATGGACAGGCTACAGCAATACAATCTTTTATGTGGTGGTCGGAACCGTATTTAATATTTTCATGACGGTTCTGTGCGCCTATGGGCTTTCCCGCAAAGGGCTGATGTTTACCCGTTTGGTAACAGTGATGGTGGTCTTTACCATGTACTTTTCCGGCGGCTTGGTACCGTCCTTCCTGGTCGTCAAGGGTCTGGGGCTGTATAACAGCCGTCTTGCCCTGATTATCCCTGGAGCAATCAGTACCTTTAACATGATTATTATGCGCACTGCCTTTGCAGGGGTTCCTGACAGTTTGGAGGAATCCGCCCGGCTGGAAGGGGCAAGCCATCTCCAGATACTTTGGAAGATTATGATCCCTGTAACGATGCCCACCATTGCCGTTCTGATCCTTTATTATGGCGTAGGCCATTGGAATTCCTGGTTCAGTGCCGCCATCTATTTGAGGGACGGCTCTAAATATCCCCTGCAGCTTTACCTTCGCCAGATTCTGATAGAAAATCAGATCGGTGATATGAGCCAGACCAGCGCTTCTGACGACCAAGCCCTTTTGGCTGAGACCATAAAATACGCCACCATCATTGTGGCGACGGTCCCGATCCTGGTGCTGTACCCCTTCCTGCAGAAGTATTTTGTAAAGGGCGTTATGGTTGGCTCTCTGAAAGGCTGAGTTTTCCCGGGAAATCTCATTTGTATCGGCGTTCGCTGTGCCTAAGCCGATTGATATATTTTATGGCATGGCGGATTTAGATATAGGCTGGATAATTGGCCGGAACTGCGGTTATCCTATATCTATGTTATTACTGAATTGCCATGTTTCCAGCCGAAAATTATAAGGAGGAATTATTTATGTCTATCAAAAAAGTGTCGGCAGCCGTCCTGGCTGTGGCGATGCTGGCAGCTGTAACAGGTTGCAGCAGCCCATCCTCTTCCACCCCTGCTTCCAGTGGGAGCAGCAGTACTGCCCCCGCCTCCAGCGGAAGCACTGCTCCCAGCGGTTCGTCTGAAGCTTCCAGCGGTGCAGACGGCGGGTCCGAATCGGTTTACCCCTTGTCCGGCGACAGGAAGCTGACCTACTGGATGGGCGTAAGCGTATCCCACTACAACGACGACAACGCCAAGCTCCCCTTGTATCAGGAGCTGATGGCGCGCACAGGCATTAAAATTGAATTCCAGCACCCCGCGGTTGGCCAGGAACAAGAGACCTTTAACCTGATGCTGGCATCCGGCGAATATCCAGATATCATTGAAGCGAAATACCTGCCGGCAGCACAGCTTCTGGAGGATGAAGTCATCATTGACCTGACTGACGTCATTCCCCAGTACGCACCCAATCTGTACAACTATCTGAAAGAACATCCGGATATTGACCGCCAGGTGAAAAACGACGACAGCCAGTACCTGCTGTTCCCGTTTATCCGTCCCGATCCTGTGCTCCAGATTTCTTCCGGACCCATTGTCCGCAAAGACTGGCTGGATGAGCTGGGCCTTGGTATGCCTGAAACCATTGACGAATGGACCACAATGCTGACCGCTTTCCGCGATCAGAAGGGCGCTGAAGTGCCTCTGTCCTTTGACTCCTCCGGCAACCTTGACCGTTTGATGTACGCCTGGGAAACAGTTGGCGACTTCCTCAACGAGAATGGAACCGTTGAATACGGTTACCTGCGTCCCGGCTATAAGGATTACCTGATCCAAATGAACAAATGGGTGACGGACGGCCTGTTGGATCCCAACTATCCTACCGCAACCCGCGATATCCTCAACACAAATATACTCACCGGCAAAACCGGCGCTACTTATGGCTCCGGTGGCTCTTATTTGGGTGTTTGGCTGACCTCTAAGCCAGAAGAGCCCGCTACCTTTGATCTTTGCGGCCTGAAATACCCTGTGCTCAACAAGGGAGACGTCAACTATCACGGCAGCAATGTGCAGTTTGAGTATTCCGACGCCAACTCCTGGCTGATGATCTCCTCTCAGTGCAAAGATGTTGAGGCTGCTGCCCGCTTCCTGGATTACGGCTATTCCGACGAGGGCCATATCCTCTATAACTTTGGCATTGAGGGCAAATCCTATACCGTTGAGAACGGCGAGTACACCTATACCGACGCCATGTTCAACGATCCTGAAGGCAAATCCATCTCCGACGCCATGGGCTACTACCTGCGCGCCACTGGTTCCGGCCCCTTCGTGCAGGATCCCAGCTATATTATGCAGTACTATCAGACCCAGCAGCAGAAAGATGCTCTGACCAACTGGGCTGACCAGCAGCATAAGTCCACCAAGATGCCTCCTATCGTTCACACCACCGATGAGGCAACTGAGTTCACCAACATTATGAACGACATCAAGACCTATATCAAAGAGGAACAGGTCAAGTTCATTATGGGAACCCGTTCTATGGATACCTTTGATGACTTTATCAACCAGATTAAGAGCATGAAGATCGACCGCGCCATCGAAATCAAGCAGGGCGCACTGGATCGCTTCAACGCCCGTTAATCTGAGGGGTTGACTGTGTCTTTCGGATAAAATAAAAACCCTGGCAGGGAAGCTAGCTTCCCTGCCAGGATTTTTTGTTTTACGGTGTTTCAATCAGCTCGCCGGTCCTGCGCTTTAAGGCCTCCGCCAGTTCCTTGCTGTCGCGTATGTCTACAGGCAGGATGATCCCTCCCCTGCCCACGTCCTCCATCTCGTGGAAGTCGCTGCCGGAGGAGAAGATCAGCCCATGGGCTTCCGCCCATTCCCTGGCGCGGGGGTTGTTGTTCTTGTGCCGGGGGTTACCGTTGTAGACCTCCATCCCATCCAGGAGATTTGGGTCCCGGGGCGCAAGGCCGGGGCGGCAGGGGTGGGCCTGGAACAGCAGCGCCCCATATTCCTGGCAGGCGCGGTATGCCTCCTCCTGGGTGTAACGGTAGAATGTAGGATGTTGGTATATAAAATCAGTGCCTATGCCATAGATCAGGAAGTCCTCCTTTCCCCCGGCAATACAGCTTTCCATACCGAGAATGATTTGAAGCCCAGCCTTTTCCCCGGCTTGCTGTGCCTTGTAAAAGCCCTCCAGGTAGCGGGTTACCCGGTCCCTTGGGGAACCGGGAAAAGACTCTAATACATAGCTGTTAAAGTGGTCGGTGACAACCACCCCCTGGTATCCTGCCTTGACATAGACGCTGACCATAGTCTCCGCAGCAACGTTGGCGCAGGGGCTGACCTCCGAGGTGTGGGCGTGAAGTTCTATTTTCATGGATAGAAGCCTTCCTTTCTGCATTTCATTTTGATAGGACAAATTTGACAGACTTGCTTATCCCTGAGACAAGCAAATTATTAAGTTTATTGTATACTATTTGGACGGAAAATGCCATATTTTTCTCTGGGTTGACCCGGTTTTATGTTGTAAGGTATAATTTAAATAGAAATTATGCCATTCAATGACAAAAATTGCTAAGGAGAGGAATGCTGGATGTGTCCAAGTTACATATGATTGCCCTATCGCTGTTTTTTCTGCTGCTGGTTCCCGTATATGCGGGTTCTGCTGCAGCCCGGCCTATAGAGGCCGCGGAACCCGCCATGGCCCAGCGCGGCTGGAGCTATTTTCACCCGCCTGTTCTGGGGGAAAAACCTGTCCTTCAGGGTGTTCCCCCAGAACAGGAACTTTCTCCACAGGAGGTCTCCCCGGCGCCGGAGACTGAAGAGGTTCAGCCTGTTTCTGTTCCAGTCCGAGGCTCTGTCTCTCTGGGGGAAAACTCCATGGATACTTTGGAGCCCGAGCAGATCATGTTGATCAAGGATTATTTCTTTTACTATTTTGAATCCCTAGCCCTGGGGGAACCTCAGGACCTGTCACTGCTGTTTGCGGAGGACAGCGCTTCCCAGGCACAGGCCGCCATGCACACCGCCACCTTTGAGGTGTTGACCGAAACCCGGAAAATGCAGCCGGTGGATCTGTGCCTGACCTCCTGTGAATACCAGATCACCATCGGCGAGCAGCGCCTGCGGGAAAACGGGGATCTGATGATCTATGCCACCGAGGAAAATACCCAGGAATTCGCCGGCCTGCCGGGTGTGGAAGCCCAGACCCTTTCCATGGGCCACGCCTTCTATATGCGGGAAACGGAGGAGGGCTGGAAACTGACCAAGCACTGGCAGAACGAGGACTTCCATCTGCTGGTGTCCGATATTTTCCGGTGGGGTGTGCGGGACGAAAACAAGGAGACAGATGTGGAGGGCTCCTGGGAGTTTGCCCGGGATATTGTGGAACGGATACTCAACGAGGCGAGGAGGAACCTGGTCGGGAGGGAGGAAGAGCTGCTGGCCTACCGGGGGGAGACAGAGGATGTGCCGTCCTGGGACCATGATTACGACCGTCAGGCCGCCCTGGAGTACGCCGGGCAGTGGATCGGGGAACGCAACCCCGACTGGCCCGCATACGATATCTACGGGGGAAACTGCAACAATTTTGCGTCCCAAGTCCTGCTGGCTGGGGGGATTCCCATGGACACGGTAGGCTCCGCCCAGTGGAAATGGTTCAGCGAGACCCCCAATAGCGGAGGGGGAGCTTGGGGAAGGTCTGCTTCCTGGGCGGGCGTCAACGAGTTTTACCAATATGCCCAGGAAAACGAGGGATATGGGTTGATCTGCGACCTGTCCAGCAGCTATTTTGACGGCCAGCCGGGGGATCTGCTCCAGTTCGGCGCCCTGGGGGACTGGAAGCACACGGTTGTCATCGCGGAGGTGGTCCGGGATGAGGAGGGGAACTTTGTGGATTACCTGATCCATTCCAACACAGCGGACCGGAAATACTATCCGGCGTCAGCCTATCCCTATACAGATCACCGGCTGATCCGCATTTTAGGCTGGTCGGAATAGGCGCCCTGCGAAAAAGCGGTTTTTATAAAAATAGGTATTGTGCTAATATGCGGCTGAAGGTATAATAAATTAGTGACCAATTTCGTACTATATTGCGGATGGATAGATCCTTTTATGGGGCGGAAAGCAGAAAAAGTTGACAGAGGAGAGCACAAATATGATGATAACGGCAAACAATGAATATGATTCAAACTGAAAGCAAAAAGCGCTATGATATTTTGAAACGCGCCCTGGATATTGTCTGTTCCGTGATTGCCCTGGTTGCGCTGTCCCCAATATTCCTGGTCACTGCCATGGCGATCAAGCTTGAGGACCGCGGACCGGTCATTTTCAGCCAGGACCGCACCGGAAAGGGCGGCAGGGTATTCCGGATGTATAAATTCCGCAGCATGTGTGTTGGTGCGGAAAAGCAGAGGAACCAGCTGCTGGACAGGAACGAAGCGGACGGCCCTCTTTTTAAAATTGCGGACGATCCGCGGGTTACCCGGGTGGGAAGGTTCATCCGCAGAACCAGCATTGACGAGCTCCCCCAGCTGGTCAACATATTAAAGGGCGAAATGAGCGTTGTGGGGCCAAGGCCGCTGGTTACCTACGAACAGGCTGCCTGCAGCGAGTACCAGGCCCAGCGGCTGCTGGTCAAGCCGGGGCTCACCTGCATCTGGCAGGTTTCCGGCCGCAGCGATACCAAGTTTGACGAGTTTATTGAGATGGACCTGGAGTACATAAGGAACCGCTCCCTTTGGCTGGATATTAAGCTGGTCTTTCAGACGGTTGTCGTGGTGTTTACCCATAGAGGGGCGTATTGAGGGACGTTTCGCCGTCAGGCGGCACAAACAAGGGTTGATCCTGTTAAGCAGACAGGGCCAACCCTTGTTTGATTTTTACCGCCAAAGCCTGAAAAGCCATTTTAACAGCAGCCTGGATTTTGGGTGATATCCCCCCGTATACACCCTCACAGTTCCCGCATATAGTTAGAAGCTTCCCTTTTTTGGAAATCCTATGATCTGTCCGCGAAAAGTCTCTATTACACATTAAAATCCCCTATTGACGGACTGTGGATTTTTGTTTATTATATATTATATTAAGAGAAAGAGGAGGAAGCTTTTGGCAGACTCTGATTCATTTGAAAGGAGATTGGCTTTATGCAGTCAAAAAAATTATGCCGGTTTACGGCGGCTTTTATCGGGTTTTTGTTACTCGCGTTAGGTGTCTTTGCTCTGCCGGTCAGCGCGGCGGACAGTGAAATGCCTCCTTCCTCCGGGGGAGTGGAGATTACCAATGGCACCGGTTCGGACGGCTCGACGTTTGATTTTGGGGAACATACTCCTGAAGAAGTTCTTGCGGGTGGAAGTCAAGAAGTGACTCTCACTAATCTGACAGGCAATCGAGTTGATCTTGTAAGGGTCTCTCTTTGGGATGCTGCTTCGTCAGAATACAAAGAAATAACTATTGAAGGAAACGTATATAATGGAAATACCTTTGGCGTATATGGCTCTAAATATCTTGACACAGAGTATCTCCAGACAGTGTCCTATATATTGGAGCCAATCCGCTTGGCAAGTGTTATTGTCCCCCGGGAAGAGCCTTATGAGGATAGATTCCAGATGGTTTTCCAGGGTTCTGACGGGAAGGAATATTCGGTAGAATTTACTGCTGTTATAAAAATTTCAGAAGACGCCTCTCAGACACATCTTACAAAGCTCACCGCCGTTAACGGACATATTTATGCGTATATGAGTGAAACGATTTACGAAACGGATGAAGCTTTAAGGGCGATCAAACCTGAAGACTTTGAGATTACAGCTACAGACGAAGTTGGAGAAACGATTGACCTTCAGGGATTGAGAATAGAATCCTATAATACAAATGATAATTTTGTGGTGTTCGCATTCAGCGATATTCAGTCTGAAACTGCAAGAACAATCACTGTATCTGTCAAGCATAAAGACGACACAGCCGCCAAGACAACCCAGTTTGACGTAGAGGGCAACGGCGGGGAAAGCAACATCCCGGATGACGGGAATGTTGTCATCAAGGTTGTGGACAATGAAACGAGGCAGCCTGTATCCGGCGCGTCTGTCGAATTGCTCTGCGCCGGTTCCAAGGCTATTACTGCTACAACAGACAGCCAGGGCTATGCCCGGTTCAGCAAGCTTCAGCCCGGCATATATTCTAT
>CATJCP010000133.1 GCA_949737515.1 uncultured Oscillospiraceae bacterium | reverse complement strand
TGGACATTTTCCCCCGCCGGGTTCATGGGGTTGACCGAAAACACCTCCCGGAACCCCTTGATCAGGCAGAAGTGAATCCCGTCCACTCCCGTCCAGCCGATGATCTCCGCGCCCTTGGGGGTGCAGAAGTAATCGCTGTGCACCGGTCCCTTTTCCAGTCCCAAGTGGGAAAGATCGATATGGGAACATTGAAACTGTTTATAAAGCTCCATAAATGGAAAAGCTCCTTTCAGCTGCGTTTTTTATGGAAATATTATATATCTGACCATCCCTGTTAGCAAGGGTCTTTCCGGTCTGATGTGTTTTCATCCCCTTGCAAAAAAACGAATCTCTTGCTACAATAAGAAAAGGAACCTAAAATGGAAAGGAATGGTCAAACATGAAAAAAGCTGCATGGATCGGAACCGGCGTCATGGGCCGCCAGCAGGCGGGACACCTGGTAAAGGCCGGCTATCCCGTAAAGGCGTATACCCGCCGGTACGAAACCCTTCTCCCCCTTCAGGAGGAGTTCGGCCTAACCCCCTGCCACACCATCGCCGAGGCTGTTTCTGACGCGGACTATATCTTTGTCATGGTCGGCTACCCCAAGGATGTGGAGGAGGTATTCCTAGCCCCAGGCGGCATACTGGAGAGTGCCAAAGAAGGCGCCATCGCCGTAGACATGACCACCTCTTCCCCCGCCCTGGCGGAAAAGCTGTACCGTATGGGCAGGGAAAAGGGGATCCGCGTCATGGACGCGCCTGTCTCCGGAGGCGACAGCGGTGCGCGCAACGCCACCCTGTCCATCATGGTTGGCGGCGATGAAGGGGATTTCCAGGAGGTCCTTCCCCTGTTCCAATGTATGGGAAAGAGCATCCTCCTCATGGGTCCTGCCGGGGCGGGACAGCATACCAAGGCCGCAAACCAAATTGCCGTGGCAGGCGCCACAGCAGCCTACACCGAAGCCATCACCTATGCGGAAAAGGCCGGACTGGATCCTGAAAAGATGCTGGCCGCCATCGGCGGCGGGGCGGCGGGGAGCTGGCAGATCGCCAACATGGCCCCAAGGGCTTTAAAGGGCGACTTTGCCCCCGGGTTCTTCATTAAGCACTTTATCAAGGACATGAAGATCATCCACGAGGAGAGCATGAGCCGGGGTGTCCGCCTGGAGATGTTGGAATCGGTGCTCTCCCTGTATGAAAAGATGGCGGAGCTGGGCCTGGAAAACGACGGAACCCAGGCCTTGATCAAGTACTACCGCGGAGAGGGCCAGAAGTGATCCAAAAGATTTGAAAAGGCCTCATTTGACAAGAACCGTATTGCCAAAGTCAAGATCATGATGTATAATAAGCAATACAGAAAGGAGCTGAGTCAATATGGATCTGACAAGCAGCATTGCAGCCATGTCTGTTGAAATGAGTATGCAGCAAACCGCCCAGGCGGTCCAGGTTTCCGTGCTGAAAAAGACGATGGAAACCCAGGAAGCCGCAGCCATGAATCTGATCCAGCAGATGGCCCCCCAGCCCGCTCCTTCCTTTGGCCATTTGTTGAACGCATACGCATAAGTCATCAGAGAATACCGCTCCTCAAAGACTGAGGGGCGGTATTCTTATCCGCTCTCCACATAGGTATAAACATCGCAGAAAAAGGCAGGGACGGCGCACAGACATTTTTCTGTGCGCCGTCCCTGCCTTTTTC
>CATJCP010000132.1 GCA_949737515.1 uncultured Oscillospiraceae bacterium | reverse complement strand
GTCCTTTAGGTCTTTTTGCTTGTCAATGGCTACCACCCGCTGGATTTTCTTTTCCAGCAGGGTTTCCAAAAACGGCTTTATATTCTCCGGCTGGCGCATGACCTCCGAGAACATAAAATCGTCCACAAGGCTTAAATCCTTAAACGGCTTGATGGGCATGGGGATCACTTCCTTTACTCATAGTATACATCTTTTGGCGGTAACTTGCAAGTGGTTTTATCGTTCTACGAAATGGCTGGCAGATTCTCACAATCAGGAGTAGGGGAGTGGAAGAAAGAATCCACCAGGATATCTTTTACCTGATTGTACAATTCCTGATTATCTTGAGCTAAACAAGTTACTGTAACCTGACAGCCGCCTACGTTCAGATAGATGGTGTTATGCGGCTTGTCCACAAAGGTTACACCTGTTTCTGGCAGTATTTTTTGCATAACTTTTCTCCTTGAAAAAATATAGGCTCATTCAGACGGCGGTGGGCACCGATCCATAGTTTTTTCATCCTCCGTCATTCTTATGACGGGCACCCTGCTCTGTGACGTACAGTCAGCGCAAGTATCATTATACCCATTATGCGGCTCATGGCCTGCTGCCTTGCCCAGGCAGGTTGCCGCTCGGTGTTGTCGCTCCGTTTCTGTGGCCGTGTTCACCACCTTTCCCGCTCACGAAACATCTTGGCGCACCTTGCGGCATGGCTCCCCACATATGGAATGTGTCTGATTGCCTTATTCAATTTTCAATGTTCACGGGGACAAAAAGTAATGCGTCCCAACTTGGGACGCATTACCCTCCAGGCGATAAGGCAGGAGAAATGTCCCTCACCTACCGTCAAAAAACAGCCTTATAACATGGCCTTTTTGAAAAATTTCTTCAACTTTTCTATTGAGCGCCAAAGGCTTTCTGCTATATTCTGTTGTGCGACATTTTCAGCGTTCGCTATTTCTGTTTGTGTCAAGCCCTCGAAGTAAAACTTCAAGAGCCTCCGACGCTGGGTTTCGGACAGGCAGGTGTTGATACCCTCTAAGAGCAGACGGCAAAACTGCTCTCTGTCCAGTTGGTCGTACTGCTCGATTAAAAGCTGCTCCGGTGATAACGAACCTGCCTGTTCGGGGATTCCCTCAAGACTTACAGTCTGTTTTCCATAGGTGTTGTTTTGAACGTCCACAACCCTATAATCTTCGTCCGACCAGCCTTTCCATCTGAGAAATTCTTCCTCAGACGAAAAGTCCTCACGGCGCAGGCGTATGTAAGCCCCGGCTGCCGTTTTGAACACAATGGCGTCGGGGTCTGTCTTGTTTAGGGCGTAGTCACTTTTTCGGTCAAACATTTTGATGTCTCCATTTCGTTTTGGTTTTGATGGCAAAACAAAACAGAGACGGCGGGCCTCGGGGCCAGTGAATGATATTTTGAAATAATGCTTTATCTACAAATAAAAAGCAGGGTACTCCTGTAGAGTATCCTGCTTTTAATATATAGGTATAATTACAAACAAGTGATTTCCAGAATAAGGATGTTACATTTATAGACCCCAGACACTTTCTTATATCTTACAACCTTTTTAGCGGCATCTCCTCCCTCAGTCCTGATATAGTATTAAAACCTCCGCTGAAAATCCATCTCCCGTGCCGCCGCGACAATTCGGAACGTCTCCGCTACGGCGCGGGCATTTTCCGGCGTAATCACCTGTGCCTCCGAAAAATCCTGATATACGTCTTGGGCCAGGGGGATGTCCTTCGGGCGGTAGTCGGCGCAAAGTTCGATCTCTTTATCATAATAGGCCACGGTGCCCGTCCGCTCCGCAAGCTCATGCTCCCACGCAGCTTTCGCGTTAGGAAAACCGGCAAGTTCTTTCTCGCGGGTGCTTTGCCCGTACCTCTCCATCATCAGATAAAGCCAAGTGCCCATGATGTCCCGCAGCCGTGTAAGCGCCTCCTTTTCCGGCAAATGATCCAGCCGGATAGGTTCGTCTACTACGGTATGTATCACATTTTCCGGAGAGGGATTGTGCGTATCCCGTATATAGTGGACAATGGGGACAACTTTGGCCCCGGTCTCCCGGCACAGGCGGTATACCCCTGGAAACAAAGGGAGAAGAAGCCGGTTTGGCGTTTTGTTCCATACCCCCTCCGGGAACATAATCAGGCTCTTGCCCAGCTTTAGGGTCTGCGCTGCTTTCGCGGCGGCCAGCTTCCGGTTGGCGGCCACCTTCCGGTTGCATAATATGCTGCCGGTCAAATAGGCACTGACGCCGTCAAACGTATTGAGGAACATGGGCAGGCTGCCAAAGAAAATGTAGGCGGCCCGGGGCGCGGCCAAAACCGTGGCTGCGATGTCGTCCTTGAAGCCATGGTTTGCGCAAAAAATAACCGGCTCGTCCGGGAGCACGATCCCCGGGTCCGGCGCTGCACAGCTTTCGTCCCTTAGGCGGTTTCGGTTTTCCATTATCTGGGGGTTTGTGAGCGTTTTCCTCCCTACCAATTTGATAATGGGATAGACCACCCGCTGCCGCAGGGCCGCGCCCAAGGCGGAGGGCTGCCAATCCTCGTCCAGCATTTTCCCCACGCGCCTGCCCCAGAGATAGAACAAAAGGCTGGGCTCCGCGCCACCAAATAAGTCGGCCGGGCCGGTGATCTTCCCCTCAAATGAATGGATGATTTTCATAAAGCGGCTTTTGCTTTTTATTGGATTTCTCAACTCTTTCTCTCCCTCAACAATCATGCGTTTTCCTTGCAGGCTCTCAGCCGATCCGGATATCCAAAAGCCTCCCTCGGCGAAACCGCCTGGCTCCGGAACACCGACCGCTCCACGGTTTCCGGAATCAGTTCTGCCAGGCCGTTGCGGGCACCCTCGGGAAGATCATAAATTATAATTGAATCGACTCTCCGTTCAGTCCTATAAATCCTTCACGTTCCATTTTCAATGCTTCTGCGTCCCGCTTCCCATTTGGATGAACAGGGAAAGCTTTGCGGATTTTATAATATTGCGGTATAGCATAACTTTCAAGATTTTCGTGGCAGATGTTGTCAAGGCGGCGCACAAGTGTTGCAATCTCTTCATTACTTCCTTCCTCTAATATGACGTGTGCAGCCGGAACTGTATTACCATTTGCGTCAACTCCAACAACTTTGCATAGTGCAACAGCTTTGTCGCGAAGAATAACATTCTCAATATCAAAGTTGTAAACACAGATTCCTTCCGATGTGTTGTAGCAGTCAGTGACGCGCCCAAGAACAAACACATATCCATCTTCGTCTACATAACCAATATCGCCAGTGCAGCCCCATATACGGCCCTTGTCATCCGTATGGAAATACTCCTTTGTTGCTTCTGGATTTTTGTAATACCCGTGCATCCTTGTCGGCGTAAAGACTCTAAGTTCACCACGCTGCCCATACTGCATTTCTTTCCCGCTTTCAAGGTCAAACGCTGAAACGACCGCACGGCTGATCGGATATCCAACGCTCCCGGATTTACTACGACGAGGTGATGTCGTTGTGACCACACTTCCCAGCTCACACATACCCCAGCCTGTAATCAAGCGAGACTTGCAACCATGCGATTTGAAGAAAGTGTTAATTTCTTCTTCGACATTTGGCAAAACCTGCTCTCCGCCAGCAACGGGATAAATCATAGCCGATAAATCTATATCGGCCATATCTTTGCTGCGGATTGCTTGTAGCCAATGGCTTGCTGTCGAGGTTACCATATTTGGCTTATATTTTGTCAGCCCTTTAACCAGCATTTCTGCCGTAAATTCAGGCAAAAGAATAACAGTTATGCCAAGGCAAACTGGCATCAAATAGTTAATAATGATACCAGTTGAAATAAAAACCGGCGCATAGTCCAGATATGTATCTCCTCTTTTATAGGGGAAGTCTGGCCCTTGGTAATGAGAAATCGTTGCATTGACTCCATCGTTTGTAAGGACAATTCCCTTTGAAGCCCCGGTTGTACCAGAAGAATAAACCATTATTGTGGGAGTATCCCTTTGATATTCTGCTTCAGTAGGCTCGGTATAGGAAAGCCCTTCCTTGAGGAAGTCGTTCCACATACAAAACATTCCTTTGGTTTGTATGGCTTCCCTCAATATCTTATCTGCCTTATCATTTAAGAAACTGATAATTCTCATAGGAAGCGGAAGTGATTGTGTAGCTGGAATGACGATAACGCGCTTTATACATGACTGCTCAATCATTTCGGAGGCAAAAGAATACATCTTGTCAAGAACAAACAGAAGTTCTGCCTCGGTTTCATTTGTCCGAGCTACCTTTTGCTCAGTCGTAAACAGCGGATTTAGAAAATTTGCAGTTGCACCGATTTTGCTGCACGCAAGGACAACGTATGCTGTTTCTGGTGTACATGATGTACAAAGAGCCACACTATCTCCGTGGCGCACACCCGCCTGCTTCAGCGCCTTTGCGCAAGCCTCCACCTGATAAAATAAGGTCCTGTAACTGATTTTTCTCCCAAAGTAGTTTAGGGCAATATCTTCCAGATGGTTCTTGTTGTTCTGTAAAATATTCTGATAAAGAGTACGCGATGGCAGCGGGGTACTAACTACTTCCTCGCTATAGTAATTCAGCCAGGGCTTATCCACAGACGGATAACCGGTCAGATTTTTTGTGTTTTCCATTCCTCATGTCTCCCTTATTGTTTTTTGTGGTGACTACAAAAAGTGTACCTTTTGACACGGCCCGCTTTTCTTCCGGAAAGTCAGGAATCATTTCAAAAATTTGGAAGAAAATCCAATTTTCCGTTGAATTATTTGTCAATATGTGGTATAATTTTAATTGATATCGTGACTATCAAAAGGTACACATTTTTATTCCCGGTACTGCGGCCAAGCCATTTCCGCATAATTCATACCGTTCTCGCCATGGCTACCATGATAATAAAGGGCCAAATGCAAATGCGGCCCGGTAGAGTTGCCTGTACTTCCTATGTACCCCACAAGCTGCCCTTGCCGGATGGGTGTGCCGGGAGTAACCGCCAGCCTGGACAAATGGGCGTAAACAGACTGCCAGCTGTCCGTATGATCTACCACCACGCAGTTACCGAAAGACCACATATCGCTTACGCCATGAGCCGGCGTCCATCCATCTTGAATATAACGGACAGTCCCAGGGGCGCAGGCATAGACCGGCTCTCCATAACAGTTTGCAAAAGAGATATCAATACCGTTGTGGCCGGGGTATGTGTTCCAGGTATGGCCTGGGAACGGAAAAGCAAACCGGCCCTCAGCTATGGCGCTGGCCCCGCCTAGCGGGTTTGCCGCCAACGGATAGTAACGCAGAACGTGTTCCACATATTCAATATCGCCGTAACCGCTCCACCCATGGATTCCCGCCTGCCAGACAGAAAACTCCCGGGCATTATCTTTTGAGTACCCACCCCGTGCCAGCGCCCAGGATATGTAGCCATTGCCGAAGTTGTAGCCCTGCAAGGCAAGGCTTATATGCGGGATATCGCCGGGCCCGGTGGCACCCGCAAGCTGTAGGTTGTTGGCAATAATGCTTGTCCCAAAGTCAATGGATTTTTCCGGGTCAACCGGCGTTCCCACTGGCAGGCCCATGCCCTCGGCGCATTGCATTACATCGCCGCCCACCAGTTCTACATTACCGCCGGACTCC
>CATJCP010000131.1 GCA_949737515.1 uncultured Oscillospiraceae bacterium | reverse complement strand
TGTCCCCCCAGAAACCCGCCTTCCCGCTGAAGCCAGGAGGCAAGCTGTTCCATCTGTTCTGTTGAAAGGCAGCCAGCTTTTTCCCCTTCCCCGGCATTGTCCTGGCAAAAAATCAGCATAACCAGGTAGGGATAATGCAAAACTTCATTTAAAGATTCCCGGCAGCCATCCCATTGGGAACCTTCCCCCATGGGATAGCGGTGAAGCAGCATGGCAAGGCTGCTGTCCAAAAGCTGCTGCTTCTGGCGGGAAATCTGGCTTTTCATAGCTGTGCTGGCAATTTGGGAGTCATTTAAAGCTTTTTTAATGACATTGTATTCATTGTCCATTAGTTCAGGGGATGTTTGGATCTGCCCGCTGTTGGCAATTCTGACAATTTCCTGAATAGGACTGTAGTTTTTTCGAATAAAGTGGATTGTAAATCCGATGCTGCCTAAAATAATCGCTAAAAATCCAGCGAAAAACAGGAGGTTGACGGTGAAGATAGGCCCCTCATAAGCGGCCGGCGGGGTAGCCAGAAGATATGTAAACTCCATAATATCAGAGGGAAGGGTGGAAAGGACGATTTTTTGCTTGCCGCCAATACGGGCTGCGCCGGAAGATAAAGCCGCCCTTTCGATTAAGTCCCGGTCCTGGCCCAATAGGGGACCCAGGGGGAGAATGGGCTGTTCATCAAATAATATGTTGAATTCACAGGAATTTTCCCCGCTGACATTTTTGGCCATAGTCGCCATGGTGTTGGTATCGAGGATTACAATCACATTGGCATTGATGCGCTCTGAAAAGGTTGGAATGCTTTTCAGGTAGGCAATGGAAGTTTTTTCGTGGGAAGCGGGCAACAAAAGAATATCCCCGTTGTGGGGGCTTTCCATGATGGAGAGCCATTGCGCATAATCCATATTCGCATTGTTATAATGGGCATAGTAAAGGATTTCCGGCGGGGCTACGGTGCTGTTGGTGATGAATTCCTGTTTTTCCGGAAAGTAAATATAGATGCTGCTGACATAAGAGCTGTAAGCGCAGTATTGGGCTAGCTTGCTCTTTAATTGAAGCTTGTACATCAGCCGGTTTTGACTTTCGTTCGGATGGAAAAATACAGGAATCAGGGAATCGTCGGTTAAATTTTCCACAATGGCCTTAGTATCCCGAAAGCTTTGATCCATCATATCGTGGATCTGGAGGAGGAGCGCCTCGTTGTTGCGCAGCGTCTGTTCCCGAAAATTGCGTACGTTGCTGAAAAAGAGAATGATTCCAATGATCAGGGGAATCACAGAGAGGCTGACGCAGGAGAGGAGCCACTGGGATTTCAAACTTTTTGGATGAAATTGAAAAGAGATAGGGAATTTCTTTTGTTTGTCTTTCACAAGGGGATCCTCCTTTCAAACCAAAGCCTTTTTTGAAATCTGTTGTTATTGTATCACATTAAAAACAATTTGCCTAGCGCCTAAGACGTTTATATAGACATTCTGTATCCTGATAAACATATTGTTTATTGATAAAGTGCCCATTTTATATTAAATTTAATTCATAAAACAGCGCAATCTGCACAAATCAACCAGGCACAGATGACGGGAATGGAGAGGGAAATACCAAAGAGCCTTTCCGTTATCCAGGCAAAAGATGATATATATGAAAGGAGATATACAAGTATGAATACAGTTTCCTCTCTCTCCCACACGGACGCCAGTTCCAGCAGAAAACGCCAGCGGCAAAAAAATCGCCGCAGTTTCCTCAATCATTGGCAGCTATATACATTGTTGATCGTTCCGGTGCTCTATGTCCTTGTTTTCAGTTATGTGCCAATGTACGGGATTCAGATCGCCTTTAAACAGTACAACTTTAACGACGGCATTTGGCACAGCCCGTGGGTAGGCACAAAATGGTTTAAAATGTTTTTCTCTTCGCCCCAGTTTATGCGCCTGCTGGGCAATACCTTGGGCATCAGCATTTATTCGCTGTTCGCCAGTTTTATTCCCCCCATTATACTGGCCATCGCCCTGAATGAAATGCGCTGCGCCCCATTTAAAAAGACTGTCCAGATGGTTTCGTATATTCCGCATTTCCTTTCGACTGTGGTTATCTGCGGCATTTTACAGCAGGTGCTTTCTTTAAACGGCATGGTAAATAACGTGCTGTCAAACATAGGCATTGACCGGATACAGTTTTTGGGAAAGCCGGAGCTGTTCAAACATTTGTATGTGTGGTCCGGCGTTTGGCAGAATGTGGGATACAACTCCATTATCTACATTGCCGCCCTGGCAGGCATCAGCCCGGAGCTCCATGAGGCAGCCAAGGTGGACGGCGCCAATATCTGGCAGAGAATTTGGAACGTGGATATCCCCGGAATCCTGCCTACGGCAGTGATCATGCTGATTATGCGTTCCGGACATATTCTGAGCGTGGGCTTTGAAAAAGTGTTCCTGCTGCAGAACCCTCTGAATATGCGCACCTCTGACGTTATCTCTACTTATGTTTACCGGTTGGGCATGGTCAATATGGAATACAGCTTTTCCACTGCGGTGGGACTGTTCCAGTCTGTTATCTCACTGGCGCTGATGTGCGTTGTCAACGGTATTTCCCGCAGGGTTTCTGAGACAAGCTTATGGTAGAACCATTGGAAAGGAGTGTTTTAATATGGCGAAAAGCGTTTCAATTAAAGATTCCGTCAGCGACCGCCTGTTTTTTGTCCTGGATTGGCTGCTGCTGATCTTTTTGCTCATCGTTGTGGCGGTCCCGCTGTTTAATGTGGTAAGCTGTTCCCTGAGCGAGCCGGCGGCGGTGGGGGGCGGAAAGGTGTATCTGGTTCCCAAGGGGTTCAGTCTGGATGCCTATAAAGCCCTGATGAAGGAAAGCACGATTATGACGGGGTTCTTCAACACAATCATTTATACTGTGGCCGGAACCGTCTTAAATATTGTCGTCACCCTCTGCTGCGCCTATCCCCTTTCCAGGAGGGATCTGCTCTTTAAAAAGCCGCTGATGTTCTTTTTCTCCTTTACCATGCTTTTTTCCGGCGGTATGATGCCTTCTTACCTGCTGATAAAATCCCTTGGGCTGCTTAACAGCCGCTGGGTGATGATTATTCCCGGCGCCATGTCAGTCAACAATATGATCATAGCCCGCACCTTCTTCATGAACACCATTCCCCCGGAACTGACCGAAGCCGCCGAAATTGACGGCGCAAGCGATTAC
Source organism: uncultured Oscillospiraceae bacterium (assembly GCA_949737515.1). GTDB lineage: Bacteria > Bacillota > Clostridia > Oscillospirales > Ruminococcaceae > UBA1405. The sequence goes on along the minus strand of CATJCP010000131.1, from coordinate 4,287 downwards.
AGGCTGATTTTCTCCGTTGTCCTACCGCTTTCCGCGCCCATTATCGCGGTTCTCACCTTGTTTTATGCAGTGGGGCACTGGAATTCCTTCTTCAATTGTTTCCTGTACATCACCAAACCGGAACTGTTCAATCTTCAGGTCGTATTGAGGAATTTTATGTCCAACACAAAGGCGCTTATGGACACCAACGGCCTGACCGATTCCATTGCCGCCGCACAGGACGCCGCGCTGTTTCAGGACGTACTGAAATATGCCATCATTGTTTTTACCAGTATCCCTATTCTGATGGTTTACCCCTTTGTACAAAAACACTTTGTCAAAGGCGTCATGATTGGTTCCCTGAAAGGCTGATACAAATCCCACGCCGCTTCATTCAAGGGCCTGCGCCTTTCCAAAATGATAAAACTTTTTTCAAAAGAAAAGGAGGACAACAGAATGAATATCCTTAAAACAAAGGCAGCCGCCGCGATGATCCTTGCCAATATCCTGGTTCTCTCCGCTTGCAATGCGGGCGCCCAGCCTTCTTCGGCAGCCCCCAGCTCCAACCCGTCTTCAGAGGCGGCTGGAACCTCTTCCGCCGTCCCCGCCTCTTCCGGGGGGAGCGGAGAAGCCTTTCAGTCCGATCCCAATCTTAACGCCCCCGGGGAATTGCCCATTGTCAAGTCTCCCGTGACGCTCAAGGTCGTTTATTCTACCACCAACGATATGGCGCAGAATTACGCCGCCCAATATATCAGCGAAAAGACCGGGATCAATTTTGAATGGCTGGTTGCCCCAGCGGATCAATACAAAGAAAAGCTGAACCTGATGATGGCCAGCGGGGAAAAAATGGATCTTATCGTTCCAGGCAACAACGCGTCCGCGCGCATTACCAAGGTAGAGGAATTCAAATATGCTTCTCAGGGAATGTTGAGGCCTTTAAATGATTACATTAACCATTCCAGCAAGAACGTCAAGGCCCTTTATGACAGCGACCCTGCTTATTACGAGGCTATGACCGCCCCCGACGGAAACATTTACTCCTTCCAGACTGTCCATACCCAGGCGCGGCCAGGCACCTATCACGGAACGGCTTCCTACAAGATGTGGATCAACAAGAGCTGGCTGGACCGCCTTGGGCTGCAGATGCCCACCACAACCGAAGAATTTTATAATGTTTTGAAGGCTTTTAAGGAACAGGACGCTAACGGCAACGGAGATCCCAACGATGAAATTCCGCTGTCCACCTGCACCTCCGGCGCAAACGTCCAGATCGACGGATTCCTCATGAACGCCTTTACTTATAACGATCCCAACCCAAACAACACCACCCCGTATTTCCGGGTAAACGACGAGGGAAAAATCGAATCCTCCGTGATGGATCCTCAATACCGGGAAGGCTTGAAATATCTGAATCGTCTGTATAATGAAGGGCTTTTGTACCCAGACGCCTTTACCCAGGACCGCGCTACCCAAACCGCTTTGAACGAATCCAGCGACGTTGCCCGCATCGGCGCGATGCCTGCGCAGCACTGCGGTTATTTGGTGGCGTCTATGACCAAGTCGGACCGCTGGATGGAATACGAAGCCTGCACGCCTTTGAAGGGGCCGGAAGGGGTTCAGCTCACCCCTCAGCCCCACTCGAGCGCGGATGTATTCCCGACAGGTTTGATTCCCACCAGCTCCGAACACCCGGAGGTTGCGTTCCGCCTCGTTGATTCCTGTTATACTGACGACCTGTACCTGGCGATTAACCGGGGAGAAAAGGACGTTGCCTGGCGTGAGGCTGTAAGCGGAGAACTAGGACTGAACGGGCAGCCTGCTACCCTTGCTTCTTTAACAGTTCCCGAGACCAGCCCCTACTTCGGAAATATGAACCTGCCCGGATTCCCAACCGTTTCTCCCACCATTATGAACACTGCCCAGGAGCAGGATCCAAAAGCGCCAAATGGAGCCGGACATGAAATGGTTTTATACAAGGCAACCGAAATGATGGAGCCATATAAGGTGCCGATGAAAAACGTAATCCCCAATTTCTATTACGTCACAGAGGAAAACGAGCAGATCAGCTCCTATAAAGCCACTGTTAATCCCTATATCCAGGAGAGCATCGCCCGGTTTATCACAGGCGATATGGATTTGGAGACAGGATGGGACAGCTATATTGATGAGCTGAACGCGCTCGGTATGCAGGAATATATTTCTGTCATTCAATCCGGGTATGACAGATGGGCCTCCACAGCAAAATAAGCCCGTCTGAAAATTCCCGAAAGGCAGGTCTGTGGGCGCAGGTTGATACGAACCTCCAATTTATGGATGATTGGTACCAGCGCCCGCAGATTCCCTTGTGATATGATGCGAAGCCCTAAAATGGCAAAAATATGGGCTTTTCGGTCTACTGGTTTTAAAGCAGTCTACCAAGGGTTAAATTCCTTAAAGGAGCGCGTCCATGAACAATAGCTTTCGTTCCTTCCGCAGTCTGCCCCGCACCGCTCAAATTTTCCTGTTAAGTGAATTTTTCTTTGGCTTTGCCAGCGGCGTTATATCCCTGAACCTGAATTTCCATCTAAATGCCCGTTCTCTGGATAACTATATGATCGGCACGCTGGGAATGGTGGGATCTATAGCTTCGGCGGTCTGTTCTCTGACAGCGGGTTTTCTTTCTGACAGAATGGGAAACCACTCTATTGTTGTCGGAGGATCCTTTATCCAGGGGTTGGGCTTTTTTATTACTGCGTTTTCACCCAATTTGCCAGGGCTTTTTCTGGGACAGGCTCTGCAAAGTATGGGGAGCGCGTGCGTCCGTACCTGTGAATTCCCCTATGTCACTGCTCTGGTGGAAACGCCGGAGCAAAAACAAAGCGTTTACTTTTTGCTGATCTATAGCTTTTCTATTTCCAATATTGCAGGCACCCTGATAGGCGGGTTCCTTCCAAAATGGTTCCAGTGGCTGTCCCTTCCCGGATCCGTAGGAAACCCCTATATGATCCCAGTGCTGCTGGGCGGCCTTTCTTATGGGATTATGGGGGTGTTCCGCTTCCGGCTGGTTCACGATAAGCCAGAGGGAAACCCTGTGCATCAGGATAAAAGCGGTTGGTTGGAAACCCTTACCGGGGGAGACGGGCGGGTCATATGGTATATGGTTTTTCAGGTGTTTTATCATATCGGAAACGCCTTGGGCAGCGCGCAGATGAACCTTGTGATTAAAAACCGCTTTGGGATGTCTGACCAAGTAATAGGTTCCCTGATGTCAATCTCCTCTGTCCTGACAGTGGCAACCCTTACAATGCTTCCCATGCTGATGGGGCGCTTTTCCACCGTTTCCATTGCCTATGTGATGATTGGCACTATGATTTGTTCCTATGGTTTAAACGCAGTGCCATCGGCCCCGGTTTTTATTTTGATGATGATGATCCGGGCTTTCTTTGTCCAGTTCTACGGGATGGTGTTTGAACAGCCTATGCTCATTTCTGTGCAGAAGACAGGCCGGGGCGCATATTCCGGAATGCGGCTTTGCTTTTCCGCCTTAGGGGAAGCCATTGGAACCTGGTTGGCAGGGTATTTTCTCAGCTATCTTACTTACCCGCTGCTGATGGCCCTGACTTCCATCGTTTTTGTAGCTGTATTTTTTATTTATCAGAAATGCCGCCGGTTTCTCTACAATATACCCGCTTGTACTCAGTCCAAACAACCATGATTCTATATATCGAAAGGAGCATACATAATGAATATATCCGTTAAGCAGGCACGTCCCCTGGTAGAAAAAGGAACGGCTGTCCTAACCCAGCCGCCCAAATGGATCCCCTCCGATTTGGCGACAGACGCGCCGCTGTTGGGCAACGGCGATCTAGGCGCAGTCGTTGGCGGGGATGGAGCGAAACAGGTATTTTACTTAGGCAAAAACGATTTTTGGACACAAGTTCACCTTGCGGAAAGCTGGGAGCAGAGGTCAGACCGCCTGCTCCACAAGGAAGGCCGCCGCAGCGGAACGCGCATTGTCGCCGCGGGATGGCTCGAAGTAGAGATCCCGCAATTGAAGGGCTGCACATACCGTGCAGAACAAGACCCCTACCTGGGAGAAGTCCGGGGGATTTATCAAAATGGGGAAGCGGCGGCAAGGTATACTTCCATCATCTGCGCCGAACAGAATACCTTAATCGTAGAGGTGGAGAACACAGGTTCCATTGTTTTAAACCTTCATTTTTCCACCATGCCCGGCGTTTATGATACCGCTGAAATCTACGGTTATGGCGACGGGGTGCGGGAAGACACTGTTTGGGTAGAATACCCGGCTGCACCTTACCATCT
>CATJCP010000130.1 GCA_949737515.1 uncultured Oscillospiraceae bacterium | reverse complement strand
TCCATAAAAGGGATGTACCGAAGCGGGGAAGAGACCCGCGGGGGAGAGAAAGGGCGGAGCTTGGGGCTGAGGCATAGAAAGCTGGAAAGCATCCAAAGGCAAAGCTGCCTTCTTGCAAAAACAATTTAGGAGGATTTGATTCTTATGAAAAAGACTCTTGCTGCGGTCCTCGCAGCGGCTATGGCTCTCAGTACTGCTTCTGTGGTGTTGGCGAAAGACCAGCTGGACGGAGAAACCATTCTGGAAGATATTTCTGTTGTTGATGGTAGAACTGAGATTCGTTATGGTAAAGAATACTCTTTTATTCTTTCTGCTGATGTTTTAGGTGCAACTGATATTTCCGCTACTGACCTAGGCAAATGGGTTAAAAATGGCGATGCTACTGTAACTGTTACTGTTACCGAGGGTATGGCTAAGATGGCTTCTAAGCCTACTGCAACTGTTAAAAACGTTGTTACTGCAGAAGAAGTTGAGAATACCTATAAGTGGAATCTGGGTGCTGGCTTTGAAATCAAGGTTGGTAATAAAGTTGTTGTTGAGCACAATAAAGAGATAAAAGCTATTCCTGTTAACGCAGACGGTGGCTTTACACTTGATCCCGCTGAAGTAGAAGAAGCTGTTTATCCTACTGATAGTAGATGGGACGACCTTTTTGATTATGTTTTGACAAATCACGCAGCTTATGTAACACGTGATACTAGCTCCACTTCTACTAGTGCGAAGGCTCCTGTTGTTCAGGTAAAGTTCAAAGTAGCTGACGACTGGGGGACTGGTACAGCTAATATTGGCATGAAATTCAGAATTACCTTCAAGAAGGCTGTTGGAGGCTACTCTAAGGGCGATACCGTTATGGCTGACGAGGTTCTGTTCAAGGCCACTTACTACAAGATGAACGACAAGGGCACTGAGATGGAACTGACCAAGCAGGAGTGCAGCGACAGGTATGTTCTGATGAACAAAGATGGCGAACTGTACGACAAGATCGGTACTGACGAGTTCACCCTGTATTTCGAGAACTCTGCTGCTTTTACTGGAAAAATGTCCCCCACTCAGAAAGCCCTCAATATGTACTACACAACTGATGAAGTTTCTGATGTTGTCAATGCATATCCCGATGTTGACTTTGAGTTTATTGACTTCAAGGGTAAGCCCACCTTTGTTAACAGCGGCTCTATGGCTTTCAGCGCCATCGGTGGAAAGAATACTCAGGTTTATACCTGGGATGGCGAGGCTCTGACTCCCTTGACCGGTAAGTATGATTCTACTTATGACACAGTTACTGTTAAGGGAATCAAGAAACTTGGTACTTATGTAATCGCCTCCGAAATTCTGGAAGAAGATGAGCCCGATGAACCCGCTGAGCCTGTTAGCTCCGCTCCCGTAGTGGAAGAGCCCGAAGAGGACGAGAACCCCAAGACTGGCGCTTGCTAATTAACTAACCAGTAATCCAAAATAGCATATCCCTTTGTACTGAAACAATGATTGACCTCCCTGCCTCTGGTGGGGAGGTTTTTCTTTTGTATCAGTGCAAAGTTCTATGAGATTAAGCAAGAAAACCATGACGAATACGCCTTTTGATACATGCTTTCCCTGAAAAATGGAGAAGCCACTTTCGGGAAATGATCTGATATGCTATAAATCCATACCTATATTTTCTACAAGTAAAAAAG
>CATJCP010000129.1 GCA_949737515.1 uncultured Oscillospiraceae bacterium | reverse complement strand
CGGAGGTGCCGGTGATGCCCTCGTCGGCAAAGATGCCGGCCATCGTCCACTCCTTGTTCGTCATGATCTTGTCGGTGTAGTATCCCTGCTGTGCTTCGTAGCTGGTGAGCTGCTCCTCGTCATCGGTGGATACCCGGCAGTAGGCAGCGACACGGAGTTGACGCTGGACGGCTTTCTGCTTCGCCAGCTCAGGCTTGGCAGGGATCGTAATGACTTTGGGGGGTGCTGTTCTCATGTTTGTTCACTCCTGTTATGACTTGACCGTTTTTCAGACGGAGGCTGACGACCTCGCCCTGATTGCTCTCGATAGCTTTCACCATGGAACGCAGGATGCCGGCGTCCAGAATCTCCATCCGGCCGGCCTGCTCCGCAATGCGCCGCAGACGCTGTGTTTCATATTCTCCCGACCCGATGGTACGGTACCTTGCTGCAGCAGTCTGGAACACCAGCGCTTTGGCCCGTTCCTCGTCAATGGGAAGCTCGGACAGCGCCTCGTCCAGTTCTGCCGTCAGGCCGGTATTACTGCTCTGGGTGATAGACGGACATTGTATCAATGTAGGGTCATCGACCAAGGCGTTCAAGATAGCGAGGGTTTGTGCTTCCACCGTTTTGGTGCGCCGTTGCCCGCTGAGCTGCCGGAGGAGCTTTTCCGCCTCTGTGCTTTTGGCAGGGGCTTTCCTGGTATCCCGGATCATCCGGGCGGTATCAAAGGCTTTCGCACTGATGATGGCGGGATAGCCTTTCTCCCCAATGTAACGGCGATCCTCCAGCATACGGGCGACCATGTTCTTGTTCCAGGGCTTGCCCTCGTCGTAAGGGATGGGCTGCCCATTCAGCTTGTCCACCAAACTGTTGTAAGCTATCCCTTCACCGTATTGCCCGAAGACCCAGCGGACGACCTCCGCCTCCTGCGTATGCAGGGTCAGCGCTCCCATCTCCATTCTATAGCCGAATGGCAGCCTTCGATTTTTCATCAGCGCACTGTCCTCCTGATTGTTTCACATAGCTCCAGCCCGTTTTTGAGGCGGAAGCGGATCTGCTCGCTGCTGTCCACGATGATTTTCTCTACCAGCTCCTCGAACAGCTCCGCATCAAAGCTGTCCAGGTTATCCGGGCCTGCCTCCAGTGCCGTGACCAGCGCCTCGGTTTGGGCAAGGGTATCGTCAGCGGCCTCCATGAGCAGCCGCTCCTTTTTCTGTTTTGCGCTGCGGAGCTGCTCAGCCAGCTCATTGGTGCGGGCAATAAAAATGTCAGGGTCGATAAGACCCTGACATTTGAGATCAGCCCACATTTGATTTTCACTGGCAAGCTTTGAGATCAGCTCGTTGAGTTCAATAACATCGGAACTCCAGAGCATTTTCCGCTCACGGATCGTCTGGAGTTCGGCAAGCATCTGAGGCAGGATATCTGCGCCGCTGTGCTTCAGGTTGTAGTATAGACGAAGGAAAGCGTCGCAGAGCTCGCTGTTCGGGATCTGGGTGACGCTGCACACCTCTTGGCTTTCCTCATGTCCCCGGCAGAGCCAATAGGTCTGCCCGCGGCATATCCGCTTGCGGAAAGACCTCCCGCACTGACCACAGACGATCCGCCCATTGAATGGGGAGAGCGTTACCGGCTCATCCACAGCAGGCGGCTTTCTGTCTGCTGCCAGCCGCTGGGCGGCTTCAAAGATTTCCTTGGACAGGATAGGCGGATGGGTTTCCTCCGCATAGTACTTTGGAAGCTCTCCCTTGTTTCGCACCTGTTGGGTTGGGAAGGACTCGGTGGCGTAGGTTTTCTGCCAGAGGGAGTCACCGATGTACCTCTCATTTCTCAGGATATAGGCAACGCCGGTATGCCCCCATTTCTTCCCCTGCGAGGGTGGTACGCCCTGGTCATTGAGCTCTCTGGCGATGGCGTCCATACCCATTCCCGCAAGGTAGT
>CATJCP010000128.1 GCA_949737515.1 uncultured Oscillospiraceae bacterium | reverse complement strand
TATAATACCCGTCCCCATAAATATCCACAGGCTGCCCGTCTTTTACTGCATACGTTTTTTCCCCGTCGAAATATAACAGGAAGTTATATTCTTCCGGCAGAACGGTCTGCAATTTATCCCATTTTACCTGGCTGCCGTTAGTCTCCTTCAGCTCGCCGTTTTTATATGCAGCGAAAAGGATGTTTTTGTCCTGCTGCTCCGCACGCTTATCACGTTCGTTTATCGACAAGGCGTAGCCTTGGATATTATTATAGTTAAAAATTACTCCTGAACCCGATTCAGCTATAAGCTTATCCCGAAGCCGTATCCTTTCAGGAGTGTCCCATTCCTCTGAAGACCAGCTTCCTATCCCTTCCAAATCAATATCTTCTTCATCCTCCCCAATTGCCCTGGAAATGTAATAGCTCAGCCTTTCAGACATATTAAACCGGAACGATGACGTTTTTTGAAAATCTTCCTCAAATGCGTCATAAAAAACCTGTTTTATGTCTTCATAAGAAAACAAATCCCAGGCGATTGGCGCCGCGTTTAATAACAGGAAAATACCCAGAAAAAACGCCGTAAAACCAATCACTGCCTTACATTTTTTCAATTTTGTAGCCAATTCCCCACACCACCTTTAAATATTCAGGTTCCTTTGGATTTAACTCGATCTTCTCCCGTATCCGTCGGATATGCACCATTACCGTATTTTCCGGGGAGACCGGATCCGCGTCCCACACCCGCCGGTAGATTTCCTCCGCTGGGAAGATCCGCCCCCGGTTGCGCATCAGCAGGTCGATGATTTTTGTCTCGGTTGCGGTCAGATGCACTGGTTCCCCATCGGCGTACAGCACGCCTTCTTGGGGCCGATAGCACAGTCGGCCGTTGCAGATCTCTTCGCTGGATTCCCTATGAATATCCCCCAGGGTTGTGTATCGCCGCAGCTGGCTTCTCACCCGTGCCGCCAGCTCCTGGGGGTTATAGGGCTTGGTGACGTAATCGTCCGCCCCCATGGAAAGGCCCAGCACCTTATCCGTTTCCTCGCTCTTGGCGCTTAACAGGATGATGGGGATGTTCCGGCGCTCCCGTATTTTCATCACCGCCGACAGGCCGTCCAGCCGGGGCATCATAATGTCAATGATGATCAGCTGTACAGGATGCGCCGCCAGCGCTTCCAGCGCGCCGGCCCCGTCGTAGGCCCGGATGATCTCGTAGCCCTCCCTTCCCAGGAGGATTGCAATGGCATTGACAATCTCCCGGTCATCGTCCACAACCAGTATACATGGATTCAATTTCATTCCCCCTTTCGGTTCTATCCCAGTATAGCTCAGATTTCTTACGGAATGAAGGGGGAGTTTCTTATAAAATTCTTACAATTCCCCGATACAGAAGCGCCCCCGTCAGGGGCCTCCAATTCTCCCCTTGCACATCAGCGGCAGAAATGGTAAAATGTAGGAGTATTTATCACAAAAACAAGGAGAATCAACATAAACATGGATATTATAAAGGTATTGTCACAGGAATTTGCCCAGCCCCAGGACAAGGTCTCCGCCACAGTAGACCTCATTGACCAGGGGTGCACCATCCCCTTTATCGCCCGCTACCGCAAGGAGGTCACCGGTTCCATGGATGACCAGCTTTTGCGGAACCTTTCCGAGCGGCTGGAATATCTGCGGGGGATGGATAAGCGCAGGGAGGAGATCCGCGCCCAGATCACCCAGCAGGAGAAAATGACGCCGGAGTTGGACCGGGAAATCGAGCAGGCGGCCACCCTGGCCGCCCTGGAGGATATATACCGCCCCTACCGCCCCAAGAGAAGGACCCGGGCCTCTGCAGCCAGGGAACAGGGGCTGGAACCGCTGGCCGGGCTCATCACCGGGTTTTCCATGGACCGCGCCCAGCTGCTGGAAAGGGCCGGGGAATATGTCAATGAAGAGCAGAAGGTGGAGACCCCGGAGGCGGCTCTGGCAGGGGCAATGGACATTGTGGCGGAGGATATCTCCGACAGGGCGGACCTGCGGGGCGTTCTGCGCAGCTTTTACGAGAAAAACGGCCTCATTTCCGCAAAGGAAGCCGTCCAAAAGAAAACAGCAAAGGCCGAGCCCCCCAAAAACAACGTCTACGAAATTTATTACGACTATTCCGAGGCAGCCTCCAAAATACCGGGGCACCGCATCCTGGCGGTGGACCGGGGGGAGCGAGACGGCTTCCTGAAAGTATCTGTAGAGGTGGACCACCAGTGGGCTGTGGGCCTGATCTGCGGACAGCTGATCCCCCCTAAAACCCCATTGGAACATTCACAGGTCTTCCGGGAGGCGGCCGCAGACGCCTTTGAACGCCTGATCCATCCCTCCCTGGAGCGGGAGCTGCGCAGCGGGCTTTCTGAAAGGGCGGCTTTACAGGCGATCCATGTGTTTGCCCTGAACCTGCGCCAGCTTTTGATGCAGCCCCCGGTCAAGGGCAAGGTGACCCTGGGGCTGGACCCCGCCTACCGGACCGGCTGCAAAATCGCGGTTGTAGACGAGACCGGCAGGGTGCTGGAAACCACCGTCGTCTATCCCACCCCGCCCCAAAAGAAGGTAGAGGAGGCCAAGCGAGTCCTCCTGGGATTGATGAAAAAATACGGCGTCACCGCCATCGCCATCGGCAACGGAACCGCTTCCAGGGAGTCGGAGCAGTTTGTGGCCGAGATGCTGCGGGAATCGGAGATCCCGGCCGCATACATGGTGGTCAGCGAAGCGGGGGCTTCGGTGTACTCTGCCTCCAAGCTGGCTGCGGAGGAGTTCCCCGACTACGACGTGTCCCTGCGCAGCGCGGTCTCCATTGCCCGCCGCCTCCAGGATCCCCTGGCCGAGCTGGTCAAGATTGATCCCAAGGCCATCGGCGTGGGACAGTACCAGCATGATATGCCCAAGGCTGCCCTGGATGAAGCCCTGGCCGGGGTGGTGGAGGACTGTGTAAACGCAGTGGGGGTGGACCTGAACACTGCCTCCCACTCCCTCCTCTCCCATATCGCGGGGATCTCCCCGTCGGTGGCCAAGAATATCATCGCCTACCGGGAGGAAAACGGCGCGTTCCACTCCCGCAAGGAGCTTTTAAAGGTCAATAAACTGGGCAAAAAGGCCTTTGAGCAGTGCGCGGGCTTCCTGCGGGTGGCGGAAAGCGGGGAACTGCTGGACAATACCGCCGTCCACCCCGAAAGCTACCAGGCGGCGGAAAAGCTCCTGGAAACCTGCGGCTATGATCTCAAGAGCCCGGAGCTGCGGAAAAAGGACGCCCTAGCCGGGCTGGAACGCCAGGCAAAGGCAATGGGATACGAGTCCCTTGCAGAGAGCCTCGGAATCGGGGTTCCCACCCTGACCGACATCATCGCAGAGCTCTCCAAGCCCGGGAGGGATCCCCGGGACCAGCTGCCCCCGCCCCTGCTGCGCACCGATGTGATGGAGCTGTCCCAGCTGAAAGAGGGCATGGAGCTGACGGGAACGGTCCGCAATGTGGTGGACTTTGGCGCCTTTGTGGACATCGGCGTACACGAGGACGGGCTGGTCCACATCTCCCAGCTCTGCGACCGATTTGTCAAGCACCCCTCTGAGGTCCTGCGGGTAAACGACATTGTAAAGGTAAAGGTGCTTTCGGTAGACGCCAAAAAGAAGCGCATTGCCCTGACAATGAAGGGCGTGTCCGGCACGCAGCCTGTCCACTGATAAACAACACATTCCACCTTCTGGCCAATAAAGCATATTTAACCCTAAATGGAGAATGCTCCAGTTGCTGACAATCCTGATGAAAGGGGGCGGCTCCCCGTAGATAAGCTGAAACGTGTCAGTCCGCTGGCCATGTCCATCTGGCAGCTCCGGCTGATCTTCTCTGTGTTCATCCCCGCGTTTTTTCTCTTTTTCTTTTACCGGCCTCAGATGTTGGCTTGGAAACTCTGCGCCCTTGCCGCTGCCGCCGTTTATTTGTTCTCCGCTCTGGTCTGGCTGCCTGTAAAATATTTGAAGCTGGCTTACCGGCTGGACGGGCAGACCCTTTATGTCCGCCAAGGTGTAATCTACACCAGGTATGGAGCGGTTTTCCTGGAAAACATCCAGTATGTCACCGTTTCGGCGACGCCGCTGCAGCGGGTGTTCCGCCTTTGCAGCGTAAATATGATTTTGGCAGGCGGGAGAATGACCATTCCCTGCGTCTCCGCGGAGGAGGGGGAACTGCTGCGGATTTGGGGATGCTCCCGCAGCGCGCCTTAAAAGCGATGGCGTGCCCCGCGCTGCACAGCCCATATTCTTGTCAGGCTCTCAGGGCCGGAAAGGTGGAAATATGATAAAGCGCCGCCCCCATTTTATCAGCATCCTTTCTAACATCGGCAGATTTTTGATTCTGTTGGTTATCCCCCTGGCCCGGGGGCTTCTGGTCTCCCTGCGGGGAGGTTTCCAGTCCTGGCTGGCCAGCGCATGGATGGATATTGCGGTGGTGGCCCTGATTGTGGCCATGGGCGTCACAGCTTGGTATTGCATGGGTTACTGTCTTGACGGCAGCTGCCTGATTGCCTGGCAGGGGGTGGTGTTCCGGCGGGTCCGGCGCATCCCCCTGGAGAATATATCCTGGGCTTCCATTGTCCGTCCTTGGTATCTCCGCCCTTTCCGGGCAGTGCAGTTCCGCGCCGATACCCCTGGTGGCAGCCACAAGGATTCTGATTTTTCCATGCTGCTGTACCGTTCCGACGCGGACTATCTCTTCACTGTGCTGGACCGGCTCCTGCCCAGCCTGAAAGACCCTCCCTTTTCCCCCCGAGAATACCGGCCCAGAGGGCTGTATGTCATCATTCTGTCAGCGCTGACCTCCAACTCCCTGGCGGGGATTCTCTTGGCCTCGGCGGCCATCTCCCGTGTGGGCGACCTGATGGGCAGGGAGTTTTCAGAGCGTATCTACGGCACCCTGGAACAGCTGGCCCGGCTGGCGGCATTCGGTGTCCCGCCGGCAGCAGCCGCGTTGGCCTATCTGCTGCTTGGCGGATGGGCCCTGGCCTTTGCCGCCAACCTGATCCGCAATAAAAACCTCTTTGTTGTGCGCAGGGCCAACAGCCTCTTTATCCGCGGCGGGATTCTCACCCACCGGAGCTATACCCTGGATCTGTCCCAGGTAAACTATCTGGATATCCGCCAGTCGGTCTCCACCAAGCTGCTGAGGCTCCAGTCGGCTTTTCTCCACACAGCGGGCTATGGGAAAAACAAGGAGGACGTCTCCGCTCTGATCCCTGCCGCCAAAAACCAGGACGCCGCCCAGACCCTGCAGATCCTCGCCCCGGAGCTGATCCCCTCCCCCAGGTCAATACAGCCGAACCTTGGGGCGATTATGAAATTCCTTTTGGATGCGCTGTGGTGCTGCGTCCTTGTCCCAGCGGGTTCGTGGCTGCTCTGCCGCTTGGCGCCAAACTGGGCGCCGGTGATACGCTATATCGGCCTGATTGCCATGGTCCCGGCCCTGTGGTTCCTGACCGTGCGGGTTCTGGACTTTAAAACTTCTGGCCTTTCCCGGGACGGAGACGTCTTCACCCTGCGGTACTCCCATATGTTTTATCTCCACACAGTGGTAATCCCCAAAAAGCGAATTGTGGCGGTATGCTTCCGGCAGTCTGTCCTCCAATGGGGGGATCAAAAATGCGATGTCCTCATCTATTCCCGCTGTGAAGGCCAAACCCGCCACCATCTGAAAAACCTGGACCTGAAGGACTGCGCCCTTCTGTTTGACCTTCCAGGCTATATCCCGCCTCCCAAAAGGGATTTTTTCGCCTTCCTAAAAAAGAAAAAGGATGAAACAGCATGAAACACTACCGATACCTTCTGTTTGACGCAGACGAGACCCTTTTTGACTTTCCCCAGTCAGAGCGGCTTGCCATTGCCAGAACCTTGGAGGAACATGGAATCCCCTGCGGGGAAGAAACGATTTCCCTTTACTCCCGTATCAACCACGCCCTTTGGCAGAGGTTTAACCTGGGGGAGATCCCTAGGGAGCAGATCCGGAGAGAGCGCTTTTCCCGCCTGCTGGAATCCCTGGGGTACGACCCGTCCCCGGGCCCGGAACTGGACCAGTACTACGCCAACACCCTGGGCAGCTTTGGGATTCTTTATCCGGGGGCGCTGGAGATGTGCCGGACCCTTTCCCCTCATTACACAATGGCCATTGTCACCAACGGCTTTTCCGCCTCCCAGCACGGCAGGTTTGACCGCTCTCCCATCCGGGAATATATCCCCTATCTGTTTATTTCGGAGGAGCTGGGCTGCCAGAAGCCCCAAAAGCTCTTTTTTGACAAGGTGCTGGACGCAATGGGGATTGAGGAGGAGGACAGGGGACTTACCTTGGTGATAGGGGATTCCCTGAACTCCGACATACAGGGCGGAAAAAACGCGGGGCTGGATACCTGCTGGTACTGTCCCTCCCCGAAGGAGGATCCTCTCCCGGATTACACGGTGCGAAACTATCGGGAACTTATGGCGCTTTTAGGCGTTTAATCGACGGGGTGCTTGTATGTCAAAAAAATTGCAGAGCCTGACGAAGGAACCTCCATGGATAGGGCTGTATCGGTTTATGCACCGCTGCCATCAAAGGCGCGTCCCTATCCTGCCCCGGATGTGCCAGGGCGTGATACGGCTCGTCTTTGGCTGTGTAATCCCGCCGGGCTGCAGGATAGGCCGGGGCTGTGCCTTTCCCCACGGAGGGCTTGGAGTGGTTCTGCATGAAAACTGCGTCATTGGCAGGGAATGTAAAATCCAGACCCACGTGGTCATCGGCGGGAGGAACGGGGGTTCTCAAGTTCCGCAAATCGGGGATCACGTTCTGCTGGGGACCGGCGCAAAGATATTAGGCGGGATTACGGTGGGGGACCATGCCGCAGTAGGGGCCGGGGCGGTAGTTGTCCACGATGTAAGCCCTTATACCGTGGCCGTTGGGGTACCGGCGAGGGAGGTTCGGAGCCTTCGCCCTGACGAATGTCTGTTTTAATGGCCTCAAAAACTTCAAGTGCTGGGCGGAAAACACCCAGCACTTGAAGTTTTTACAACAATAATGCCTTCTTCAAATTATGTAATTGTTTCAGCAAAACGGCGAACACCAGCTACAAACTGACGAAAGCTCTCTGACGTATTGCGTTCAACCACCATGTATGGCGCTATCCGCTTTGCGCCCGCAATTTGCTGGTGCTCAGGTATCAGACGGTACAATTCTTCTTTGGGAGACGGAATGCCATCTGGAACGCGATATTTCTTTTGAGCCGGTATTTTGCGTAGTTTGGGATTATGATACGCAAGTGCAAGCGCTTCCATATCACCAAAATACCAGGCTTCCATTTCCTGGCACGCAATCCTAATCAAAACTGCTTGTTCTGTTCCCTTACAAAGGGATAACAGAGATTTCTTTAATTCCCGACAGTCTTTCTCATCCTGATCGTGCAAAATGATAAAGCGAACTTCAGGTTCATTCCAACCGCGCAGTTTTCTGGGAATTGATTTTTCTAATGCACGCTTCCCATTATGAGGAATTGTCTGAAAAGACACCCCATCAGGAAGAATTCTCGGCAATATCTCGTCCAACAAGTATTTCATAGAAGGCTCCTCTAAGAGAAAAACCAGTTTCAAACTGAGCCACCTCCGGTTTTGGAAGCTTCTTTTAGCAGAATGCCTTGCTGCCAAAGTTCCCCCAATAAATCTCCCTCTCGATACAAAGAGGCAATGAGGGGGAGCTCAGAAGCACGCACAATTTTTGTATAGCCATCTGCTTTAATAAGGCAATATAACTCTTCTAAACGTATTGCGTTCAAAAAATCAGGAGAATGGGTAGAGATGAAAACCTGTCCTCCAATGTTGGAATAATGTCTGAACTCTTCAGCCAATTGCGATAAAAGTTCCGGATAAAGCTGATTTTCGGGCTCTTCTACGCAAAGCAGAGCATGAGGGGCCGGATCGCTGAGGAGCACCAAATAAGTAAACATCTTAATAGTACCATCAGAAACAAATTTAGAAGAAAAAGGGTTTTGGAAATTCCTGTCCTGAAAACGCAGGACTACGTATCCATCCTCTGTAACCTTTGCCTCAACATTTGTTACCCCAGGAACCCGCTCTCTCATCGCCTGCAAAATAGAGTCAAAACAGTCACGATGATTGTCATAAAGAAATTTTGCAACCTGAGCCAGATTGTCCCCTGTTGTAGAAAGGGATTCACTATAATTTGCCTCTTGACGATTGCGCGCGCTTTCAATATGGAAATCAGAGACATACCAATCCTCAATCAAACGGCGCAAAGACGCTACTGCCGGGAAATCCTCAAACTGCCCTAATCCCTTGACGGCTAGTATATCCGGAGCAGAGACCTTTTGACGGGAACGGGTAGCTATTTGGACATCCTGATATGATTGAAGAACTCCGCTTGCTGCAAATCCCTCTCCATAAGAAAAGTCAAGGATCTTCCAAGGCGCTCCGTACTGTCCGCGGCGAAGCCTCATAATCTCTTTTTTAACCACTGGCATAGAATTTTCATTTAACCCTATTGTAAGCTCATAAGTGATCATTGGCTCATCCGGCGAGGGCCGAAATTTCACTGTAAAATGGATATCCCCTGTTTGATTTCTGGAAATCACTTCTTGAAAGCCACCGCGTTTTGCCAGAGCGGAGCGGACATTATTGGTGAGACAGTCATGCAAGAACCCAAACACATCAAAAAATGTGGTTTTGCCCACACCATTTTGCCCCACAAAAACAGCCATTTGTGGTATGCTCTCAACGATAACATTGCTGAAAACACGAAAGTTCTGAATACGTAAAGACTCTATCTGCACAAATGCCATCTCCTTTCTCTAGCCGAAATTCTAGATAATATACATTATATACGAATTTCATAGTGTAATTCAAGAGCTTTATTGTAAAATAGTTCATTGGAACCAATAAAGCAGCCAAAAAAGAAAATTGACAAGCTTCACAAAGAAACTTGTCAATTTTCTTTTAGAGGCGCCACCCGGAATCGGACCGGGGATAAAGGTTTTGCAGACCTCTGCCTTACCGCTTGGCTATGGCGCCTTATCAATATCATTAAAAGTTGCGGCGAAAAAAGTCAGCCCCGCAGCGTGAAACGGTTTTCAAGGGAAACTTAGAAGCCCACTCATGTGGACTTCTAATCCCTAATGGAGCGGGTTACGAGGCTCGAACTCGCTACCTCCACCTTGGCAAGGTGGCGCTCTACCAGATGAGCTAAACCC
>CATJCP010000127.1 GCA_949737515.1 uncultured Oscillospiraceae bacterium | reverse complement strand
TCACGGTACCATTGTTGTTTTGAAACAGGCCCTTATCGCAGAGCCGATGCAGTACTGTATGTGTTGTTGTCCGTTTCCAGGTGAGTTTTGCCGCAGCCAGTTTTGTAAGTTCAGCGGATGTAACCGGCTCCCTCTCCCAGATAATGTCCGCAAAACGAGCCTCTACAGTCCCTAATTGAATTTCTGCCATATTGCGTATAACCTCCTGTCTACATAGTGTAGTCTTATGTATAGACTACACTATGTAGACACATTTGTCAAGAAGCTTTTCAAAAATATGGGGTCATATCATTTTAGCAAATACAAGGTTTTATTGAAAAAACAGCCCATCTGAATCCCTGTTAGGAATCAGACGGGTTGTCGTATGCACCCCGAAACCATCAGCTAACATCGTTTAGTTCCTAAGGCAAGCTTTGGGTACCCAGCAAAACATCTGCTGTTTCGCAGATCTGGCAGCAAAGTTCAGGGCAACAAACATCGGATATATGAAACAAAAACGCTTCCTCACCGAATGGGGAAGCGTTTCATTTTTTCACGTATCACCCCTGCCCCTGGCAGGTTTTCCTCCACCAGAGCATGGAAAAGGGGAGAATGGTCCAGATAGAGCATATGACAGAACTCGTGGACAATGGTATATTCCAAAAACTCCGGCGGCCTGGAGGCCAGGTAAAGGCTTAAAGCAATGGTCCCGGTCCGCTTGCTGTAGCTCCCCCATCGGCTTGTCATCGGTTTGACGGCCAGCCCCACCTTTTTTGCCTCCACCGGGTATTTTTCCTGAAAATGTCCGGCCCAGAACCGGAACCGGGCCGCAAAAAGATCCCCGGTCTCCCGCTTCCAAAAGGCCAACACCTGGGTCTGGCGGCGCAGGGGGGTATCCTCCCAAAGGGCCATCTCCGCCCCTTCCTCCGTCAGGATCAGGGTTTCCGGCAGATCCCTGTCTACAATTCCCACCGACAGGGGGATCTCCCTCCCCCACAGCCTCAGGCAGTCCTTGGCTGCAGCCTGCCGTTTTCTGCTTTCCGCCCGTTCAACCGCTTCAGTGATCCATTGGCTGCGGCTTGTCAGAAACCGCTCCACCTCCCGGATGGGAACCCGGGGGCCGGCTGATACCCGCAGCGTTCCGTCGGGCAGCACCCGGAGATTCATATTTTTTACCCGTTTGAGGGTAAACTGGTAGGTCAAAACGCCGTGAGGAGTATTGAGCTGGCGCAGGGTCGTTTCACCAATTTTTTGACGGCTTGCCAACGGCGCTCTCTCCCCCTTCCACCGGTTAACAGGCAGGGGCGCAATGCGCCCCTGTGTAGCTTATTCGTTGTCCCGAGCTTGCTGCCAGGGCCGCGAAACAGTAGATGTTTCGCTGGGTACCAAAAAGCCCGCTTGTTTTCCTTTGTTGGGTTTGTTAGGGACTGAGGCCGCTCCGCCACCGGAACAAGCGAAGGACGGGCCTTTTGGGTTTTGTTTTTATTCAGAGCTTTTGCAGGGGGTGTTTCGCGTCTGCGGACGCGACCAGAGGCTCTGCCTCTGGACTCCGCAACTTTCGAGAAAGTTGACAAAGCTTTTTCGTTTTTGGGGTCGCTGCGTTATTTAATGGGAATCTCGTGTATCCATCCCTCGGGGGCTTCTATTCTTCCCATCTGTATCCCGGTCAGTGTGTCGTACAGCTTTTGCGTCACTGGGCCGATCTTCTCCATCCCGCTGGCAAAACAGATCTCCCTCCCGTGGTCCACAACCTTGCCAACCGGGGAGATAACCGCCGCCGTTCCGCACAGCCCGCACTCTGCAAACTCCGCTACCTCGCTGAGAGGAACATCCCGCTCCTCTACTTCCAGTCCCAGGTACTCCTTTGCCACATAGACCAGAGAACGGCGGGTGATGGAGGGAAGAATACTGTCGGATTTCGGGGTGACAATCTTATTGTCCTTTGTCACGAACAGGAAGTTCGCCCCACCGGTCTCCTCTACCTTGGTGCGGGTCTGGGGATCCAAGTACATATTCTCGTCGTACCCCTCCTCGTGGGCGCTGACAATGGCGTGCAGGCTCATGGCGTAGTTCAACCCCGCCTTGATGTTCCCAGTCCCCCGGGGCGCCGCCCTGTCAAAATCGCTGACCCGGATGGTCAAGGGCCGCACACCGCCCTTAAAATAAGGTCCCACCGGGGTGACAAACATACGGAACTGATACTCTGCCGCCGGTTTTACACCGATCACCGAGCTGGAACCAAACATATAAGGCCGGATGTACAGCGTCGCACCGGAGCCGTAAGGGGGAACATAAGCCGCATTGGCGGCAACGGTTTTTTCCATCGCGTCCAGAAAGCGTGCCTCCGGGAAGGGGGGCATTTCCAATCCCTTTGCGGAACTTACCATTCGCTTGGCATTTTGGTCTGGGCGGAAGGTGACAATCCGGCCGTCTTCGGTGGTGTATGCCTTCAGGCCTTCAAAGCAGGTTTGAGCATACTGCAGAACCCCGGCGCATTCGTTCAGGCAAATGGTCGCGTCAGAGGTCAGAACGCCTTCGTCCCACGCCCCGTCTTTGTAATTGGAAACATACCGCTTGTCAGTCTGTATGTAGCTGAACCCTATATTAGCCCAATCCAGATTTTTCTTTTCCATGCCTATCTTCTCCATTCCGCCGCTGGATGCGGCTTGATCGTTCCCCACAGCCCTTTTAAGGAAATTCCAAATACAGGATGTGTCAACAGTTGTAGGTGTACAGATATAATGTCCGACCACTCCCTGTTTCGGCTTTATTATAGCATCTTTCTGTCTCCACTGCAAGTCCGGAATTGCTTTTTTACTGCATATCCTATGAATCCTACGGATTTAAATCTGTACTGCCACCAAATGCATTCCGGCACCATTGGGCAATCTCCCCGATCAGTTCCAGAGGCAGGGGTTTATCATAGGGAAGCTGTATTGTCCCTTTACTGGTTTTGAACCCCTGGAGTTGATGTGAAAACGCTTCCACCGCCTCCGGTCCTGGGTATAAGCCTATGTGCTTTCGAAAGGCCGCAAATTGAATCAGGTTGACCTTTTTCCAATAGGTGGGCATACTCCACGATATTTTTTCCACAGCATCCGGCAGAGCGGCTTTGATGGCGGCGTTGACCTGCCGCAGATAGGGTCCGAACTCCTCCGGCTGGCGCTGAATGTATTCCTCTATGGTTTTCGGCGGTTGGCCGCAGTAGTGGTCTTGATTTCTGTTTTTAAAGCTTCTCCCGCATTTCGGGCATTTCCACATTTTCCTTTTCCCCCATCTTTTGAAATATACCGGCAGCAAGCCTGGACGCGGATACCGGAATCCGCGTCCAGGCTTTAACATCACGCCATCAACTTTTTATCCGATTTGCTCCAAACGATAGGGCAAAATCTTAACCTTTCCGGTCAGGCCGTAATCCTGCGCCTGCGGGAAGCTGCTGTCCCACATGGAGCCCTTGTCCTGGTACCCCCTCTGGAGCATCCGGTTGGTCAGGGTGGAGGCGGTCTCAATCCGCAGGGCGTTCTCTCCGACGCGGACCCATTCCGAGATATCCACACAGAGGCTGCGGATATCTACTAACGGGAGAATATGACCGTTGACTTCCACCTGTACCGAGGCTCCGCCGGCATTTTCCAGCTGGAGACACGCGCCGCAGCCGTTCCAGTCTTCCGGCAGTGTAAAGCTGGCCCGGTACGATCCAATTCCCGAGACATGGGCCATGGAGGGAGAATTACCGGCCAGGGCCGCCAACTGATCCTTGGAAGCAGGCAAGTCTTTCCACGGCGCCAACGGGACATTGTGGAATTCCAAGGGAGTCTTTTTGGTGGTATAATAGACCTCCGTCGTCCGGTGGCCGAATTTCTCCTCAATATTGACCATCCGCTCCCCCTCGTTCCAGTCCTCAATGGTGATATCCCATCTCGGAATTTCCACCGCCTCCGGAACCTGTACGCTGGTGTGGACCGTCTCACCGCTGTTCAATGTGGCTTCGCAGGCGCCGGTCTCAAAGACCTTGGCCCACAGCTTTCCGTCCCGTTCCACCACTTCGGCGGAGGAAGACACAGCATGGACCGTCTCACCGCCAGACAAATCCAGGGCGATCAGCCTCTGCTCTCCTGGGCGGAGGGAAAGCTCTATAGAAGTATGCCCCGTTTCCCGGCAATACTGTCCGGCCTTTTCCACTTGTCCGTTCCAGGCATCAATAAAGTAGGGGGTTCCCTCCCCTTCCAGCTCCAGGGTAAAGTTGCAGGCTGGACCGCCCCGGTCTACCTGGAATTTGTAGGCGTACGCAAAGGTGTAGAAGATTTGGTTTTCCCGGTCCAGACGGGACATGGTGAGAATACTGTCGTTGGGTTGCCCAAAGGCTGCGCGGGGTTTAACCCCTAGGGACTGGATTGCGGACAGGGCTTCTGCGGGGCTGTCCACCTCCCGGACGTTGGACAAGCTTTTGATCCGGCTCGCAACCTTCTGAAGTTCCTCATCGCTGTCGTTCAGATGGCGGCTGACTGTCGCTGCCCTTCTGTTTCGGATGACCGCCCCATCGTGGCAGAGGATTTCAGTATTGTTGTTGACAAAGACCACCGGCAGTCCGCCGGATGCGATTTCCAGCAGCTTTTTGGCGGCAGAAAGCTCCATCATCTCCTGATAAACGATAATCGCCCGGTAATCCGGTCCTTTCGGCTGGAGGCTCTTTGCTGTCCAGGAGACGTTTTCCTCGTCCTCCAGCAGCAATGGGGAAAAATAGTCATAGGTATATCCTGCCCGCTGGAGGGAGAGATCCTGGAAGAAGTAGGGTATCCCATACATGGAGAAGTTATCGGCAAAGGTATCGTGACCTTTGGGCTGCCCATAGTTGATAAAGAAGTAGTCGGTGCGCAGAATGGCGATATCCCGCACCGCCGTTCCCTGGCGCATGGCCTTTTGAATCCGTCCCAGCATCTCGGTCCAGGCGGGATAGTGGACAGAGGCAGGCTGGCGGCAGTTGAAGCGCTCCGAGAACTTGGCGTACATCCCCTCGTGGCCCGGCCAGAAGGTATCCTGCTCCGAGCCCTCAATGGCGGAATAGCCATGGAACACCGTCCGGCTGACCCCTTCGGCAAACTGGAGCCAGCAGACCTGGGTCCAGTCGTCCATGTTGTAGTAGTAGTTATGGGCAAAGACCGCACCGGTTTCGCTGGAGAAAATCCGCCCGTACATATTGGCCGCGCCGGACATCCCCCGGTACAGGTCGATATCCGCCACCTGGGCAAAGGATTCTGTTTCGATACCGTCAATATACCGGGCAGGGGTGGAGATCTCATAGGGCATCCCATAGGACGGTTCTGCCCGCAGGGTCATGCCCAGGGAATGGAGCCATTTCTGGAGGGGTTTTAACACGTTCTCCACATACATATCGCTGAGAACGCTGTAAAAATCCATGCGGACCTTCTGGACAGTCCGGTCCCCCTCCCGGCTTTCCGCCTGGTAATCGTACTGCTTGACCTTGCGGGACTCGCAGCGGATACCGTCCATGGTCAGCAGCGGCAGATAGGGGAACAGGTCGTACCCCTTCCGGCGGCGAAACTCTTCCCGAAGGTCATATCCCCAGAAGATCCCCCCTGCTCCATAGGTCACAAGCTCCAGGGAATCCATATAGATTTCCCCCCGCCCGTTTTGGCGGATGGTTTCCCGCAGGCTGTCGGTGAGGACAATCTCCTCCCAGTAGTCGATCAGCGCCTCCACGCCATAGCGGTCCACATAGTTGATGGTGTAGTTGGTGCTGACCGATGGGGAAGCGGTCTGTCCGGTCCCATGCATCCAGTAGACGAACAGGACGTATTCCCCGTCCTGGGGGGCGGTCCAGTCCAGGCGGTATTCCTCCCCCTCCTGACTGACTTTCTCGCTGAGGTCGGTCAGGGTACTGGTATCCAGGATGCCTGTGCCGGTCCCCTGTGCAAATCCAAAGTCCTGTCCGGAACAGCTTCTTGGCATCCGCAGCTTGGCCGCCACCACGCCCTGGAACAGCTGCTGGCGGTAGCTGGCCGCCGTACCATGGATATCCCCGCCTACCGACTGCACCCGTACCGGAAGGGGCAGAGTACCCTGGTAGCGCTCTCCCGGCTTTAGGCGTATGGTGGCATAGTCCAGCTCCTTTGCCGCCGCAGGGTTATCCGGGTTATAGGGCTGTCCTTTCCAGGTGTAGGTGTCCGGCAGGTTGGCATTGGCCCAATGGGAGCCGCTGGTCAGGCTGAATCCCAGCCCCAGGCGAGTGGCCTCTTCGACAATGAGGCGGGAATCGCTGGTCCATTCCTCGGACCCCCAGCCGTAGATGGAGGAATCCGCGCCGGGCTCCGGCATTGCCAGGAATTCCGCCGCGCCAAACCCGGAGTCATGGATCTGCTGGACATTCTTTTTCAGGGTTTCATCGGTGTTGAGCCCCTCGGCCAGCCACCAGCGGAGGTCGGGGCGGTATTGGGTTTCAATGGCGCCGTACATCTCATGGAGTTTTTGAGAAAACGCATCTTTGGAGGTTGTGGGCATGATGGTTCGTTCCTTTCTTCATTTCTATATTAAAATTCCGTTGCCATGGGGCGGTCTTCCAGATAGGCGATCATATTGAGGACCAGGAAATCCCAGTTTTGGAAACCGTGGGTCATGATGGCCTCCCCTGTGTCGGGATGATAGAACTCGTGGAGGGAACCGTTTGTCTCCAGGTCCTTCCCAAAGAGCCGGACCGTTTTCTCCGCCAGCTCCCGGGCATCCTCTTGGAAGCCGTACTTCTCCAGGCCCCGAAACACCATATAATTGCTGACCCCCCAAATCGGCCCCAGCCAGTTAGAGGGATTGTTGGAGGCCCCCAGGTTATACATTTTTTCCAGCTGGGAAAGGGTGCGGACCCCAAAGCGGGCGTTAAAGGTACGGGGGTCCCGGTACCGCTCCACCATCCTCTGGGCCTGGTCGCGAGAGGCGATCCCAGCCCACATAGGCAGGAAACTGGACCAGTTGTCCACCCGGAGGAGGAGGCTGTTCCAGGTTCGGGGCGCGCCCCTGTGGAGCCAGTCGTTGAGGTCTACAGGACGGAAGTTTAGGTCCACGCTGTAAAAGGTCCCGTCCCGCTCATCCCAACAGTGTTCCTGAACCGCCTCGGCCAGCTTTTGGGCCTTTGCCCTCCAGACGTTGGCCTCCCTGACCTCCCCCAGCATCTCCCAAAGGAACCCGTAGGCAAGCAGCTCCCGATACAGGAGGCTGTTGAGATAGATGGAACCGCAGCTCTTATCCGGGCGGTAGAACACCGACGGGTCATTGTCCACCCCCACGGCAAAGTCGCTCTGCCAGTAGGCCAGGCCTGTTTCCTTGTGGATGTGGCTGGTCAGATACCGGTTTACAAACTGACCCAGCTTTTCCATCAGGGGCTTGACCCAGGAGGGATCCCCGGAGCGCTGGACCAGCATGGCGGCCTGCTGCACCAGCATGGGCTTGTGCATATTCTCGTCAAAGGGGCCTTTGCCGGGGAGCTTGCGGGTCATAATGCCCTTATCGTTGATCTGGATGGGGACCACGCCGTCATCTCCGGTGTGGTCCAGGTAATTGCGCACGCATCCGGCCTCATATTCAAAAAACTTTCCCTTTTCGCCGGTGTCCCGCTCCACCTGGCCCATCACCACGCTGATAAACCAGGAGTCCCAGTCCCACAGGGTCATGGAATAGTAGGGGGAATTAGGGCTGCTCGGCACGGTGTAGGGATACTTGAGAATGTGAGAGGGCTCACGGGTCATCTGACAGCAGTTTTCAATGATGAATTCCTTCAGCATTTTTATGTAACGTTCCATGGATATGTCCTCCTTTGTGGGCTCTCATCCTATGACAAAGTCTTGTCTTCTATAACTATACCGTCCAATGAAGGATTTGTCAAAAGATATTGAGAGAGACAGAGAAATTTTATTATTTTTTCGCATATTACCTGAAAACGGCCATGGATGTCCCTCTGGACAGCCATGGCCGTTCCCGCCCTTTAAAAAGTCCTATTCATTCAAATTATTTGCGGCGGTCATAGGCTGCCTGGTAGATTTCAAGATACCGGTCCACCCTGCGATCCTTACAACCCTGCACAAATGCCCCAAAGGTATCCAGGGATTCCTCTCCTGTGATATACTTGGAAACCATCTGCTTCAGGTAGGGTTCCAAATCTGCAGTAATCAGGGAAAGCTCGTCAATCTCCTCTGCTGAGAACTTGGTGGAGGACGGCCAGCCGACCTTGTAATAGGGAGTGTAGTTGTTGTTGATGGCGTCGTTCAGCGCCAGCTCATTCTCACTAGATTCCACCATGGTGAACTCAGTGCGGTTGATGGGGATGCTGGACCAGCCGGGGCTGATGACCGCTTCTCTCCACTTGCTCTCATTGGGATATTCCGCAGGGACGGTATACTGCATCCGGATGGCGTTTTCGCCGTAGCTGGCGTCTAGGTGTTCCAGCACATATCCCCCCTCCCAACCGGGAACCGTGCCGACTTCAAAGCCACCCAGATGGGTCAGATACGCCTCCTGGGTAAAGCACCAATCGGCAAAGCGGAGCAGATCGGCAGGGTCGGCGCACTTGTTGGTGATCACAAACTGTCCCAAGGTCTTGACGTCATGGGCCGCCCAAATTTTCGTCTGGTTGGAGTCGCTGGTCAGAGGTTCCAGGCCATCCCACTGGGAGTAAAGTTCCGGATCAGTCATCTGGAGCCATTGGGCGTGGTCACAGAAGGCCCCAACTTTGCCGGAAGCGATCTTTGCGTCTCTCTGATCCTTTGCCTGGGTAAAATATTCGTTGTCCAGCAGCCCCTCCTGGTAGAGGCGGTGCATATAGGCCAGTACATCCTGAAATTTATCCTCTGTGGGGACATAGAGGACCTTCCCGTCCTTTACATCCACATAGGTCCCGGTACTGAAGGCCAGCGAATAACCATAAGCCGCTAATATAGGAGTCAGAAGCGAGGAAGGATCCTTTTCAAAGGAACCGCTCATGGGGTATTCGTCGTCGGTATTCCCATCCCCGTCCGCGTCCCCCTCTTTGACAGCCTTTAAGTAGTCGTAGAATTCATCCAAGGTGGCTGGAACCTTTACGCCCAGATTCTCAGCCCACTTTTTGTTGACAAAGAAGCGGGTCTGCGCATATTCCCGAACATTGGTCTTGTCATAGCCTGCGATGTGATAAAGATGTCCGTCATAGGATTGGGTTGCTGCCTTTAATTCAGGGTATTTTTGATAAATTTCATAGATATTAGGGGTTGCATCCGCGGTAATATATGGGTTGAGATCTAAAATAATCCCCTGGCTTCCATAGGTTTGGCGGTCTGTTTCGGTCAGGCCGTTGAGGAAAAAGTCCGGATATTCGTTGGTGGCAAAGGCCACGTTGATCTTCTCGTTCCAAACACTCCCGGTGATTTCGGTGATTTCCAAATCAAACCCAAACTTTTCCTGAACATACTGGAACAGGTACATGTCCTTCCATGCGCCGTCGTTGGCATCGGTCTTGCCGATAAGGGTATAGGTCTTTTTCTCAGCGGGGGCCGCCTGCTGAGAGGGTGCAGTGCTGGAGCTCTCCGGAGCAGAAGGCTGCCCTTGGGACGGGGCCTGGGATGGCGCCGCAGGCCCGCAGGCTGACAGCAGCAAGGCCAGACACAGGCCTGCAGATAGTGCTCGTTTCATTAAAATTCCTCCTTAAAAATGGTTTGTGATTTGCCTTAGACCATATGATCATCCCTTGAGGGAACCAATCATCACGCCTTGTACAAAATACCTCTGCAAAAACGGATAGAGGATAAGCATGGGGAAGGACGCAATTACGATCAAAGAGTATTTCATAATCTTTGTCATCCTGGCCAGCTCCTGCACGGATTTCAAATCCACCGAGGCCTCCAGGTCCACAAATTCGTTCTGCAGGAGAATCTCCCGGAGAAAGATCTGCAGGGGCTGCCATTCCCTCCGGTTAAGGTACATCAGGGCCGGGAAATAGCTGTTCCAATGCCCCAGGCCGTAATACAGCGCCAGAATGGCGATGACAGGGCCGGAGAGCGGGAACACAATCCGCCAGCAAAGGCCAAAGTCAGAGCAGCCGTCGATCCGCGCCGCCTCCTGGAGCTCCCCGGGAATACTGTTCTGGATAAAGGTGCGGCAGATCACGAAATTATAGGCTGAAACCGCACCCAGGACCACCAGAGCCAGGGGGGAGTCCACCAATCCCAGGCTGCGCACCACCAGGAAGGTGGGAATCAGGCCGCCGTTAAACCACATGGTAAACACAATGAAAAAAGTCAGCAGCTTTCTGCCGTAAATATCCCGGCGGGACAGGGCGTAAGCGCCGGTGAAGGTGACGAAAATATCAATAGAAGTGCCAAAAAGCAGATAAAACAGGCTGTTGCGGTATCCCACCAGCACCCATTTGGAGCTGAACACCATGGTATACCCTTTCAGCTGGAACCCCACCGGCAGCAGCCACACCTTTCCGGCGTTTACCGCATTGGGGTCGCTGACCGAAGCAGCGAGAACAAAGAGAAGCGGATACAGCACAATCAGTGCAACCAACCCCAGAACTATGTATACGGCGGCGACGAATATGCGGTCAGAGGTGGTATCCTTAATTTTTGATGCCATTTAAAGACCCCCTTTCAAAACAGGCTGGTTTCGCTGAGCTTTTGGGAAAGCTGGTTGACCAAAAGCAGGACGATGACATTGATGACATTGTTGAAAAGCCCAATGGCAGTGGTATAGCTGTATTTCACGTTGAGGAGCCCGGTCTTATAGACATAGGTGGAGATCACCTCGGAAACCTCCAGATTGAGGGAATTTTGCATCAGGTAGACCTTTTCATACCCTACGTTCATGATCTGCCCGCAGCTCATGATAAACAGAATTGTGGCAGTGGGAAGGATGCAGGGGACATTGATGTGCCACATCCGCTGGATTCGGGAGGCCCCGTCGATCTGGGCGGCTTCATGAAGCTGGGTATCCACGCCGGAAAGGGCCGCAAGGTAAATGATCGACGACCATCCTGTCCCCTGCCAGATGCCTGAGGCGATGTAGATGGTCCGGAAATACGCCGCCTTGCCTAGAAAATCCACCTTTGCCCCGCCTAAGGCGGCAAGGGCCTGGTTGATCATCCCATCCTGCTGCGCCAGGAACAGGTTCAGCATACTGACCAGCACCACTGTGGAAATAAAGTAGGGCATATAGGTGATATTCTGCACAAACTTTTTATACCTGATACAGGATACCTCATTGAGCATCAAGGCAAGGAGAATGGGGAAGGGAAAGTTCCACAGCAGGGAAAAAAGGCTCAGTTTAATGGTGTTGACCAGCA
The DNA here is from genome assembly GCA_949737515.1 of uncultured Oscillospiraceae bacterium. Lineage (GTDB taxonomy): Bacteria > Bacillota > Clostridia > Oscillospirales > Ruminococcaceae > UBA1405. The sequence continues at coordinate 11,993 of CATJCP010000127.1, read as the reverse complement.
GAGAGGAAAACTGGGGAGAGGAGAAAAAATACCGGAAATGCTTCATCCCTACCCACGGGCTTCCGATGATTCCCTTTGTTGCCACAAAGTCCCGAAACGCGATTTGGATACCGTACATGGGGATATAATTGAAAATAAACAGATAGACCACCGTAGGCGCCAGCAGCACGTACAGCCGCCAGCTGCGGGCCATATAGAATAACGGCCCTTTGCCTTTGGCAGGGCTTTTTTTTCGGACCGCTGCCTGTGGGGAGAAATTTGTTTTCATTTTGTACACCTCGCATATTTTCCGAAAAATGATTTTGAAAAATTTGTTGGTTTCTGTTTAAAATCATAGCACAACAACCAAAAAAACTGCAATAAAAAACCACTATGTGAAAATTTCACACAGTGGTTTTCACGGTATGACGGGATTTTTTGAGGCCAAGGGGCAAAGTTTGGCCAGCCTGTATAGAGGTCAATATGAAATTCCTGCACAAGCCCCAAAACTCACATATCCGCTTCCTTTTGTTCCTTCCGGTACTTCCCGGGACTGGTTTTATAGGTTTGGGTAAACTTTCTGGTAAAGCTGGAGACATCAATATATCCCACACGGGAGACAATTTCTTTAATGCTCAAATCCGTACCGCCCAGCAGCTCCGCGGCCTTTTCCATCCGCTTGTCCGAAAGGTAATCGATAAAACGGATGTGATTGTACTGGCTAAACAACCGGCTCAGGGTGGAGGGAGTCAGCTCAAAGCGTTCCGCAATGGCGGCAAGGCTGATATCCTGCTCTGCATAGTGGGCGTCAATATACTGGAGGATATCATTTAACAGCTCGTTTTGCAGCCGTTCCTTGGAGCAGCGTACCTGGGCGGCGGCCTGGGTACAAAATACGGAAAGCTGCTGGATAAAGTCCTCCATATTCCCATAGTGAAGCATCCGGTTGATTTCCCAGTGTACATTGGGCAGGGAAAGGCGGTCGGTCATCAGCAGAATATCATGGATTACGCTGTAAAGGGCAAAGCGGAACTGCCGGTGATCGCTGGAGGACTGGGCCAGGCGCAGATGGGCCTCTACCTCCTTCATAACAGGTTCCAGGGCGTTTACATTTCCCTGGAGCACGGTTTCAACCAGACGGAGCTGCGCCTTATTGGGATACCATTGGGCAGTGCTGTAGTGCGTCTCATAGAAAGAATCAAAGAAGACAATGGGCTCCAGTGCATCCGATTCCAAAGCCGATAAGGCTTCAATATAGCTGACATGGATCAGAGAGGGATCCGCATAGGGCTGGCCCACCCCAATGCGCCCGCCGGAAATTCCCTGCTTTTTCAGAACACTGAGGATTGCATAGGCGTCCCCCTTATTTTCATCGGGGCTCTTTTCATATCCTGTATTTCTTAAAACTGCAATGTATTTATGGGGAAGGGTCTCCACCGCGTTTTCCCATTGACGGCGCAGCTCCTGGTAAGCGGCGTTCTGCAGGGCAGGAGCTGCACCCCCGGTGCGGAACACCATTACTTGGTAATACGGTCCCGTCAAATGGATTCCCTTTTGGCTAAGCTCCTCCATCCTCTCCTTTACCTGTCCATAACCGCCGTCCAGCAGCAGGAGCAAGGCGTCCTGCCGCAAAGCCTCTTTATTTTCATCCAGCTCATGGGTCATCGTTTCATTGTCCCGCAGAATGTCGGAAATGCGCTTTTGAATCTGCCTGACTTGCCCTGATTGGGGAGAAACCGGCTTTTGTTCCCGATTGGGGAGCGACTCCCAAATGCTGCGGATCGGTCTATAATGGTAGAAAGCCAGCAGCACACCGACGGTCAGACCGCAGGTTAACAGCAGCAGAATCACAAAAAACTGATAGAGGTGCTGGGCCGCCAGCAAATGCAGGGCGCGCTTTTTGGGGATAAACGCCAGATACTTCCATCCATTATAGGGAGAAACACAGCTTACCGCCGTATATTTTGCACGGTTCCACATAAACTCCCCACCCGCCAGATACTCCTCTACCGCCAGGGACATCCCACCGCGGTCCGAGAAGGACTGGGAACCTGAAGAACAAAATAAAAGTTTTCCCTGACCGTCCACCAACGCCGTAATTCCCTCAGAATCTATAGCGGCCCCATCCAAAATTGACTGAAAATAGGTTTGATCTATCATGCCAATAAAGGTTCCATACCGTACGCCGCCGTTGATCCAGGGAGAGGCCAGCAGGATAAACTGCTCCCCGCGGACGGAGTTCCTGCCAATGGTACATCCCGGCGGGGACAGCTCTGTATGCGAAACATCCTGCAGAAAATGAAGCATCTGCTGTTGGTCCCAGGGGCCGTCGCAGGTGTACAGTTCATTGAAATAGTGCAGGGAGAGATTCCCAGTTGGGCTGTATAACATTTCATGTCCATCAATATAGATGTAAATTCTGAACAGCTCCAATGAAGCCGTGTAGATCCCCAGACGGCGCAGGGCGTAGACGGTGCTGTAATTGCCCATGCGGAGCTGATACGGGGTAAGCCCTGGATCGGTAGAGGCATACCCGGATGTTTCCGTAAACCCGCTGAGGGTTTTGTCGATGCTCTGCATTGCCTGATTTAAGGAGTATTCCTGCATGATTTCAGTGTCCTCGGTGATTTCGCGGTAAGCATTGCTATAGATGATATAGGTAAACGCCGCCACTAGAATCAGCACTAGAAGGACATTCATCAGCACATAGGTGGCAAAGAGGGAGATTCGTTTCATCGCTTTTTCCTTTCGTCCTGTTTCGGTATCGGACGTGCTGCTTCTGCATATTTCTCTTTTTCACTGCTTTTATTATACTATAACTGCTTTTCTTTGTGAATACTGCTTTTGAAAAAACGTCCTTGCCCTTGTTCCTTCATTGACACACCTTTTCGACATATGCTATAATCTGGAAGACGCTATGTTCCCCCTCTATAAAATTTTAAAGGATAAACGGAGGTTTTCCCCCTATGAAACCAATAATAAAGAAGCTGGCCCTCTGGGCCGCAGCCATACCGCTGCTCCTCTCCTGCCTTTCCGGCTGCTCCACCCAGACGGCTTCTCAATCGCCGGACAGCTCCGGCGGCAGCTACAGCAGCTTGGTCCTTGCCGAGACCGATACGACGGTAACGGTCCGGGACGCAGAGGGGGAAAAGGTTTTAAACAAATTCCCCCAGCGGGTGGTCTGTCTTTATAACTCTATTCTGGACCTGTGGTACCTCAGCGGAGGGGAGGCTGTAGCCCGGGTGGCTGGGGATGGCGAACTCCCCCCTGCCGCTGCCAGCCTGCCGGAGGTGGGAAGCATGAGCTCTGTGGGGCTGGAACAGGTGGTGGCCTTTGAGCCAGACCTTGTCCTTCTCACTGCAACCCTGGAGGGCCAGCGGGAGATCGCCGGGGGATTAAAAGAAAACAACATCCCCTACCTTCTCTGCGACCTGCGGGAAGACCCCTTCGGATCCTTTGGACGGTACAGTTACCTCTTTTCCAGGGTAAACGGCCTGGACGGCCATTATCAGGAAAATATCGCCCCCGTCATCCAGCGCTGCCTGGAGCTGACCGAAAAAACAAAAGCCCTTGTATCCCAGCCCACTGTGGCGGTGCTGTTCTCCGCCCCCAAATACGTCAGGGCGGAGACAGAGCTGTCCCAGACCGGCCAGATGGTCCATATGCTGGGCGCGGAAAACATCCTCGCCCCGGACGAGGCCCCCAGCGACGGTTCCGTCCGGGTAGACCTGAGCTTTGAGGTTCTCCTGGCCCGGGATCCAGACTACATCCTAGTGGCGACTATGGGCGACGAGGAGAAGTGCAGGGAAACCTTTGAACAGACCCTTTCCGCCAATCCGGCCTGGGCGGAGCTCTCCGCCGTCCGGGAAAACCGCATGTTCTATCTCCCCAAGGAATACTTTCTCAACAAACCCAACCAGCGGTATTACGAAGCCTTTTCCTATTTGGCCGGGCTGCTCTATCCAGATCTGCAGCTGTAAGCCCTTGACCGGAATATCCCCAACAAATGAAAATGGGAGGTGACAAAAACGGGACGCAAAAACCTTAGGGCACACCGAAAACTTTTCCTCTCCCTGCTGGCGCTCCTTACCGCCGCATCCTTTTTCCTCAGCGTCTGCACCGGCGCACAGCCCCTGTCCCTTCCAGAGGTCTGGGACGCCCTTTTCAGCACTGCGCCTTCCCTCAGCCGCACCATTGTCCGGAATATCCGCGTCCCCCGCGCCCTGGTCGGGGCGCTGGCAGGAGCCTGCCTCGCCGTATCCGGCGCCATCCTCCAGGGCATCATGCGAAATCCCCTCGCCTCTCCGGGAACCATTGGGGTCAATTCCGGCGCGGGGCTTGCCGCTGCCCTCTGTCTGGTTTTGTTCCCCCACATGGAGCCGCTGCTCACCCCCGCTGCCTTTCTCGGGGCCTTTGGGACCACTCTGCTGATCTATGCCCTGTCCTGGAAAAACGGCGTCAACCCCCTGCGCATGGTTCTGGCGGGCATGGCGGTCTCCTCCTTTGTCTCGGCCCTGATCAACGCCATCCATCTGTTTTTCCCGGAGCGGGTACAAAACACCCTGGGCTTCAGCGTGGGCAGCCTTGCCGCCAAAGGATGGAGGGATCTCTTCATCCTCCTGCCCTATGGGGCGGTGGGAATCGGGCTGGCCTTTCTTCTTTCTGGAAAACTGAACCTATTGGGTCTAGGGGACGAGACAGCCTCCGGCCTGGGAATGCAGGTGGAGAGAACCCGCTTTTTCTTTATTGTGATTGCCTCCCTGCTCTCCGCCGGCGCGGTCGCGGCGGTAGGGCTTTTGGGATTTGTGGGCCTGATTGTTCCCCACGGTATGAGGCTCCTCACCGGCTCGGACCACCGGTTTCTGTTCCCGGCCAGCGTCCTGGCTGGGGCGAGCTTTGTGATGCTGTGCGACACCTTTGCCCGAGTAATCATCCGCCCTGCCGAGATGCCTGTGGGGGTGGTTATCGCCCTGTTGGGAGCACCCTTTTTCCTCTACCTCCTCCGGGAAAGGATGGGTGATGGGCGCGAATGATTGAGGTTCAGTCCCTGTCTGTGGCATACGAAGGCATTTTGGCTGTGGAAAATGTTTCCCTCTCCATTCCGGCGGGATGTTCCGCGGCCCTCATTGGCCCCAACGGGTGCGGTAAATCCACCCTTTTAAAGGCCGTCGCCCATCAGATCCGCCCTTCCCAGGGGACCGTATCCTTGGATGGGAAGGACTCTACCCGCTGGAGCAGCCGTCAGATTGCCCAACTCCTGGCCTACCTGCCTCAGCAGTTTTCCGCTCCGCCCGATTACACGGTTCGGGAACTGGTGGAGTTCGGCAGAACGCCCTTTCTCCCCTTTGGCCGGAGGCTCCAAAAGAGGGACCGGCAGATTGTAGACTGGGCCATCCGGGAGATGAATCTGGACGGTTTTCAGGAGAGGCCGGCTGTATCTTTGTCAGGAGGGGAGCGGCAAAGGGTGTGGATTGCCATGCGCCTTGCCCAACAACCCAAAATTCTGCTGCTGGACGAGCCCACCACCTACCTGGACATTGCGGCCCAGTTTGAAACCCTGCGCCTGGTCCGCAAGCTGAACCGGGAGACCGGTTTGACGGTTCTGATGGTACTCCACGACCTGAACCAGGCCGCCAGATTTTCCGACCTCATCTTTGTCATGAGCGGAGGAAGATTGCTGGGGGAGGGTTCTGTCCGGGACATGATGACTGCCTCCTTGATCCAGCGTGCCTTTGGCATCGGCGGCGTTGTGGCAGACGACCCAGTCACCGGGACGCCGATGTTTATTCCGGAATGACAGCGCCGCGTCAAGAAAAAGGGGAAGCTGTTGAAAACAGCCTCCCAATTAAAAAACAAGAAAGAAGGAATTGTTGTGACCGCAAAGGAAAAGGAACTGGTACAGCGTCTCATTGCGTTCCTGGACTGTCCCTGCCAGGTATTCGAGTCCATGGAGGACGACGATCCCATTCAGGAGGCCTATGAGGACGCCCGAAGGCGGGGCAGAGAACAGGGGTTCACCCCCCTTCTCCTGGGTGCAGAGGACATGCTTTTAGAGGACATGCTTTACAACTGCGGGGCGGAGAACCAATCTGGCGCTGATACCGGGATGGAAAAAATCCGTCAATGGAGAAAAGAACTGCTGGAGGCCTCATCCAGCGGGGATTTTTCTGAAAAGCATCTGGAGTGGCTTTACAAGGGACTGGAAGGACTGAAGTCCGACCCCCACGCCTGCCAGGAAGCCATGGATGAAACCGCGGAGGGGGAGCTGGTGGAAGGGTTCAGCGCCTATTGGGACCTGTCCACCATGGACACCCGCCCGGTCATCCTGGCCGAAATCCCGGTGGAGCTGCCGTGGCAGGTTTTTGCATGGCTGAGCATAGGCGGATGGAATGAAATGCCCGGCCCAGAAGGGCTTATGGCAATCTCTAAACGGTGGTATGAAAAATACGGGGCAGTCCCCGCAGCCGCCATCCATGACATTCTGGAGTACTCCCTGGATCAGCCGGTTTCTGACCGGAAGGAAGCTGGGCAGCTGGCAATGGAGCAGTATCTTTTCTGCGTTGACCGGGTGGAGCAGGCTGCGAAGGGAGAGAACCTCGGGACGCTGGCGGACAGCCTATCAAAGTCGAATCGGTGGTTTTTCTGGTGGGATTAGACGGAACCGGAGATTTTACACTTGTATATGGTAAGGGGACTGCCTGTTTGGAATTTTTCCCAAACAGGCAGTCCCCTTCATGGATGATTGGCATCAGAGGGATTTCTCCAGCCTTTCCCGAATGGCGGAGATAAATTCTTCGGTGGTCACCTTGGTGGGGACAATTCCCTCGCACAGGCTGCAGAGATCGCCAGTCATAATCCCGTCGTTAAGGGTATCTAGAGTGGCCTTCTCCAAGGCGGAGGCATAGGCCATCAGCGGCTGGTTTCCGTCCAGCTCCCCCCTCTTGTGTAAAGCCCCGCTCCACGCAAAGATGGTAGCCACTGGATTGGTGGAGGTGCTTTCCCCTTTTAGGTAGCGGTAATAGTGGCGCGTCACCGTCCCATGGGCGGCCTCGTATTCGTATTTCCCATCCGGGCTGACCAGGACGCTGGTCATCATGGCCAGGGATCCAAAGGCGGTGGACAGCATATCGCTCATCACGTCCCCGTCGTAGTTCTTGCAGGCCCAGATAAACCCGCCCTCGCTGCGGATCACCCTTGCCACCGCGTCGTCGATCAGGGTATAGAAATAGGAAATCCCCTCTTTTTCAAAAGCGGCCCGGTAGGATTCCTCGTAGATTTCCTGGAAAATATCCTTAAAGGTGTGGTCGTATTTTTTAGAGATGGTGTCCTTGGCGGAAAACCACAGATCCTGTTTCAGGCTCAGGGCATACTGGAAGCAGGCATGGGCAAAGGAGCGGATGGAGCTGTCCTTGTTGAAGGAGCCCTGAATCACCCCCGGGCACTCAAAATCGTAGATAGTCTCCCGAAAGGTCTCGCCGTTTTCCCCGGTAAAGAGCAGTTCTGCCTTCCCCTTTCCAGGCACACGGTATTCTGTTGCCTTGTAGATATCCCCAAAAGCGTGGCGGGCAATGGTGATGGGCATTTTCCAGTTTTTCACCACTGGCTTTACCGGATCAATCTGTATGGGAGTGCGAAATACCGTACCGTCTAGAATCGCACGGATGGTGCCGTTGGGGCTCTTCCACATCTGGTGGAGATGATATTCGTCCATGCGCTGGCCGTTGGGGGTGATGGTGGCGCATTTCACCGAAACCCCGTACTTCTGGTTTGCCTTTGCAGCGTCGACAGTCACCTGATCCCCGGTTTCGTCCCGATGGGGGAGCCCCAGGTCATAATATTCGGTTTTTAACTCCACAAAGGGGAGGATCAACTGCTCCTTAATCCATTTCCAGATGATCCGGGTCATCTCATCCCCATCCATCTCCACAAGGGGAGTGGTCATTGTTATCTTGTCCATATCTTTTCCCTTTCTCAATAGGTGTGGTCACAGATTTCCCTGATCTTTTCCCGCAGGGAGGTGAAATCCTCAAAGGCGGCGGGCTTTTGGGCGGGATTGCGCAGCAGGGATGCGGGATGATAGGTCCCCATCATCTGCACGCCATTCTTTTCAAACCACATTCCGTGCTGCTTGGTCACCTTAAAATCTTTGGAGATCAGCCGACAGGCGGCAATGCGCCCCAGACAGACGATGATCTTTGGGCGGATAATCGCCACCTGGTTGCGGAGGAACTCGATGCAGAGCTCCTGCTCCTGGGGAAGGGGATCCCGGTTCTGCGGCGGACGGCACTTGACCATGTTGGCGATATAAATATTTTTGGTTCGGTCCAGGTCGATTACAGCCAGCATTTTATCCAGCATCTGTCCGCCCCGTCCTACAAAGGGCTTGCCGGTCAGGTCCTCCTGTTCGCCGGGGCCCTCCCCTACGAACATGACCTCCGCATTGGGCACGCCGTCGCCAAATACGACATTATGCCTTGTTTTGCACAGCTCGCAGGCGGTACATCCGTTTACCCGCTCTTTTAAGACGTCCAAACTTGTTTCCATACTAAGCAGTCCTTTCCGCCGGCAATTCCCGGTTTTTGTCCATCCGGTCAGCGGCAGTACCAGTATACCATAATTTAAGGGAAAATGGAAAGGGGGTTGTCTATCTTTTTGACTTCTCCCCACAGATATGCTATACTCAAGCCACTGTCAAATAAGGAGCGTGATTCCCCATATGTCCATTTCATCCCAGTCCCATACTTCCGGCGAGGCCATGGACCGTAAAACCTTTCTGAAGATGACCTTCTCCCTTGTTCTGCCCATGGCGATTCAAAACCTCATCAACACCGCCATCACCTCGGCGGATGTTATGATGCTGGGCAAGGTGGGGGAAACTGCGCTGTCCGCCTCATCCTTGGCGGGGCAGGTACAGTTTATCATGAACCTCATTTTCTTCGGCTTGACCTCCGGTGCGGCGGTCCTCACCGCCCAGTACTGGGGCAAGCAGGATATCCGCACCATTGAAAAGGTTTTGGGGATATCCCTGCGGTTTTCCTTCCTGGTGGCGACAGCCTTCACCGCCGCTGCCCTCATCTTCCCCAGGTACCTGATGATGTTGTTTTCCTCCGAAGAGCCGGTGATTGAGGAGGGGATGAAATACCTGCGGATCATCTCCCTCTCTTATATACCGGTCTCCTTTTCCATGGTGTTCCTCAACCTGATGCGCAGCGTGGAGCGGGTGGTCATCTCCACGATGGTCTATCTGTTCGGGCTGTTCTGCAATGTGGGGCTCAACGCGGTCTTTATCTTCGGGCTGCTGGGGTTCCCGGCCATGGGCGTATCCGGCGCGGCTCTGGCCACCCTTATCACCCGGCTGCTGGAGCTGGTCATTGTGGCGGTATACTCCCAGAAAAACCCCGTGGTCCGCTTCCGGATCAAGGATATTTTCGTCCGGGACAAGCTGCTGTTCAAGGATTTTCTCCAATTCTCCATCCCGGTCACCATCAACGAGATGATGTGGGGACTGGGGACCTCGGTAAACGCCATGATCATCGGACATATGGGCAGCTCTGTGGTGGCCGCCAATTCCGTTGCCCAGGTGGTCCGGCAGCTGGCCATGGTGGTGGCCTTTGGTCTGGCCAATGCCACCGCCATTGTCATCGGCAAAGCCATCGGCGAGAATAAATACGAAGGCGCAAAGATATACGCCCGCAGGTTTTTAAAGCTCACCCTACTGTTCGGCGTGTGCGGCTCGGCGCTGATCCTGGCCATCGGGCCGGTGGTGGGCAGCTTCCTCACCTTATCCGGCGACGCCCAGGGGTACTTAAACATGATGATGCTGGTCATGTCCTATTTCAGCCTGGCCCAGGGGTTCAACACGACCATGATTGTGGGCATCTTCCGGGCGGGCGGCGACACCAAGTTCGGGCTGCTCTGCGATGTTGGGGCACTTTGGTGCTGTTCCATCCTTTTCGGATATCTCTGCGCCTTTGTGTTCCATCTCCCGGTGCCTGTGGTCTATATGGTGCTGATGTCGGATGAGATCATTAAGATTCCCTTTACCACCTGGAGATATAAAAGCAAGCTGTGGCTGAGGAATGTAACAAGATAAAGTCGGGAGGGATAAGATATATGTCTTGGAAAATAGAAAAAACCATTCGTGAAAACCCCGTTCTCCGGGAGAGCTTTATGGAACTGGCAACCAGGACCTTTCACCTTGATTTCCATAGCTGGCATCAAAACGGCTTTTGGGGGGACAGGTACATCCCCTATGCCATGACAGATGGGAAGCAGGTTGCGGCCAATGTCTCGGTAAACTTAATGGATATGGTGCTCAACGGCGAACAAAAGCGGTATATCCAACTGGGTACTGTCATGACGGCCCCGGAATTCCGGGGAAAGGGCTTTTCCAGAAGGCTGATGGAATCCGTTCTGGACGACTGGGCCAGCCGCTGCGATGGAATCTATCTGTTTGCCAACGACAGCGTCCTGGAGTTCTACCCTAAATTTGGGTTCCGGCCAGCGGTGGAGCATCAGGTTTCCATGAATATCACCCCCAAAGAGGGACATATCCGCAGGCTGGATATGTCCGATCCGCAAGACTTGCAGACGCTGTTTTCCTATTATAAAAAAGGGAATCCCCATTCCCGCTTTGCTATGGCGGACAATGAGGGCCTGCTGGCGTTTTACTGTACTGGGCTTTTAAAGGAAAACGTCTATTATCTTCCGGAATCTGGGGCCGTGGCGATTGCCGAACCGGATGGGGGCGGCTGCCTCTGCTATGATATCTTTTCGGACGGAAGGGAGGAGCTGAAAAGCATCCTGGCAATACTGCTGGCAAAAGTGGGAAGCCCCCAAGCCTCAAAGGTGGTTCTGGGCTTTACCCCAAAGGGGCCCTCAGGGGAGCCCGCGCCCCTGAGGGAGGAGGATACCACCCTCTTTCTGCTGGAAGGCAAGGAGGACCTGTTCCGGGAGAACCGGATCATGTTTCCGCTCCTTTCCCGCGCATAAGCCTTTTCATCCTAATAACAGACAACAGATAACAGAAACCCCCTGTGGAATCGTAACCACAGGGGATTCTTTCCGTTATAAGACATTTTCAAAGATATCCGTCAGGGGGATGAAAAAGTCCTGGTACAGGGAAACCTTTACCTCGTCCTTGTATTCCTCCCGCTCGCCGGGCTCAAACACCACATAATCGGGGAAAATCTTATAAACCTCGTCCAGCCGGTATTTCCCGTTTTCCAGCAGATAGGCCTCAACCGTCTTTCCCTCTGGGTCCACCAGCCAGTATTCGCCTACACCGCACCTTTCATACAGGTCTTTCTTATAGCCCCGGTCCCGCTTTTCCGTCCCGTGGGACAGGACCTCGACAATCAGGTCCGGCGCGCCGTAGATGCCCCGCCGCTTGATGATATTTTTATCGCAGATGATCATAACATCCGGAATCACCCGATCCTTTTCGGTCAGGTATACATCGGTGCTGTCGGCAAAGGCCTCGCAGGTCTTGCCCTTCAAAAAATTCCCAAAGACGCGCGAAAGATTAAAAACGACCCGGTTATGGTCCACCAGGGGGCGGGGGGACATGAGAACTACCTTGCCATTCAATAGCTCCTCCAGCCGTTCGTCTTGGTATTGGTAAACCAGATCGCTTTCCATGTTGAAACCCTCCCTTTTCGCAGTAAATGTGTTTTCTCTTATAATAACCTATCAATATATTTCAATACATTTTAAATATCTGCCCTCCCCTTGCCGTAATAACGGGGAGGAAACAATCCCTCGGACCATAAGTTCTTCGTTGATAGAGCCGAACAGAATATGATACAGCTCGTTTGCAATTTCAGCAAATGGCACGCCATGGCTTACAGCAGTTATGTTTAAATGTTGTCCCATATCCATTAAGACATCCCCTACTGCCCTGCCAATAGCTACTTCAACAACCGCTTCCATCTCCTCTATTATTTTTTGATGCTCCGCCATGTAGACAGGAACACAAATTCTTCCATTTTCGGCATATCCGAATAATTCCAGTA
>CATJCP010000126.1 GCA_949737515.1 uncultured Oscillospiraceae bacterium | reverse complement strand
TTTTTCCCTTAATGGCTTAATTTAAGCCGGGACCGCTTGTGATTAGGTAACACATGGAAAACGCTGGACCCGTTGCAATTAAAGGCTTTTGGGACTAGGCGGGACTGCCCGGGACGTTGCCCGGCGCAATTCAAATCCCTCCTTCCGCGCCAAAGTAAATGCCCACTTTAGATGCCGTAGGCTGAACGCCTACGGCATCAGTGGTTTTCGGGGTATTTGGACCCTGAATTTTCACCAGTCAAACGAGAGATGTAAACGAGGTTTTTTAAGCAACTGGCGGAAGTCGAACCCTCGTAACAGACAATTGAAATCGGGCGCTAAGATTTTGAACGCCTGCATCGGGCGTTGATCCGTCAGTTCTAAAGGAATTGACAGACCGGCGCTTTTCATTTTTCCAGAAAAACGTAATACCCTCAGCGCCTGTTTTCAAAACAGGCGAAAACAAAAGAGACCCTGGACTTTTCGGTGCGAAAAGTTACCATGACACCAGAAAATAAGGAGGATCAAAATGAATGCAGAAGCAAAAAACAGGTGTTTTCAGGAGCTTACCCTCAATCTCCGGCACGAGGGCTTTGTTGTGAAAACGGAAACGGAGGAGGGCCTTCTACCGGTGGAGCTGGACGGACAGCGCCTTTGCCTCGCGCTGGATACCGGCGCGGTGAGGTACTGGCGGGAAGACGCGGTGGATGATCCCAGAAGCACCGCACTGAACAAGGCAATCTCTATCACCAAAACCACCGCTGAGTACATGCGCCAGATGGAGTCGGCGCCCCAGTTGACGGCCAGCGGCCTGACGGGGGACTACAGGCTGCTGGCGGATTTCAACGATGTGGTTCTGACGGGCCACCCTACCGCGTCGTCGCAAAGTCCGCTCAACTTCGTTTTCCGCACAGCGGAACACTGCGTTCGCTTCCTTGTTCCTCCTTTCCCCACCGAACCCGCTTCGCTGGGCTTCGGCGGGGACCCCTTCAATTTGTCACCTGGGAGCGGGTGCGGGAACGCACCGGCCTGAACGCCGGAGCCTACTACGGCCCCGGCAGCGGCACGAACAGCTACACTGCCAAAAAGCAGGGATTCGCTACCCGCTCCGGCCTCATCCCCCGGAGCAACTGGCGGAAGTCTACCGCTACATACACGAAACATTAGGCAGCAGCTATCCCATCACAGAAGAAAGGCAGAAATACCTGGAATCCGCCGCAGAGCAGATTGAGCGCAGCATCCCGGATCTGGATGAACGGGTTGAGCTTTCCAATACCAGAGAACTGGAATACGCGGATACGTTATTCGCTGAAACCGGCGGGATACAGTTCAGCTGAAAATCAATATTTGTTTCAATTAAGGCCGTTTCCCTGAAAAAGGGGCAGCGCCTTTTTTCGCTTTGTTCTTTTTTCGGGAACTGCACATATCAAGAAGGAGGACAAAAAGAATATGGCGCGATATTTCATGGGCGATACCCGTCTGGCGGGGCTGTATATGGGGCCCCCGCGCGGCCAGCCGCGTGGGGAAAGGAGGAGCAGCGCAGTGAGCGAGCCCTGCCGCTTGCGGCGGGGCGAGGGA
>CATJCP010000125.1 GCA_949737515.1 uncultured Oscillospiraceae bacterium | reverse complement strand
CCCCGCACCAATCAGTACGAGGGCTACCAGTCTGTTAAATATCAATGTTCGTCTGAACATATTACTCCTCACCTTTAGAGTCTACTTTAACTTTCGGCTCCTCCAATCGAGTAAGTTCCGGAAACGGTATGTATATCAAACATGTCTGCTCACATGTTGCAGTAACAGGCGCAAGCTCTTTTGTCCAACCATACTCGCAGTCATCCGGTAGCGTCTCGCCATTAACCAAAGCCATGAAGTCCGAAATGGTTGCAGTACCACTCTTTGTAATGATGCTATTTATATGAGTGATGATAGCTTTGGCGTCCTCTTCGGTTTCAAAAGAAATGTCGCGGGCTCTTGCTAACTTGGCCGCTTTCTTTACTGATTCATCAGAAAATATCAGTCTCCGATATTCGTCCGTAGTCTTACTACAAGATGCAGAATCAAATGCTATCACAGAGTCCTGAATGAAAGCATCTTGTTTCTTAGCTCTATCCATCTCCATCACGGTCATGATGGCATAGTTGGCCAGATCGAGCAAGGTGTCTCGTACTGACTCGTCCTGCACCTGCCGACTGCCCTTAAGAGTCAGGGTCTTGAACCGAGAGAATTTATCCCCGAGCCGGATACGAGGCATAGCCATGCCCTCTTCGACGAAAGACTTATGGAAACTGTCGCCATAATCATGATTCTTGCGCTCGTAGAGCTTGTTCAGATACTCACAAATATCCTTGTGGGCTTGCACTTTTGAGTTCATGCCGCATCCTCCTTCAAATATTCATAGTATTCGTCCTCGGTTGAGAACAGCATCCAGATACCGTCCACCATGCCCATGTATCCATAGTCTGTGTAATAGCCAGTCATAGGTTCTTTCTTAAACCTCCCCATTTTCAGTATAGCGTTTAGTGGCCCGGTCACACTTTCTAATAATAGCCTCCGTGATTTGCTGTTCAGGCACATCAAGTGTGCGAAGCAGCACGAGAACCGTAGTAAGTACATCGCAGGCTTCTTCCTTAATAGCGTCATCGTTACCCTTACCCCGCCGCTTTTTAGTGAGTTCTTTGATTAACTCGGCACACTCCTCGATGACGTAGGTTTCTTGACCAATGCCACTTTGCGTGTCTATTTTCGCGATGAGTTCTATAGCATCACGTGCTGTATGATTGCAAAATTCGGTTGTTTTCATTTCTTAATCCTCCGAAATCAGTGTAAACGGCTGAATCATTTGCGGCAGGAAGTTTACTTCGTAGTGGTAGGGGTCTGCAAAAGCCCCACTCAAATCTTCCACCGTGTAGGTAATCCACTCGTTGAGATAGACATAATGCTTTTTATATCTCTCATGGCCAACTTCAACAATCACCTCTAGCTCGTCATAGTCGCTATTTTTAATAGCAAATCTTCCAATGACTTCCAGCACCGGCTTATCCGTGCGGGTATTGATAGCAACCAGACGCCTGGTAATGTTGAAATTGTCTGCTTGCTGGGAAACGTTATAAGATACTCGGTCGGATTCCCGACAGCCGGCAAAAATACCGCAAATCAGAATGGTCATGAGTGTCAAAGCTAATACTTTTCTTTTCATTTTAGATTTTCCTTTCTTTTTGTTAAACGTTAATGGTTATTTATGCGGAATGATATGCTGCCCGCAAACCAACTTGTCCAAGGCTGCACATCAGGTCAAAGGACACGAAGCCGCGCAGCGCATTGCGAAAAGATGAATAGGCTACATAGCAGTCCTCTTTTCTCTCAACCCAAAAAGAAGACAGGCCGTTATTAAACGAAACCCGTTTGAACATAAACATACCTCCAAAAATATAAAGACCCGGGATTTCTCCCAGGCCTTTCTTTTTCTGTTACTTTTCTTCTCACGAACAAGTGATAATCTCACTGTAGGGCAGACCCTCAATCCATTTACAAAACTCGCGCCACTCGTCCAGTTTGTGATTGCGTCGGTACTGGTAAATATTGGCCAGCACTTCATAACTCAGCATGACAGTCCGTCGCTGGTTATAGCTGCTTGGTAGGAGCTGAATCATCTGCCACCAGTATTCCTTAACGTGATCCTTAGCGAACTCGCTACCGCACCTCGCCTTTTTCTGATATTCCAGATAAAGCGTTCGAGCTTTGTTGAGCATTTTAATGGTAAGGTTGAGAATCTCAGTCGATTCCAAGTCTGAAATTCGATTTTCGTCATCAACCCAACAGTCATGATCGTCTTCATTAAATATCCCGAATAGATGCTCATGGCTGAAGTCATCCAGCGTAAACTCTTTAGCGTGAATTTTGTGCATTGTGGAGCAGGAGTTGGCGACCGTACCCACCTTATAGGTGTCGAACTCCTTCCACCAGTAAAGTGGAGCAGTAATATCAACGTACACCGCGATCATTCGGCGAAATTTGCCGTGAACGGGCCCCTGCTTGGCAAGACGCAGCATAAGGTCGTAGTCGTTGGGGCCGATTTCAGCGTCGCCTTCAAGTTCTCCAAACCACCAGTTTTTTCCTGGAATATCGTGAATGTGGTCACAATTCATTTCAGCAAATTTGCTGTCAGACTTCTCCCAACTGTTCATCGGGTTCCGCATTCCACGAATAGCAGCCTCCAGGCCGACTACCTGTGTGTTTTCAAGTTTTATCATTGGGCTTTCTCCTTTCGGAATATAAAAGAAAAGAGCCTGCGTTTCCGCAAGCCCTTCCCTTTTGGACTGAGATCAGAACTTCAGCTTTTCGTTAATTTTTGCAATCTGTTTCTCGGCCTTTGCACGAATCTTGGTGTTCTCGGTCTCGATTGCCAGTTCAAGAACCTCCTGCCAGTCTTCTAATTCGTCCAGCAGCATGCCTTTATACTGTTCATTCGTCATACCCACAGAGTCACCTCCATTCGGAAGGCAAGAATAGTCGCATCCAGCCATAGCTTAGTCAACCTCCTTCCATAACAGGACTTGTATTTATCGCGCAAGGTCTTTGTTATTTGTATCATAGCACAGATAATCTCTCAAGTCAAACAGGAAGAAGGCGTATGGAATTTATGAACCAAGACTAAACGTGATGCCCTTATTACCCGCTGTGGAGCTGGGAAACACATTTGCTATAGACTGATAGATCCGGGACACGTTACCAAGGCTGTCCTTAAACTCCTCCAGAACGCTATCCAGGCTGTCATCAAACTTATCTGCGGCAGCCTCTTTGGCTTTTTCAACAACCTCTTTTTTCAAGGCCGAAATATCAATCTTTTCGACCTTCTTAGCCGTTTCCTCGACCACAGACTTCCTGATGTCCTGGTAGGTGTCGTTAACCGCCTTACGAACTTGGCTGCTAATATCGGATTCGATAGCGTTCATAACATTTGTGGTGGCCCTGCTGGCTGCAAGGTTCGTTTCACGCTCGATAGCCTTGGTGACAGCCCTCTCCACAACAGCCGCTTTAATATCTACATCGATATTGGCTGACAGCTCGTCCACAGACTTATTGATTTTTTCGCTGATGTCATTCAGCTTTTTGCGCTGCCCAAAAGCATAACCAATGCCGAACACGCTTGCCGCAAGACCTACAACACCGATGGCGATGTCAAAATAAGAGTTTTTCATTTGTTACAACGTCCTTTCTAAAGCTTAAACAGAGTACAGCTCTTGTCATCGATGTACTCATGGGCATAAATTTTTCTTGTGTCAGTGCCAAAATATTCGATGATGTCGGGCAGGTTCTCATTTACCGCATCCAGCATGATTCCCTGCTCCTTACACCACTTGACAGCTTCCTGTAGCAAATCGCCAGAACGGCAAGTCCACAAGATTATCCGGTACCCAAATTCCTTCATGGCCCGAACATAGGCAACGACCTGCTCATTCGCCTCTCCGATATCCGGATATTTGTTAGCGCAGAGCGTGCCGTCAAAATCAACGGCGATGATGTTCCAGTTAATTTGTTTATTACTATCCATTAACAAACTTCCCTTCGTTGAATTTTTTCTTGGCATCCAGAGCCCTACTGATGGCGATGTCGATGGCGCTGCGGCTTTTCAGGTGATAGTAGTACAAATCCGTATATGGAGTATTCAGCCGGTCAATCCGGCCAGACGCTTGTGCCATCACCTTATAGCTGTAGTTTTGAGAGTAGAAGATAATCGTGTCTGTTTTCACACAGTTCCAGCCCTCACAGCCAGCCGTATACTGTACCAAGTACACCCACTTATTGCCTTCTGGCAAAGGCTGATGCTTGTGGCCGTTCCATTCAGCTATCTCTGTTCCGGGTAAGTAGCCCAAGGACTTCAAAATATCCAGCTCATAGTCAAAGTTGTAGAAAATTATGGCTTTGGGATGTTTTTCCAGCAGCTCCAAAACCGCTATGGATCTGGAATCATCAGAATTAACGACCTTGCGCAGGCTATAACATAGCTCACCAGCCGTCTCAATGGGCTTATCCTCCCACGGATTCCAACGGTTGCGCTGGATGTTCTTGTATGCTGAAATATCATAGCCGACATACACATCTTCATGGTGGGAGATGGCCGGACGATGGAAGTCCATGTCTACAAGGATTTTATCCCTAAGCCGAACCAGCCTTTTTGTGTTGACATACCTGTCCACCTGTGGGAACTTACTAAATCGCTTGTAGACGATGTGTTCTCTCGTGAATTCGGTACGGTTTTTATAAAACCCATTAGCAATGAACACCGGAATATAATCTGACCAGGTATCACCTGGAGTAGCTGACAGCAAAATCCAGTTATTGTGTTTGGCTATTTTAAGGAAAGCCTTTACCCATGCGCCAGAGCCGACCACTCGCTGCTCGTCAAATATAAAGAAAGCACCGCCGACATCAGCATACTTCCCAATGTTGTTCCAGGAATCTACTACAACTTTATGCCGGTATAGCTTACTGTCACCTGTTGTCATGAGAAATGGAGTCATTTCGCCCTCCCATTCCAAGGTGTCTCGCTTACGGGCGGTGGTAATAATATACAGGTCTTGAATGCTCACGTCATCCATTGGTGTGTATTCACCGCCGGTAAGACTATCCGGGTCGCCATCTTGCTGAAGGTAATAATAAGACAGGGCCGTCCTGGACTTGCCCGAACCGACCCCGCCGCAAAGGATGCAGCCGTTCTTCATTTTTTTGACGGCTTCCAGTTGGTAGTCGTGCAGTTCAATGCCCATCGCAGAAACCATCTTGAATTTCCGCCATATATGGCGTTTCCGGATTTACCGGGAGTGCTGCCTTTGGCCCATACTGAGCAAGAGCTATACCGATATCTTCTTCGCTCATCTGCTCTTCATTGTGGTAATAGGACTTAACTTCAAATTGTGCACGCTTGGTGACGAGAAGTCGGCCACAGTCAAATTTGGATCGGTCATCAAAATTGATTCCGGCTTTTCTTGCCACATTTTCATAGAATTCCACAAGCCCACAGTGGCAATCCTCTTTTGTTAGGACGATGGTCATTCGGATTCTCCTTTCAACAAGTCCTTTACCATGTCAATCACCCTCCTTGCTCGCCAAACATCAGAAAAGTACATGGGTGTAAACCAGTAATTCTCTAAATGATCCTCGATGGATACCGGTTCCGTAAGAGCATTTCCAACTTTGACATACCCCGCAGCCCCAAGCAAGGAGAGTTGAATGTAGCACATGACCGCTACAGTTTGGTCAATATCCTGGGCAGAAATGAATACGACGTTTTGGAAGTTTATCCCTGTGTTTTCAAGTTTGCGTCTCGCTACATTCAGGGATGCAATCAAAAGGGTGCCGCTGCCACAGCATGGGTCGTGTATTGTGATAGCGCCGCTTTTGGCAAATTCACCTTCCACATCACCAAGCGTTATTTCTGCCATTGCTTTCGCGACATCATATGGCGTGAAGTGCTGCCCCTTGTACTTATTCGCAAGCCCAAGTTCCACGAATATGCTTCCCAGAAAATCCTGGTCTGGATTCTTGTCCAGCGCATCAACTGTCATCGCGAGTAGCTCCGGGAATACGAAACGGCTGTTTTCACCGTACTTGCCGATGATACGCATGTAAAGATTTTCCCTCTTCTCAAGGTTCGCAGTATCAAAGGCATTAGAGATGGAACAAGATGACAGCATAACGAAATCGTTCCATACGTCAAACATGTTTCGGCTATATGTAAGAACTCTAATTTTTTTCAAGAACTCTTTGCGGTGATCAATCGAAGCGGAAGTATTTTGTGGGGATTCCCAAGTGTGTGGCCCTGAGGATTTGGTTACTTTAGTTTTCTCTTTATCCTTAGGAGCGTTCCAGCCTTTCGGCGTATCCTTCGGCTTCCAATTTGGTTTTTTATAATCAGACACCCTAATTCTCCTTTCGGTTGCATGGGGCTGTTTCCTCTTATCCTCAGTAAATGGACATTTAACACGTCATATAAAGACGGCACCCCCAAAATTGCAGTTAGTCCGCAGGCCCCTCCAAAGCCGCGTACTTCTCGGCAAACTCGTCCTCCTCGATTGTGAAATATGCAGTTTTCAAGTACGCTTTTATACCAGACTTACCGTTCACCTCCCAGTTGTATGGGCGGATAATGAGGTCAGCATTCACAATATCCGCCGTATCGAGACAAACGATGGACTCCTCGTCCAAAAGCGTACCCTGCTCCTTGCGCCTTCTCTGCCTTTCAGTAAGCAGATGCACCATGGGCGGAAGGTTCTTGAAACTGACCGACACCTGGATATAATACCTCGGCCCTTCGTCATCATCCCTGGCCGGAAGAATACGGACATTCCATCCATCGTCCAAGAGCTTTTGGGCCTGCTCCGGATCTTCGATGATAACACAGAAATTTCTGTTACCTTCACGGTTATATTTGTCTTCCTTGCCCGCAAAGTTACGGAACATGATGTGGGCGTTTTCGATAATAATGTTGGGAACATCTTTATAAGCCATAACAATCCTCCTAGGATTCAAAAAATATAAAGGGAAAGAGCCTGTTCCGGCCCTCTCCCTTCACAACAGTGATTGCGCTTTTCGCGAATGCGGCATTACGCCGTTTTCGCAAGTTCGGTATCATTCGCAGTAAACCATTCAAAGTCCCCATACTGGGAGATTGATTTTACTGCTTCATCTACCAAGTTGTCATAATAAGAACGGTCTATGTACTGCTCCTTCTCCAGCACCTTGACCATCTCAGATTCCATCCAGTTGTGGCCCTTCGTGCCGGACACAGAATCGTACTTAACAGTGCCATCCTTAGCCTTACTCTGCCGTACCAACGCCCCGCCTCCAGCACCTTCCTTCACAGGGGTAAATAAGCCGACCTTACCGACAAAGTGAAGCGAGTGCTTGTTATCCAGCCAAATATCATTTTCAGTGTCTGTGGTCATACGCGGGTCGTTTATGTAGCGAAGAGCCTCATCGGGGCTACGGTCAATATAGATGGCCGTGCTTACAGACTTGGTCTCGCACATATCCTCGAATTGAATATCCTCTCGGCTGAACAGTTTTTTGAATACATAAGGAACCTGGAACTGCGTACCTGTAGCCGTCCATTCGCCGGCGTGTTTACCGTCTCTATACTTAGCGATGTAGACTGCGTCATTCACAAGGCACATACGATCGTAGGTGGCCTCATGCTCGAAATTGTAGCCGTACTGCTGCCCGTAATCCATGACAAACTGGATGATTTCCGGGGTCGCGTCAGGTATCTTGATGGAATCGGTCTTAATGTGAGCTACTGTAAACCCTCTCGCCTGAACCTCATGCTTGAGATTTATCATGAACAAGGCCCCGCGTTTTGCCACGATATTGTCCTTGTTGCGAGGATCGCGGAAGGCATTCTCGAAGTTGGCGGCCGTCAAGCCGTACACAGAGTTGATGGCGATCTTCAATGCCTGGGCCAAGTCGGCCGCAGCGTTTTCGTCATCCAGATATCTTGCCAGAGCACCGTTCAGCATCTTGCGGGCCTTATCGAAGTCCTTATGCTTAATGGCAATCCTGGCGTCCAAAATATCCTTGAACCTCTGCGTGTATTCCTCTCCAAACAGCTTTTCTGCGACTATGCTTGACGGATGCATGGACGCAATGTCCAGCAATGCGATATTGCTATACATACCCGGCTCTGAATAAACATAGCCGCCTTCACCGACTTCTTCTCCACGATAGGTTGACTTCCCATTCTCGTACTTGTATCCTGGGAATATCGGGCGGCCAATTTCATCGAACACTGTGTAGTCGCCATCACCAAAGTTGGTAAATACGACGCCATCTTCGGTAAAGACATGGTTACAGACAGCCTCATCACTAGGCACATGGCCCATATCACGGTAATTGAACACACCTTGCGGCTTCTTATTCTTCCCAAATATAATTCTGGTTGTAAGAGAATTGGTGGTGTCGTTTACTGTCATTCCAGCCACGTCTGCCAGTATCTGGCGAGCCACAAAGTCAGCTTTTCGAGCATTGAACACTGCTTCTGTCGCCAGTACGTCATTATCGCAATACTCTGCGACTTTGACCCACATTTCCTCCGGCACAGGCTGATCCCAGGGGAGACCAAGCTCTTGATGATGGATTCCAAGCTCGATCTCCCACTTTTTGAGGGACTGTTTCTTGCTGGAAAAGTCATACACGTCCGTATAAGAAAGATTGTACGCCTCTCCGAAGAAACAGTTGGAACTCCCAGATATAATTTTCTGGGACAGTTTATATAGCTGCGCGTTGTCATATCCTATGTAACGCGCGTAGAGGATATGGTTGTCATACCTTCGGCAGTTAAATCCAACTAACCTGAAGGCAAGCAGTTCCTCAATTTCCTCGGGCGTGGGATTTATCATTCTTGCCACAGGCTTACCCTCTCCTGCGACCTTCCAGTTGACAAGAAATAGGTTTGGGAACACTTCCACATCGTAGAACACTAAAGGCTTTTCTTCTGAAATATCAGCGGGCTCAGAGGGTTCGTCCGACTTGAACTTCATCTTGTTTACCAGCTTTATGCAGTAATCGGCCTGATGGGTGCTCCCCGCCGCGAAAGCAAGAACAGAGCTTCGCATATTGGTCACATCATACCGAAGGTCGCTGTTATACGCATCCTCCAGGATTTTATAGATGAAGTCAATACTGGGTTTTGTTCCTGGATGTATCTCTTTGGCGAGATTCCGCTTTATCAGGGTACGAAGCCCTTTTTCACTTTGTATAGCCTCAAAATTTACCACTTTGCTATCTCCTTTCGTAGGTAAACCTGAGCTTATCGTTGCGATTGGCAAATCGTTACACTTTGTCAGCTTTCGGCGAAGTGAAGATTTGCCGGTAAAAACCTTGATTTCAATGTGGTCGTCATATATCCGGCTTAGTTTCGACACATCTCCTGTGTAAATATAATGGAGATGGATACCGTTCCCGCTCTTACTAAGCTCCGCATACGTGGCAGGCCACTTGCTCGCCTCCTTCAAATTTGCTTCCAGAGATTTGTTGCCGTTTTCGTCGGGTATGTCAAAGTCAGCCACGATATGAACCTCATCCACCTTAACATAGTGGACTTTTGAAGTGTCCAACTCAGATAATGTCGTGGCTACATTGTCCCATTTTTTCATTGGGGTATCGTTTGCCGACGCATACTGAGCTGGGCACGCAGCGTATTCTTTATCAAATATAGATGACTGCTCGACGAGTTTGAGCCAAGACGATCCCGCATTGGTACTTGGCTCTTCCTCCGGGTTTTGGTCATACAGAAATTTCTCAAATCGGAAACCGCTATAATACTGGCGCGGTCGGCTGCCATCGGTCAACGTGACACGGTCTTTGAACTCCCGGAAGTAGTTTTTTAATTCCTCCTTGAAAGGCCGATTCGACAAAGGATTATGCACTCTTGCTTCTTCACAGTAGGTTTTATACATAGACCATGCCGCGCTTGCCGATACTCCGTCTTCCTCTTTGAAGATATGGTACGAATCCAGGACAAAGTTGTAAAAGTCGTTGGTGGCCCCCAGCATTGCCGTTGGAATATAATCATCATATTTATGCGGGTCGGCCAAGTATACGTCACGGCATTTACAGGCAATCCCCCCTAATTCAAAGGCTACCTGTTTCACCAGCGAATTGTACTCCCTGACAGGAATTTTATCCCCGGTAGGAGAAACGTCAATCAGACGACGGATAAGGCCGGACTTTGCGTCCGTGATTTTCACCGGCTCATTAGTGGCTATAAACAAGAAGCATTTGAACCGGCTGGAATATGTGGATTTGAATTTCTCGTTTACAATCATCTCCTCATGAGAAACAAGCGTATTTAGCCGCGTGTTGTCCTCTATCCTTGAAAGCTTACCGTCATTATCGATTGCTACGAGAGGGTTTGTACGGAACGGCTCCAGTGCGAACGAATTGCTTGCGGAGCCTAAATCCTTTGCCGTGAAGGTCTGTGTATACCCCTCAAACAACCGATGAATGATATTGACAACTGTGGATTTACCAGTACCGGCCGCCCCGTAGAACACCATGAACTTTTGAAGCTCCTTCGAGTCTCCGGTTACAATAGAGCCGATGGCCCATTCGATTTTGTGGCGTTCTTCCTCGGAATACAAAACAGAGAGCAGGCGGTCAAAAGCGGGCGTTGGGCATGGCTCCAACGGGTATGATAAACGTTTGCTGGCATAGTCTTTCTTGCAAGCCGGGTCGTTGGAAAATATCAGTTTCTCATCCAGCATATGGAAGTTATCGCGCATCTGGCGCTGGCAATATTTGTGCCATGCGTCAATCATGCCGGATTCGGAATCCCACAGATGCAGAACATGCACGTTGGAGTCAAAGCGCTGATTGTTTTCTTTTGCATACAGGTCAAGCTCGCGGTCGATCCGGTCAATAGCGTCCTGTTCATCCGTTGACCATAGGCCCCGCTCTTCGATCCACACAGCATAGAAATCCCCACCGCGTATCATTAAATCAGAGCTTCGCTTAACTATAAATTTGGGATAAATCTCGATTACGCCGCGTTTTGTGCTCCTGGTGGATATCATCAGAAAGTCGAACATACCATTCAGTGCTTTCCTCCTTTCATTATAAATATCAATCCATGCTGGTAAGGTAGCAGTTTAGCTGATACCATATCTCCATAGAGCGTGCGTCGCCTTTGTCGCTACCTATAGTGAATAGACCTCCAACACCATCTGAGTCGTACTCACGGTTTAAGAACCGGTCAATACAACGCTCTGCAAAGTGCACACGGAACCGTCCGTCATACAATCTCGACAACCCGAGATTGTAGATCATCCCCCAAAACCACTTGCCAGTTCGGTCACCATATTCCGGATTCGCCATGATATGCTCCTCGCAGCGTATAGCCAATGCGGCCATCATCTCCAGCACCGTGCACGGATGAATGTCGAGTTCACAGGCAATGATTCGTTCATCGATACCGGCTTCTTCTCCAAACCTATACCGCAATGCGATTCCGTCTGATGCACGGTTTCCGTCCATAGGAATTGTATAGCTAAAATAGCGCTTATGGAGATACCCGAGCAGCTCTTCATATGTTCGGCTGCTTCTATGAGGCGTATTACCAACCTTGCTGCATATCCAGTGGAAATACAATTCCTCAAGATTTTTTTGCCTCATTCGTCCTCCTCAAGGTATGGCCGCTCTTCCAACACTTCTTCATAAGACCGCTCGTCACGGCAGACCTCATAATATGTTTTCAGCCGGTCGTTGCGGACATAGACCATATCTTCTTCATACTCACCGAAGTGGTTCACCGCATCCAAGCCAATGCTGTTTTCAACATCAGCGTCTCCCATTTTGCGCTCGTCATCGTCAGACAGCACCCCATCCGCGTAATATGTCAAGCTGATAATTTCGTACTCTTCGTCCTCTCCGAACTCATCAGGAGAGATTACCTCGGGCTCGTCCATATGGCCTATATCTATGGGCTGGCTCTCCAGTTCCTGTATCCTTGCCGCATAGGAATCCAAATCCGGTTTTTCTGTAGGAGCAGAGCCTTGGCCGTATATGGTGTTGAGCGCTTTTTTCTTCTGTTTATACTTCTCGGACAACTTGGAAAAACTTTCCTTGACCGAGTCGATTTCTTCCTGAGCCATCCGCTCAAATTTGTCATGGAAGAACTTCTTTGTGGCGAACGCTCCCGTCAGGACGCCACAGACACACCCAAAAACAAAACACAGTTGCTTATTCATCGTCATCTTCCTCCTGCTCATCGCTTGTTTTTAATGTGATGGCCGTTATGGCGAGTCCGCCGAAAAGGAGAGATACGCTCAGCAGGACACCGCCGGTAATATGCCGCTTACGTTTGGTATTAAGTACATAGTCCAGCATAGAGATAAAATTTCCAAAGCTGTCCGTCATTACACTTTACCTCCCGCAAGAATTGTCAGGCCGCTCATAAAGCAGATACCGGCCATTGCAGACATAGCCAAAAATATAATACCTTTCATAATGCTTTCCTCCTTAAATCAAATCGAGAATGTTTCCGTCCACGTTGAACTCCAGTGAAATGGCAGGTTCATAGGTGTCGCCCACGGCACGGTTCAATTCCTGTATGCTAAAGTCAACATAGTTGTCCCGGCTGTCATCGTCAGGTCGGTAAACCCAGCCTACACACTGGCTGATTTTTGTCCGATCAATGTCCAGCATGTCGTACACGTCCCCGAGGAATAAATAGCCTTGCGCCCGAAGTTTGTCGTTTGCGTGGTTTTGCGCCTGCTTGAGGAACATCATCTTGTAATCATGGTTGTCCTCATAATGCCGGGTCATGTCATCAAACCATATCCGGTAAGGGTTCTCCACATTGGGATCGGCAACCTTAACAGTATTTTTGGATTTCTTCTCCTTGCCGTTTTCGTCCGTAACCGTCTCTTCAAACTTCTGGGATTTAATTCCGTACTGGAGTTCGCGCTCCGTTTCCTCACCAAAGCGATCGGCAACCCTCTTTCGGTAACCGTTGTAGCTTGCGGTAACGGCGGCTAATGTGGCAGAGATTGCTTGGTTACGTTTGCTCATGATATTGTGCGACAGGACGATGCCGGAGATAGATGCCGCCCCAAGAAGAGCTGCCGGGGCATACAGCTTTGCAAAATTGACAGCCGTATGTACATATAAAGCAGTCAACTCCTGTTTAGCGTCTTCCTCCGTGTATTTTTCTTCCTTTTCAGGATTAGAATCTCGGCGAACAACACCGGTGGCAAGCGCATTGTTTATCTCTTCCGATGTCTCAGCGGTTTCGTCCAGTATACCGCTAATTTTTGTTGTGGCACGGCAGGCCAGTACCACGGTGCCGACGATTCCAATAATTCCGCCTACAAGAAGGATTTCCGGGGAATACTTCTTCAGTTTCAGCCCGGCCATGCTGATATTTTTACGCAATGCGCCGGGGATAGCCAGTCTTTTCATTGTGTTTTACCTCCTAATCATCAATAGGTGCCGGTTTGGGGAATTTAATCATCCACCCATCCCGGACACGGACTATATCCGCACTACGGATACTCGTCCAGCCAATCTTATTGAGCGTGTAATTGTCGGTGTCCACGTCCGCAGCCTCATACAAATCACTGACACTTACGATGCCGTACTGATCCAGAATATCGTCCATGGTGCTGAGCACAGCCTCGGCATCGCCGCGTGATGTGAATACGATATTGTCGTATCCGCAATCTGAGCTGGAGCGGTAGTCGCGTTTGTCCCGGCGGTTATTCCCTTTATCAAAGAAACTCCCATACTGTACCTTTGTGGTAGAATGTCCCTTATCAGAACGTCCGTTTACGCCGAGAATGGCTTTCACAATGTCCAAAATGGTATCTTTGAGCGCAGGGATCACAACGTCCTCAAAAATATAACTTTTTACGCGCTCCATATCATCAGATACCAGCGCTCCGGCAAATTTCTGGATGCCGGACTTTTTCTGAACTTTTGCTGAGCCTGCAACCACTTTTTCCACCTTTTTAGGCGGTTTTTCGGCTTTTTCACGCTCTTTCTCCCTGGAGCGATGAGAGTTCGATTTATAATCTTCCATAATGCTCTCCCTTCGAAAATATAAAAGAGAAGACGCCTTGTTACAGGCGCCCTCCCCATGTCGATTCCTTCACTTAAGATTCACCGTCTTCGGATTGCTCGTCGTTGTCCGGCTCGACTTCGACGCCGTCCGTATGAATCATTTCAGGCTTTCGGCTCTTGGCCTTGTGCCGCAGCCAAAGCGGCTTGGCGATGTATTTGCCCACCAGATAGATCGCGGTAATGGCCACGCCACTCGCAATCGCTCCGGTCGCAAATGCCCCGCTGCTGCGCTTGGATACGACTCTTGTTACCTCAACCGGATCAGCCTCCTTGATATGGTCGGCGATGTCGATGATTTCGTTCGTCACAACTTCAGTGTTTTCCATAATTAGTACGCTCCTTTAAGTTTATTTGGAATCTTGTTCCATAAAAGCCGCTGTGTTTTTCGCGCATTATCGACCTTCGAAATCGTAATGAGGTTCCTCATGGAAACCGAGGACAATGCACGGTTCGTCATTTTGGGCAAGCTGGGAACTTAAACTGAGTTCTACTCGGCCCTGTACGACATTCCATCCCAGAGTTCCTCCAAGCCGGGTGTCATCCAGTCCGATTGAATAGTAGAAATCGTTCAGCGATGCGTAACCCATGGTTTGTATCTCCTGGTTCAGATAGTATTCCGCTTTTCGGATGCGGTCGATGTCGCCCCTGAAATATCTTCCACACCATGGGTCGTAACAAAGGGTATCGCCTTTCGACGTAAAAATGATTTCCTTGCTGGTCACCGGGTCTTTTTCCATCTGCTCCTTTGCCACATCGTCCGAAATCTCCTGAACCTTTTTCTCGCCGATGCGTTCGATAGCATGGGATTTGAAGTTCGCCAGAGCCGTTTCTGACAGTGCGCACGCTGCTGACAAGGCAGCCTTCCGGCGTAGGTGGATGGAATTGGCTCCGATGATGCAGGCTGCGGAAAGTGTACCTGTCACGGCGGACGGTACATAATTCTTCCATGCGGTCTTAACCGTATCCTTCGGAGTAAGCGGTTCCTTTTTCGCTTTTTCAGCTTCTTTAAGCTGATTTAAGGCTTTGGGCGTGGCCCTTACCGCCATAACAGCGGCGCCAATCATCCCAATGATGCCTATACCAATCAGGATTTCGGGGCTGTGTTCCTTTAGACCTTTACCGAGACTCCTGGTAAGGCTTGAAAAATTGATTTTAGCCATTTCTGACTCTCCTTTCGAATATAAGGGAAAATATAAAGAGAAAGAGCCCCTGTCAGGGCTCCTGCTCTCTTTTGGACAGCGCTTCATTCACTTTCTCTTCGATCTTTTGCTCCATCTTCTTGTCGTCAATAAAGCCGTTCAGCATGTTCAACACTATACCGGCTCCAGCCGCAAGAAGACTTAAACCTTTCAGAATATAAGATTTGTCCATTGTTACGCCTCCTTTCATAATAGGGACTGCGATTTCTGCGGACGATAGCCTTCTTCAAGTTGCTTGTTATACTCCTCGACATCTTCATATGTACACAGAAGATGCGTGGGCGGAAACGGATAGTTTATCAGGCAGCATTCCATTCCGTCTTCCATCGTGAATTTCTCATGCTCGAAGTCTATCCAGGAATAGCCATAGAATTCTTCGCCAAAAGCGATATCCCAACCTATTTCGTCACCACCCACAATAGGCTCTAAATCCAAGAATTTGTAAAACTCGTTTAAGCTTGCCTCACCTCGCAGCGCAAAATTTCGGTTGAAGTGGTATTCAGCCTGGATAACCTGGGTCATAGTGCGTTCAAAGCACTCTCCACGATACTCATCGCAGAACATCATGTAACCATCTTCAGGCGGCTGTTTCTTAACACACTTGTCCTTTGCGATTTCCTCCCGAATATGTTTGTCCCCGTCTTCCCCTAGCAACTCTGTTGCCTTGCCGCGATACTCTTTGTAAGCCTGGTCCAGCAGAGCATATGCGCTGGCAATGGAGGCCTGCTGCCGCTTATTCAAAGCATTTGCGCCAAACATACAGGCTATCGTAGCAACTCCGGCTGCGGTTGCCGGTAGATAGCATTTCCATGCCGAGCACACGGCTTCTTTTTTTGTGTATGCGTTTGAATCGCCTTCGTGGTTCTTGCAACTGTCGGCTTCAATAAGCTTTACCGCTTTTGGGGTAGCCCGAACCGCCATAACTACGGTGCCTATAAACCCCACTGCGCTGATACAAGTAAGTATCGTGGGAGAGTTGCGTTTAAGATTCCTCCCAACCTTAAACAACCCTCTGCAAATGGTGTCACGAACTGTCATAATGCATGGCTCCTTTCGAAGAAATAAAAGAAACAGCATAAGAATCAAATCCATATTCAAACTGTTTCTCACAATAGCGTTTGTAATTTTTGCGTGAAAAGAGAAAAGCCCTTGCGGGCCGTCTCTTAAATACCAACAGACTTCAGAACTTTTGTAAGTTCATCCTTATCCATCTCTGCATCCGCATCGATATGCACATGCGTCTTACCGTCTTTTATGGTCGCTTCTATGGCATTAAGCTGGATATGAATATCATAGCCCAACTTCTTCCTTAAAGCGAACCGCAGCAGTTTTGACACCAGTGCTGTCGTGAATCCAGAGACAATTTTCATTTCATCCATGCTCCTTCTGCTCCTTTCAGAATGTTGTGTTCATAAAGGGACATGGGAAATCCGCGAAAGACGAAAAGGCCCTGTTAGGGCCTTCGCCAACGTCAATAAATCGGATTTTGGTGCTTTCGCAGTTCATACTTCACACGCTTCCTGGCATCGCAGAACCATTTCGGTTCAATCAGCAGGACGGTGCTCACAGCATTATAAATAGCACTGATAACTGTAAGTACAGCCCATACCAACATCACGATTTTTACTCCGATTGACCAGGTGTTCCATTCTTTGAATTCTTTCATGTGAATGCTCCTTTCGGATTTATTTTCATAAAAGCAACTGTGTTTTTCGCGGTCAAATATCTTTTCTGTCGAACACTGTCTCCCATCTCTCTTTTTTCAGAGGTTTCATCTTTAGTGCCCACATAATTTGCCTTACTGTGACAGTTGGATAAAGGCCGTCCGTACAAATCCCGGCACGTTTATCAAAGTAACGCTTAAATCCAGGATGCAGGTAAATATCATTTGCCAGCCAAGGGTCGATTGAGCTCCAAGAAGTAGATTTACTATCTGGAGAAAACCGCTGCTGAATTACTGCTAATCCTTTGCCGCCAAGTCGAAACAGTGTGCATCTGCTATAAACCGGATGGTCGCAAATATAAACTTTTCCATACATTGGTACGCAAATTTGTGGTTTTTCGTAGTGATATCTCATGTGGGCAGCTCCTAGACAAAAAAAAGAAAAGAGCCCTCGTCAGGACTCTCCTCATCTGTTATGTTCTTAATCGCATTAGTCGTCCGAATCCTTTTCCTGCGCCAACACATCGTCTAAGGTCGGGTACAGGTCTTCGTATTCTTCATCTGTGAAGCCATATCTTTCTAACTCTATCTCATGGCCGCATTTCTCACAGACCAGGGTTTCTTCCCATTCGTTCTCAAATTTCATGACAGACCCGCACTTTTCGCAGATATACCGTCCGGTTTCGAACGCCTTAATTTTAGCCTCATTAAAGAAATTCATAACAAATTACCTCCAATATGTTAATTCGGAAGCTCTGTAACCAGTGTACAGTGCTTTCCGGAATTAGTCAAGAGTAAAGAGCTCTTTGTTCTCTTTTCCATAAGAGGCCATGCGTTTTTAGCGGGAAAAACGAAAAGGGTGCGCATTGTACACGCAGCCCTCTCGTTTGAAACTTCACTTTCCTGTAGTCCTGAAACGGCTGAACAGATTTCGGAATGTGGCAGAGGTGTATGTTCCCGTTTCCTCGAACTTAAATCCTCTCCGCATCCAGACCCAGTTGAAAACCAATGGCAGCACAATACCTGCCGCGGTCATGCCCAAGTTGATATACCGGTCTTTGGCCCGCTCCTTGATTTGTTCCTGTTTGAACCGGTCTTCGCTGTCACGAGCGTCGATCTTGTCATCCAGATCCATCTCAGCTTTAGCCTGCTCGATTCTCAACTTGTACAGTTGGGCAAGGTTGTCAATCGCCTCGGTTTCTTCCTTACTGCCAGATGGAAGATTGGATAATGCCTTTAACCGGGATTTTAGTTCCTCATCCATCATTTCCGTAATTTTCTCATCCATCGTTATATGGCTCCTTTCGGTGAAATATTGTTTCATAAAAGGCAGTGGTTTTCTCGCGGGGCTGTGGATTGTTTTCTGGAAAAACCCACCCGGGAAATTTTCAGATATTAAAATACCATAATTCTTGGGCGGCTGTGTACTGGAAAATATAAAAGTGAATCGCTTTCTATCCTCGTTCCTTATCAAGCAGCCAGAAAAACTTCCGGTATCGGTCATAGTAGGTGTCTTTTCCGCACGGGATTTCTAACCTAGCTTTAAGTACGTCATAAGACCATCCTTCCGTTATCCCAACGATGAGATATTCTGCCAATAGCTTGTCTGAATCCTCGGCGGCCTTTTTGACCATATCCATCTTTTTTGATAGGTATAGCATGGCCTCAGCCGCGCGCTCCGTTGGGTCGCTGTGGCCGCTTACTTGGATAATCGTACCTAAGTCCTCTTTTCGCCTGCTTGCGCCATCGATAGCTTCGTACATCTTCTTCCAAAGTGGATACTGCAAGCAGAAGTGCTTAAGCTCGTAGTACCGATGCCGCTCGATCCAATACGGATTCTTCTCCGATAACTCCGGATGCCTCAAACTTTTGCTCATTGAAATTTGCTCCTTTCGTCTTAAGTTTCCCTCAGACTTCTCTATTCTAGGATATAAAAATTCTATAGTAAAAAAGAAGTCAGTGAAAAAGTAATAGAGAGCGCCAATGAGCGACACTCTCTTCACAATAGCCCTTGCAAATTTCGCGGAAAAAGAAAGAGGCCGAGATGGCCTCTCACTTCTTCTGATACATCTTTCTGAAGTTCCGTTCTCGGACATGTTGCTTTATACTTTCAACCGTTAAAGACGCTAAAACTGATGCTCCTGCACAGAGTGCCACCATTGTTACGGTTTCTTTCAAAACCATAGCATGATATTCCTGTGCGAAACGCTCAAGTAATTTAGTCAGTTCTTTGTCTGCCTCAGTATTCTTGCTTGCCATAGTAAAACCTCCTGAGTATGTATTCATAAGAGGAACTGGGATTTATGCGAAATCCAATTCGCCATGGTCATACCGCAGGGATGATCCTCATAGCCAAGCGTGTCTGATGTGATGAGTCCTTCAACGACGCCGATAATCAATTCAGCCTCATAGTGTTTGTATGGGAAAATGGAACTTGGAAGTTCTCTATGTAAGGCACCACATGCCAAACATCGCATCCTTCGAACATTAATCGTCTTCGTTGCTCCGCCTTTCGTCCGTACAATTCTTTGAACTTTGTCATAATATTTTAATCTGCCGCCACAATTTGGACAAACTGATTCATTATTGATAATCATACCCGAGCTCCTTTTAATCTAGGATAGGATTCGGACGATTTTCTCAATCACATTCTATATGATTACGGATAATGAATCAATAGGCAAAAATTTAATCCGGATGGAAGCCGCTGAACAGTTGTCTATCAGATTACTGCTTTTCTGTCTATCAATTTGTCTATCAAATATGCACAAAACTTGCATATTCGAACGCTTGTTTTGGACTTATAAGGGCATTTTTCAAGGTTTTTAGCCTATTCTCAGTACTAGGTAACACTAAATAACACGAGGCGGAAACAGTTAAAATGTATATTATCGTTCTCCAAAACCGCGTGCCGAGGGTTCGAATCCTTCTGCCCCTGCCACAGACTTGGCCCGGAATTCCTTGGAATTCCGGGCTTTTTCGTGTTTTGGGGCGGCGGCTTGCGGTTTACTGTGCCGTTCTCTATGGCGTATATTTTGCTCTTTTTTCGCATCCGGTG
>CATJCP010000124.1 GCA_949737515.1 uncultured Oscillospiraceae bacterium | reverse complement strand
TCTTTTCCTTGCCCAGCTTGTCCAGCCTTTGTTCCAGCTGGCGGATTTGCCGCTCAACCCCTCCCCCTGCCTGGGGGCTGGAAGGCTGAAAAGAGGCGGATGGGTTGACGCCGCCGATATTCATAGATTTCACCTCCTTTTCCTTCCCATTCCATAGTAATGGTTTGGGGGGACGGACTCAAGGGGGAGTGATGCGAAATGAACATTTGACGCTGTGAAATGGCGGTGCATTCCCTGGACGGCCAGGGAGAAGACTACTGCCCCGGCGTCCCGTCCTCCGGCTGCCTGGGAAGGTGGAACAGAATGTCCAGCTGAAATGTTCCCCCCTGGGAGGCAATTTCCATAACGCCGCCGTATTTTTCCACCGCGGTTCTGATGTTGGAAAGCCCTGTTCCACAGGTAAAATGGATATCCTTTTGACAGCTGTTTTCTATATGAAGGAAAAAGAAGTCTCCCTTCATCCGGCTGTTGATGCGGATTGATCTGCCGCCTTCCGGAAGGGTGCGGCCGGCCTCCAGGGCATTGTCCATAGCATTGGCCAGTATAACGCACCAGTCCATATCCTGTACCGGACAGACGGCGGGGATCTCCAGGCTGCACTCAACAGCAGTCCCATATTGGCGGGCGGCGAGGAGCTTGCTTTCCAAAAGGAAATCAACAGCCATATTGTTGGTGTGGACGGGGAAGGAGAGGCTTCCGGCAGCGTCTTCCAGGGAAGAAAGATATTCCGCAGCCCGTTCTGTTTCCCCTTTGGACAGCATCTCCCGCAGCAGCAAGAGATGGTTTTTGACGTCGTGACGGAAGGCACGGGTTTTGTCGTACCGGGCCTGAGCCTCCAGGACATAGGCCTTTTGCTGCTCTGCCTGGAACTCCAACTGGCGAAGAGCCCGCCCCTTGCGGATGGACTGGGAAAGCCGCTGGAAGATGAGCAAAATGGCAAACATTCCCCCATATCCCAACAGATGGAGGAATACCAGGTTGGGACTGTTCACAACAGGATGGACGATTCCCTGGGCTGAGCTCCAGACAATGGTATTTCCATAGACCTCCTGTGAAACAGTAATCTCAGTCAATGCAATAAAGAGGAGGGGAAGATCCATGAGAAACAGCAGAAGGGGGGCTTCTTCCAGTTCAGAGGAAATCTGAGAATAGGGCCGGAGAAAAAAACGGAATGTACCCGCCAAAAGGAGCAAGCCCGCCAGGCTAAAAACAGCGTCCCCGTATTTCAGCAGGTTCTCTGAAAACCGCGAGAGGGGATCAATACTTTTTATCAGCCAAAATCCCAGAGACTGCACCAGCCCCATGGTGAGGAAAAAGGAGGACAGAACCAGGGCGGAAATGCTGGTTGCCTTGGCTGGCTGATGCTTATATGCCGCCGTCCCCCAAAGGGTCAGCAATCCAACATCTAATACCAGGAGAAGAAAACCAGGAAGCCCTGCCCCAAATGCCAGCAGGCTGATTCCCGCATATCCCGCCATATACAGCGCAGTAAAGGGAAGGGAAAAGGCAGTAGAGGAGCAGCGGCAGTAGAGGCAGGCAAACAGAAAGGGGAATGCCAGGAAGCAGATCAGGTTTGCGGCGGCTGCGGCCATTGTTCCACCTCGTTTTTCATGTAGTGCAGCATATGATCCATCAGGCCCTGCCATCTGGCCTTGGAGACGGGGAGATGTTCCCCGTTGGCGAGGGTGATCTGTTCCCTGGTACACTGGGCCAGGTAGTCCAGGTTGACCAGATAGCTGCGGTGGCATTTGACAAAGCGCTGGTCCAGCTGCCTTTCCACGTCGGAAAGCCGGCTGTAATACTCTATAACCCTCTGCCGGGTGTGGATGGATACTTTCCTGTTGAGCACCTCGCAATACAGGATGGAGTCCAGCCTGACTGTCTGCCAGCGGCCGGCGATTTGAATCAGGAGAGAGGAGCTGTTTCGTTCCCTGATACGGGCCATTGCCCTGTCCAGCGAATGCCCCAGCCGGATATCGTCGATGGGTTTGCAGAGATAGTCCACCGCATCCACCTCAAAAGCGTCGAAAACCCCTTCCCTCAGGACGGTGACGAAGAGGATGGCGCAGCTGCTGCCTGCTGCTCGCAGCCGCTTGGCCAGCTCCATTCCGCTGATGCCCGGCATCTGGATATCCAGAAATAAAATATCGTAGCCCTGAAGGGGAAGGCTCTCCCCATCGGGATAGCAGGCGACCTGGAAGGGGACGGCGGATTTTTCCATATAGGCGGCTATTTTTTCCTCCAAAGACCGGCACATAAGGGGTTCGTCATCGCAGATGGCAATTTTCATCATTCCAAACCTCCCCAAAGAAGGCAGACAGTGATCCGCTGCCGCAAATGGGAACGAACCGCTGTCTGCAGTGTGTGACGCCGGGATGAAAATACCTTTTACTTCTTTTTCCGGTAAGAAGCTGGAACCTGTTCTTCAAAGCATTCCCTGGCCTGCCTCCGCAGATCCTCATCAACCAGAAGATCCAGGCCGGTGAGGGCCAGCACCTTAGCGCCCTTGCCGCATACCTGGTTGCCCAATTCGGAGCAGGCCGCCTCAGCAAAGGCGGGGGAGTGACCGATGATGTCCTCCGAGCCAATGGAAAGGTATTCCTGAATGGTGGGTACGAGGACAGAAACATTTCCCACATCGGAGGAGCCGGACATCTTGGACTGGTCCGCGTATTCAAAGGTTTCCCCCAGTTCCTCCCCGTGGAGCTTAAACCGTTCCAGCATGGGGCGGTTGGGATAGTACTCCGCGAACTTCCCGCCGAACTCAAACCGGGCCTTGGCCCCTGTAAGGGTTTCCGCAGCGGAAACGGACTGCTCCAGGAACCGGATCAGCCGTTCCAGGTTTTCCAGGTTGAGGGAGCGGAGGGTAAAGGCGCAGACTGCCTTACCGGGGATGATGTTGGGCTGGTTTCCGCCGTCCAGGATAACGCCGTTGATATTGTCCTTTAAGGCGAAGAGGGGGCGGACCTTATCTATGTTGTTAAAGGTTTGGATTGCTGCGGTCAGGGCATTGATCCCGTTTTCCGGGCGGGAGGAATGGGCGTCCTTTCCGGTGAAAAACACGCGGATATCGCAGCAGGCAGTGCTGATCTTCCCCAGCTTTGGGGTTCCAGTGGTGGGGTGCATCATGAGGGCAAAATCCACATCGTCAAAGGCGCCCCGGTCTGCCATGAACACCTTGCCGCCGTCCCCCTCCTCTCCGGGGGTTCCGATGAGGAGGATTTCCCCGCCGGTCTCCTCCAGAACGGATTTTAGGGAAATGGCTGCCCCGGCGCTGGAGGCGGCAATGATATTGTGTCCGCAGGCGTGGCCCAGGCCCTTTAACGCGTCGTATTCAGCCATAAAGGCAATGCGGGGGCCGGGCTTTCCGCTGCGGTACCGGGCCTTAAA
Source organism: uncultured Oscillospiraceae bacterium (assembly GCA_949737515.1). GTDB lineage: Bacteria > Bacillota > Clostridia > Oscillospirales > Ruminococcaceae > UBA1405. The sequence goes on along the minus strand of CATJCP010000124.1, from coordinate 5,033 downwards.
GGCTGTGGAGATATCGCAGCAGTTGGTCTCTACGGTAAATCCATGTTTTTCCATCAGCATGACCAGCGCGGCGCATGCCTTTACCTCCTGGAAGGGAATCTCCGGGTTTTTGTGGAGGTACTGGGACAGGGATACCAGCTCTGGAGTGACTTCCTCCGCCCTTTGTGAGACGGCCTGCTGTAAGGCTTTTATGTCCATTTTTCTTCCGCCTTTCTGTTGTTTTCATTCGTAAACAGGCTTTAACCCATCAGCGTTAAAACCCGGCAATGCGTTCGGGGGTCATCCTCTTGATCAGCTCTGTTGCCAGGGCGACGGAATGCTCCAGATCCGCCTTGGCGGCAATGCCGTGATGGGAATGGATGTAGCGTACCGGCAGGCCGATTACCAGGCAGGGGACCCCTAAATTGGACAGATGGATGCTCGCCCCGTTGGTGGAGCCGCCGGTCCGCACCGATTCCTGGACAGGGATGCCCAGCTGACGGCAGAGGTCCAGGGCGTACCGGATAAAGCGGGGGTTGGTGATCATGCCTTGGTCGATGTGCCGCAGCATGGGGCCGCGCTTGATGGCGGTCTGGATGGCATAGTCGGGGGTAAAGGTGTCGTCGGCAGGGCTTCCCTCAAAGATGATGCACAGGTCCGGCTTCACCCGGTTGGCAGTCACTTTGGAGCCCCGGACCCCGGTTTCCTCCTGGGCGGCAAAGGTTCCCACAACGTCCGCTGCCAGCTTTTCCCCTTCCAGGGCCCACAGGGTCTCGATCACTGACGCACAGCCTAGGCGGCAGTCAAACGCCTTGCCCATCAGCAGTTCGTTTTCCTGGTCGTAGGTACAGGCCACGTCCGGGACAACAGGGGCGGCCACCTGGATTTTATACCGCTCCACGGTTTCCTGGTAGGAGGTTGAGCCCACGTCTATGGTCATTTGGGAGACAGAGATAGGTCGGCTAAGCTCCTCGGCTGTCATAAAATGCACCGGCTTGGCGGAGACGACGCCGCGGATATATTTGCCCTCGCTGTTGCGCACCAGGACAGAATGGGCGGGGATGCTGCTGTCGGTCCAGCCGCCCATGGTGATAAATTGGAGGGTCCCGTTTGGCTTGATTGCCTGGACCATAAAACCCACCTCGTCGCTGTGGGCGTCCAGCATGATGACAGGCTTGTCCCCAGTGTTGGCCTTGCGGTAGAAATACAGGTTGCGGAGGCTGTCCTCCTGGATGCTGGCGATCTCTTGGGCGTACTTGCGTCCCACCTGGAGGACTTCATCCTCGAATCCGCTGACACCGGGGGCATTGGAGAGCTCCTGGATTAGGGAGAGGGTGGAAAAGGGGGCTTTTCTATTGGACATTTGCGGCACGACCTTTCTTTCAGCAGTGTTTTGTTGTATGAAATCAAGTATAGCCTGCGCGGTGTTTTTTGTCAATGACAGCCTTTGGGAACCCTGGAGGCAGACAATAACAAATCAAGCGCTTGCAAAGAACCCCAAAAAGAGATACACTTATTTTATATCAAACAACACAATAGGGGGAAAACCTTTTATGGACATGTCAAACAGCAAAACAACCCGTTTGTATTACGAGGATTCCCATAGAATTTCATTTGCCGCGGAGATTCTGGACTGCCGTCCCAGTGAAAAAGAAAAGGGCGTATGGGAGGTGACACTGGATCAGACCGCCTTTTATCCCGAAGGGGGAGGGCAGCTGGCGGACCATGGCATTCTGGGAGGGGCCAAGGTCGTCCATGTGATGGAGAAGGATGGGGAAGTGCTCCACATTACCGAGTCGCCCCTGGAAAAGGGAAGCCTTGTGGAGGGAACGGTGGATTGGAGCCGTCGCCTCTCCCTGATGCAGCAGCACACAGGGGAGCACATCCTTTCCGGAATTGTCCACAAGCTCTACGGTTATGAAAACGTGGGCTTCCATATGGGTGCAGAGGGGGTAACGGTGGACTTTGACGGGGAGATTTCCCCTGGGGACATGCCCAAATTAGAGCGGTTGGCCAACCAGGCCATATGGGCCAATCTGCCTGTTTGTGCGGCTTACCCCTCGGAGGAGGAGCGGGAAAGGATGGCTTACCGGAGCAAAAAGGAGCTGACCGGTCTGGTGCGGATCGTCTCTATAGAGGATATAGACCAGTGCGCCTGCTGTGGGGTTCATGTCCGGCGGACTGGAGAGGTGGGGGCGCTGAAAATTGTCTCCTGCCAAAAGCACAAGGGGGGCGTCCGGCTGGGCCTCCAGATCGGGGGCGGCGCCCTGGAGCATTACGGGAGGCTGTTGGACAGCGTGGCACAGATTTCAAACCTTCTCTCCGCCAAACAGGGGGAGGTTGCCCAGGCGGTGGAACGGCTCCAGGAAGAGGCGGTTTCCCTGCGGCAGAAGCTGGCTGCTTCCCGGAGGGAGGCGTTTGAGGCAAAGGCCGCCTCCCTACCGGAAGGGCAGCAGGTGCTGTGCCTGATGGAAGGCCCGGGATTGACCCCGGTGGAGCTTCGGCAGTACTGCACCAGCCTGTTTGGACGGGCCAAGGCCGCGGCGGTCTTCTCCGGCGACGACGCCCAGGGCTACAAGTATGCCTTTGGAAGCGGATTGCTGGATATCCGCCCCTATGGGAAACAGCTCAATATTGCCCTCCAGGGGCGGGGAGGCGGAGGGGCCGACTGCGTACAGGGGTCTGTCTCCGCCAGCAGGGCGAAGATTGGGGAATTTTTCCAGAATTTGTCCATTGATTAAAGGATAAAGGAGATAAGCTGGATGGAAATACAATACAGTCCCATTGTTGACGCGGACCTTGAGGCAGCTTTCCTGGCGGAAAGCTGCCGCTCTGTGGCGGCGCTGGAGGCTGCGGAGGAGAGGGGACAGGGGGTTCCCGCCTGGGAGAGGAGCCGCCAGGCGGATGAAGCTGCCGCCCGGCTGTTCCAGGTCCGCTATCCGGAGGGGGACCGCCGGGGAACCTTGGAGTTGCTGGACGAGATGATCGGCTATGAAAGCTACAGGACTGCGGAGCTGTTCCCCCTCTTTGCCAAGGAGGCCCGGCACGACGGGGCGGAGGAAATCGCTCTCCTCTTTGAAAGGGAGGCGCAGTTGGCAGGGGAGCGAGTCCGGCTTTTGGAGCAGCTTCGGGACGGACTTTGCATCTCTCTTCAGGATGTCTCTTTACATCAAGCCAAAATCATTGTACAATAGATTCGTTTGGTTTACAGCCAACCATCTGAACGCAAAGGAGCCGACAATATGAAACGCTTGCAGGAAGAAAAGTTCCGCCTTTCCTCCCTAACCATTTATCGCGACGCTGGGGAGGACCCGGTGATCCGGCTTATGATCCGTCTGCTGTCGGAGCATTTCGGCGATATATACGAGGCCGCCGCCTATTATGCGGAGTTCTGCACCCTTCTGGCCAACAGCGAAACCCGGGGAGACCTGACCGAATACCTTTACCGGAAGGCCCTTTACAGCGACAATATCTTTACCCGCCAGTCCGCAAAGGGGCAGCTTTCCACCCTTTCGGAGTCCATACGTTCCGCTGCGGCCCGAGATTTGGAAACCCTGTGGTACGGCGCGGCCCTTACCTCTAGGGATATCAAGGACAATCTGTCCAGGGCCTATCCAAGTTATGGGGACATGATCTCCGGCCTGCCGGATTACGACAATCTGCCCCCCAGGCAGCTGGCCAACTGGGGGGAGAGCTTAGAGGACTTCGCCGCCTTTGCCCGGGATCATGGCTATGGAATTTATGCCCAGTACCGGTCCTTCCTGCTGGCTGCGGAAGAAAAAGAAGGGATTGCCCTGGACCCGGTGCAGGACCCGGACGGAATACGCCTGAGGGATCTGAAGGGATATGAGCGGGAGCGAAAAATGGTCATCGACAACACCCTGGCCCTTCTGGACGGGGCCAAGGCCAACAACATCCTGCTGTACGGAGACAGGGGGACGGGGAAATCCTCTACAGTCAAGGCCATCCTGAATGAATATGCTTCCAGGGGCCTGCGCCTGGTGGAGGTATCCAAATACCACTTAAAGTACCTGGCGCCGCTGATTAAGCTGCTCCAGGACAATCCCTTAAAGTTTATCATATTTACCGACGACCTCTCCTTTACAGAAAACGACAGCAACTACACTGCCATGAAGGCTGTGCTGGACGGCTCTACCTTCAAGCTGCCGGACAATGTGGTCATCTACGCCACTTCCAACCGCCGCCATATGGTCAAGGAGACCTTTTCGGGACGGGAAGGGGATGAGGTCCATCTGGCGGACACCCTGGACGAGGCGGCGTCCCTTTCCGACCGCTTTGGGATTACCGTGACATTCCTCTCCCCCAACCGGCAGAAGTTTAACGAAATCGTTCTCCTGCTGGCCAAGGATAGAGAGCTGGATGTGCCGGAGGAGAAGCTGCTGGAGGAGGCGAACATCTGGGCCATGCGCAAGGCGAACTTCTCTCCCCGCTGCGCCAAACAGTTTATCGACCATGTGTATTCCCGGGTGACCAGGGGGGAGGCCTTTGACTGGGCGTCCAGCCGTACAACGGGGAATGGCTGAGTCATGTGGCTATGCTGGCGGCGAAAGGAGGAAAAGGATGTTTCAGGGCTTTATAAGGCGGTTGTTTCCCAAAAGAATACTGGCCTTTCTTTTGACGCTGTCCCTATGCGCTGGTTTGACCGGATGCCGCAGGGACGCCGCGCCCTCCTCGTCCTCCCAGACGTCCTCTGTCCCCCAGGAGCCCATGGCGGCGGAGTATCCGGCAGAGGTCTTTGGGCGGGAAATTCTCTCCCAGCCGGTGCGGGTGGTTTCCCTCTCCCCGGCGATCACAGAGCTGCTCTGTGCCTTTGGATATGGGGATAGGCTCTTTGGGGTGAGCGCGGCCTGCGACTACCCCGAAATGGTGTACGGACTGCCCCGGTGCGGCACCTCCCTTCTGCCGGATCTGGAACAGATCGAGGAGATCAGCCCGGACTACCTCCTCACCGAAACTCCCCTCCAGCTGGAGGATTTTTGGGCCATCCAGGATTTGGACGTCGAGATTGTGGAGATTGCCGCTCCCCAGGATTT
>CATJCP010000123.1 GCA_949737515.1 uncultured Oscillospiraceae bacterium | reverse complement strand
GCCGGGGATTGCCATCAGCTTTTCTTCCTTGGTTTCCAGGTCAGGCATGGAGGAGAGCAGCGCCCAGGTATAGGGATGGGCGGGGTCAAAGAAGATCTCGTTGCTTTCCCCGTATTCCACCACCTTCCCAGCGTACATAACGTACACCCGGTCCGCCATATTGGCCACCACCCCAAGGTCATGGGTGATGAAGATAACCGAAAGGTTCCGCTCCTCCTTGATCTTGTTGATCAGCTCCAGGATACGGGACTGGACGGTCACGTCCAAGGCTGTGGTGGGCTCGTCGCAGATGAGGATTTCCGGGTCGCTGGCAAGGGCAATGGCAATGACAATCCTCTGGCGCATACCGCCGGAGAACTGGAATGGGTACTGCTCAAACCGCACCTCCGGCTGGGGAATGCCCACAGCCCGCATCAGCTCAATGGCCTTTTTCTTGGCGTCCTCTTTTTTCATATGCTGTTCCAGAGTAAGTACCTCTGTGATCTGCTTGCCGATTTTCATAATGGGGTTCAGGGCGGAAAGAGGGTCCTGGAAAATCAGGCCGATCCGCTTGCCCCGTATTTTGTGGAAGGTCTCTTCCTTCTCCTTGGTCAGATCCATACCGTCGTAGAGGATCTCCCCGGAATCGATGACGGCGTTTTTGGAGAGGATGCCCATGATGGTTTTAACGCTGACCGACTTGCCGGAGCCGGATTCTCCCACAATGGCGATGGTCTCCCCCTTGTGGAGGGTAAAATCCACCCCCCGCACCGCCCGCACATAGCCTGCGTAGCTTTTAAAGGAGACGTGCAGGTCGTTCACCTGCAGGATAACGTCGTCTTTTTTGGTCGTTTCGGACATGATACAGGCACCTCCTCATTTAATCTATGCCGCGCATTGTCGGGTCAAACGCGTCGCGCAGTCCGTTGGAAAACAGGTTGAAGGAAATCATCAGAATGGAAATGAGCAGGGCTGGGAATAAAGTCTGGGAGGGGTAGTGGAGCAGTACCTTTTGTCCCTCGGAGAGCAGAACGCCGATGGAGGGTTCCGGGGCCTGAAGGCCCAGGCCGATAAAGGCTAGGAAGGATTCGGAGAAGATCGCGCCGGGAACCTCGATCATGGCCTTGGTGATGATCGGCCCAATGGAGTTGGGCAGGATATGGCGGAAAATCAAGGCGGAATCCTTAACGCCCAGGGTACGGGCAGCCAAAACATATTCCCGGTTTTTAAAGCGGAGGAACTGGGAACGGATCATGCGGGCGGTGGAGATCCAGCCGCGGATGATCAGCGCCATAACAATGGAGAAGATACCAGTTCCGAAGAACATGATAAACAGCGTTGCCACAACCACCTGGGGAAAGGCGCCTACAATTTCGCAGATACGCATCATCACCATATCCACCTTGCCACCGTAATAGCCGGCAATGGCGCCGTAGATAATGCCGATGACAATGTTGGCCAACACCGAAAGGATGGCGATCATCAGGGAGACGCGGGAGCCTCTGCACATCCTGGTCCAAAGGTCCCGGCCCAGATAGTCGGTGCCCAGCCAGAAGTAATCGTCAGGGCATCCGTTCTGAACATAGGCGTTGATCTTTACGTCGCACATTTCAACCCGCTTTTCGGTGCGGCGGTTGAAAACCTCAATAATGCTCCCCTCCGGGTACTTTTTCGTATCCTCCAGGTTATCCACCCGGCGGTTGGTCAGGATTCTGGTCCCGTCTGCAATGCCGAAGTTTTCCAGCACCGGAATTCGGGGGGGGAGGTTGGTGCGGGTGACGTCCTGGTCGTTAAAGCCGTAGGCGTTGAAGGACGGCCCGAAAATGGAGATAAAGGCAATACACAGGATGATGACAATGGCCGTAACCGAGGCCTTGTTTTTTCGGAAGCGGATCATGGCGTCCTTAAAGAAGCCAATGGGCTTGGTCTCAAACCGCTCATCCTTGATTGCGGTGTCCTGCTGGACGAATACAAACTTTTCTTTGGGGAAATCGGGCATATTGTTTTTATCCACAATGTTCATTTTATTTGCCCTCCAATCTGATACGGGGATCAATAATACCATAGGACAGATCAACCAGCAAAATGGTCAGCAGGGAGACGATGGAGTAAAAAATCAGGATGGCGACAGTCAGCGGATGGTCGTTGGCGTTGATGGATTTGACCATCAGCCCCCCCACTCCCGGGATGGAGAAGATCTGCTCAATTACCAGGGAGCCGCCCAGAATATTGGTAAACATGGGGATAATGACGTTGGCCAGCGGAAGGCAGGAATTGCGGAAGGCATGGCGGACAGTGGCCTGCACCTGATTGAGCCCCTTGGTCTTGGCCAGGGTCATGAATTCGGAGTTGACTGTCTCCACCAGCTCGCCCCGCAGGTAACGGGTGACGGTTGCAATAGGTCCAAAGGCCAGCGCCATAATCGGCAGGCACATGGAGGAGAACCGCATCCATCCAACGGCGGAGGACTCATATACAATGGGGAACAAGTTGAGCTTAAAGGAGAGGAAGTACTGCATCAGGGAGGCGAACACAAAGGAGGGCACCGAGATGAACAGCACCACCATAGCGGAGATGATATGGTCGGAAAGCTTATTCTTCCGCAGGGCCGCTATGGTCCCGCAGATAATCCCCAGGGGCAGGGAAAGGAGCAGAGAATAGATGTTGATCTCCAGCGTAATGGGGATACGCTTTGTCAATACGTCAAAGGCAGGGACGCTGGGCTCTACCTTAATGGAGGTTCCCCAATCCCCTTCCAGAACAACGCCCTTGAGAAAGTAGCCATACTGGACCAAGATCGGCTCGTTCAGGTGATCTCTGGCTTCCAGCGCGTCAAGGACCTTCTGGGGAAGCTCCGGGTTGTCGTAAACGCTTCCCGGCATCAGCCTCACAACGCAGAACGCAATTGTGACGATGATGAACAAGGTAAGCAGCATTGCGACGATACGCTCAATAATATACCTGGTCATACATCACATTCTCCTTGTCTTATTTTTTGTTTGCCGTGGACATTTTGCTGGGGTGTCTTTGCCAGGATATCGATTTTATGTGGTAAAGCAAAAGAGTAAAAGAACTCTCCGGATATAGACAGATTACTGAACCGACTAAATACAGCACCGGCAAGCCCTGTCCGCTTCGTTGCTATCCTTAATCAATCCAGTAATCATGCGCAAACCCTTCCCGCCGTCTGGCCGAAAGTCTGCCCTCCGGCCAGACGGTCTGAAGCCCTTTGACTGCATCCTCGCAGTTTACTCAAAGGGACTTTCAAACAGGGAAAGGTTGCGTGCTCAACAAAATTCCAAAGGGTTGAGGGTTCTGGAGGGCTGCGGGATCACTACATCTCAATATCGTAGTAAGCCACGCCCCAACCAAGGCCGCTGACCAGCTTATCCACAGGGGTGATGACCCGGTCAGAGAAGATCATCTTTTCAACAATCTGGAACACGGGGGCTACCAGCACCTCGTCGATCAGGAGCGCCTCCATCTGCTGGGCCTTCTCTACACTCTTCTTTTCGTCCAGGCGGATTTCCTCGCTTCTGGCCGCTGTGTAAAGCTCATCCATCTGGGTGTTCCCGTAGTTGGCAAGCCTTCTGGTGTAGGTGCTCTGGAAGGGCTCGAAGATTCTGGCAGGCTCAAAGTCCGCAGAACCCCAGCTCCAGGAAGACCAGGACAGCTCGTATGCGTTGTTGTCCTCATGGCAGTTGCGCATGGTATCGAAGATGATGGTGCCGGTCAAGCCTTGGAGCTTCAGTTCAAACTTATCCGCGCCAAACACCTCAGGCAGGGACTTCTGGAGGAACTCGGACATCATCTTAACATCTTCGCGGGCCTCAAAGTAGTTGAGGGTCAGGGTAAGCTTATCGGTCTGCCCCACCTCGGCACAGGCCTCGTCAAAGAGCTGTTTAGCCTTTTCAGGGTCATAGCCGTTGTTGGCGGGCACATAGGACTGGGACTCTGGCAGGTCGCGGAACTTGGTGCCGTCTCCATAGGCGACGCAGAAGTCAGTGATATAGAAGGGAGCAGGTCTCTGGGAACCCAGCTCAGCCATGGTCTCCCGGTCAATGGCGTAGTAAATGGCCTGACGGAATTTCTTGTTGCCGAGAATGGGCTTCTCCGTATTGGAGACGTTGAACTCAATCTGGCGGGTGGAGCGGGTGCCATAGGCTACCACTCTGGGATCTTCTTCGTACTTCTTATAGCCATCAGTGGTCAGCTCCAGGCTATCGATCTGTCCGGATTCAAACATCTGGAGCAGGGTCCCGTCGTCCTGGACGATCTTGTAGACGATCCCGTCCAGCTTGATCTCATCGGCGTGGAGGTAGTTGGGGTTCTTCTCAAAGACGCGCTCATTCCCCTTGTTCCAGGTGGTCAAGATAAACGGACCGTTACTGACAAAGTATTCCTTCTCGGTCCCGTACAGAGTGGCGGTCTTTGTGTCGTTCATGTTTTTCTCATAGGTTTCCAGATGAACCGGCGCTGTGACACGGCTGACAAAGAAGCGCATGACCTCCTGCTGGTTGTATCTCTGCTCTGTGGTGATTTCCACCGTCAGGTCATCGATCTTCTTGATGCCCACATCTTCCCACGCAACGGCGTTGGTGTCGCCCTGGGTATAGTAATCCTGGGCGTTTTTGATGTTGATGGTGCCCTGGGCCAGGTTGGCGCAGGGGGAGTGGAGCATAATCGGGTCAAGGCCGTATTTCCAGGACTGGATAAAGGTGTCAGCGGTAATAGGCTCACCGGTCTCCCAGCAGGCCCGCTCGTCTATGGCAATCTGCCAGGTGTAGTCGTCGATCTGCTTGGGCAGATCCGCCGCCAGGTTGGTGGTGAGGACAGCGCTCTGCCGGTCCTCGGTGGCCACATAGCGGTAGAAGCTGGCGACCGTCAGGTCAGTGAGCTCGCTGTCGCTGGTGCTGGAGGCGTCGTGAGGGCCAATGTTGGCGGCCGCGTTGACCGAAGAACCATAAAAGATCTTCTTTTCCCCATTGGAATCCTCCCCACCTGTGGAGCTTTCCCCACCGGAGGCAGCGCCGCTGGTGGAGCTCTCCCCGCCAGAGGCAGCGCCACTGGTACCGGGCTCGCTGCCAGTGCTGCTGGAGGAATTGCCCCCAGAGCAGCCGGCAAAGACGCTCAAGGCCAAGGCTAGAGCCAGGGCTTTCGCCAAAATCTTTTTCATAGTCAGATCTCCTTTTATATAGAGTCCTCGGCATTTCGCCAAGGTGGAAACAGCATTCACAGCATCTCCCAAGTTGTAAGGCAAGGCACCCTTCGACGCTTTCCATCCAACCCACAGTGCGAACACCGTAACGCATGGTTTTGAAAACACGGGGATTTCATTCAGACATACAATATGTAACCATTAACATCCCCGCCCGCTCCAAAAATATACCCTTTGGAGCTTTCCGCAGCTGCGGACCTTATGCCGGATCCTTCTTTCATTTAAAAGAAACAGAAGAACAGAGATATCAGCAGCAGCGCACCGCCGAGCAATAGCAGCGCCGGGTAATCGGTATCGGGAACAAAGGCCTTCCGGTAGGAGAGGTAATCCCCTGTTTTGGGAAGCTTTTCCCCTGCTGCGGTGTGCTCCAGTACTACCTGGAGAAACTTTTTGGAGCTGTAGGACACCAGCCGGAATAGCCCCAGGTTACCAACGAGCTTCCAAAGTCCCCACACCAGATATCCGACTCCCATCAAAAAGAAGGTATCGGATATGCGGACTGTCAGGGGCCTTCCCTGGCTCCGCCAGATTGAAAACACCCCAAGGACCAAAGCCAGCCACCAATACTTCTTTATCAAAAACCGGCGGCTTCCAAAGGCGCTCGGAGGATTTTGGCCTTTCCTTAAAAATCCCATCGCTTACTCCAAACAAAGTCGGTTTTCATTCTTTCCCAATTTTATGAAAAAAGCGCTATGGTCTGTAACCGTTAGCGCCGTCGCTGTCCTTGTGATGCCTGCCGGCACGCTGGCATGTACCGGCCTGCCAATCCATAGGTCTTTGGTATTAAGTTTTGGCTTTGGCCCCAGAAGGTTTGCAACTTTTTATCTTCCATCCTTCATATTATAGAACCTGACCAGCCTTTCCATCCTCTGTACAACCAACGGCCCAATGGATTTGATGTTTATATTATAAGCACTCCCTTTGTGATTGTCAATACAAAACCTTCATATCTTGGCCATTTTTGCAACATTCCATGGAATACAATTCTTTTCCGGAGCAGTTTTTGTACATTCCGGCTATGGATTTGTGCTGTTTTTCTCCCATAATCCTTATAAAAAGCGCTGCAATCCAGAAAACAGCAGTGCATGAAAGGCCCCAATGTCTTTCATGCACTCCAGGGTCATCCAGTTTTCTCGCAAAAACGGCCATAAAATCCGTGAAAAATTTTATGGCCGTTTGGCGGGAAGGCAGAATCAGCAGGCTCTTCCGCCCGAATTATGCGTCGAGATCAATATCGAAGTAGGTCAAGCCCCAGTCAAGTCCGGGGACCATCTTATCCACAGGGGTAATGACCCGGTCGGTAAAGATAATCTTATCCACAACCTGGAACACCGGGATGACCAACACCTCATCAATGAGGATCTTTTCCATCTCCTGGGCCATTTCAATGCATTTGCCGGTATCCAAACGTATCTCCTCAGAGCGGAAATCCTGGTAAAGGGTGTCAATCTGGTCATTTCCATAGTTGGAAAGCCTTCTGGAATAGCTGCTCTGGAAGGGTTCGAAGACCCGGCCGGGCTCCTCGTCGCCGGAGCCCCAGCTCCAGGAGGCCCAAGACAGCTCGTAGGCGTTGTTGTCATTGTGGCAGTTGCGCATGGTTTCAAACAGGGAGGCGCTGGGAAGGGCCTGGAGCTTCAGTTCAAATTTATCAGCCCCGAAGATTTCCGGCAGCGACTTCTGGAGATACTCGGACATCATCTTGACGTCGTCCCGGGAATCGTAGTAGTTGAGGGTCAGGGTCAGCTTGTCGGTCTGCCCCACCTCGGCACAGGCCTCGTCAAAGAGCGCCTTGGCCTTTTCAGGGTCGTACCCATTGTTGGCAGGTATGTATGCCTGGGACTCCGGCAGGTCGCGGAACTTTTTGCCGGTATCGTAGGCGACGCTGAAGGTAGAGACATAGTAGGGAGCGGGAATATGGTCCGTCATCTCGGCCAGGGTTGCCCGGTCAATGGCATAATACAGGGCCTGGCGGAATTTCTTATTGCCGAGGACCGGCTTCTCTGTGCTGGAGCGGTTGATCTCGATCTGACGGACAACACGGTTGCCGTAAGAGACCACTCTGGGATCCTCTTCATATCTCTTATAACCCTCAGTGGTCAGCTCCAGGCGGTCCAGCTGGCCGGATTCAAACATCTGGAGCAGGGTGCCGTTGTCGTTGACGATCTTCACAACGATTTCATCCAGCTTGATATCCTCCGCATGGAGATAATTGGGATTCTTTTCAAAGGTGCGCTCATTGCCCTTGGTCCATCCGGTGAGGATAAAGGGCCCATTGCTGATGAATTTGTCCGCCTCGGTGCCGTAAAGGGTAGAGGTCTTGGTTTCGTTCATCAGGGCTTCGTACATGTCCAGTTTGACCGGAGCGGTGACGCGCCCGCTGAAAAAGCGCATGATCTCATTCTGGGTATATCTCTGCTCTGTGACGACCTGGAACGTCAGGTTATCCACCACTGACAGGCCCACATCCTCCCAGGCCACCGGATTGGCGGGATCCTGGGTATAATAAGCCTGAGCGTTTTTGATGTTGACAGTTCCCTGGGCCAGGTTGGCGCAGGGCGCATGGAGCATATTGGGGTCAAGGCCGTATTTCATGGACTGCACCATGTCCTCAGCTGTGATGGGGGTGCCGTCCTGCCAGCAGGCCCGTTCATCCAGGGTGATCTGCCAGGTGTAGTCGTCGATCTGCTTGGGCAGGTCCGCCGCCAGGTTGGGGACAACAACCGCAGACTGCCGATCCTCAGTGGGAACATAGCGGTAGGAAGCAGCCACAGTGTATCTGGTAATTTCGCTGTCGTAGGAACTGGTTGCCTCGTGGGGGTTAATGTTTGCAGCCGCTGTGGTGGAGGAATCGTAGTAGACCTTCTTTGCATCGCTGGAGGAGCTGCTTGCCGAGGTGGACTCGGATCCAGCAGAAGAGCTTCCGCCAACACTCTCGGGACTGCCGGAGCTGGAAGAGCTGGACGGGCTGGAAGAGCATCCGGCCAAAACGCCCAGGCTCAAAGCCAGCGCCAAAACCCTTGTCAAAGTCTTTTTCATAGTGAAGTCTCCTTTATGTATTTTCGGATATATTCCCTGGCACTTGGGCCAAGGTGGAAACAGGCTCCGCAGCTTCTCCCGGTAACCCCTGAACCCCGTAGCTGCAAAGGCTGCAACACACGAAATGTTTTCCCTTGCACAGGATAGATATCAGTTTTATAAAAAAGGCGCTATGGTTTCCATACCGTTAGCGCCATTGCTATCCCATATTTTTGCAAGTTTGTTTTTTATTTCATTCTTTTGCATGTCAAGATTATATAATAAATCTGTTTTCTTGTCAATAGAAATCCCTTTGATTTTATATTTTTTTGCAATTTATGTATATTTAAATATCGTGTATAAAATCTTTTTGTGTAATGTGGATATCGTTTTTTGCTGATTTTTAGATATTTTATCTTTACACTCCCATTTGTTTGTCAGGAAAAAACCGGAAGCTATTTGCATTAACAAAATATTTTTTATTCATAATTTGATATCTAATACATGTCAATATAATGAAGGAAAAATATGAAAAAAATGCATTTCACCTGATCCTTATGTCATCTTTCCCTACAATCGCACCCTTTTGCCCATTTTTCCCCTTGCACAATTCCCTGAGACCGTTTACAATTAAAAACAGGACATCAAAGACATATAAAGAAAAGGAGTATTTGCCATGACCACCTTTACCTGCATCCACAACAACTTCAACGTCCTTAACCTGGAAAAGAGCGTCGCCTTCTATCAGGAAGCCCTGGGACTGCACGTGGTACGCCAGAAGGCCGCCGATGACGGCAGCGCTATCCGCATCTTCCTCGCTGATAGCTCCTCCGCCCACCAGGTAGAACTGACTTGGCTGCGGGACCACAAGGAGCCCTACAATCTAGGCGACAACGAAATCCATCTGGCCTATAAAGCCGGGGACATAGAGGAGGCCCACAAGCTCCACGAGAAAATGGGCTGCATCTGCTTTGAAAACCCCGGCATGGGGATCTACTTCATTGAGGATCCGGATGGCTACTGGATCGAGATCGTCCCCGACCGCTCCAAGCAGGTGAAATAAAGCAGCTTTCCTTTACAGCGCACAGCGCCTCAGAGCCCTCCCGGCAGCGCAATACAAACCTCAATCATTTGTACAGCGCCCTGGAGGGCTTTTCTCTGTTCCCTCTAGCTAATATAATCCTCTATCAACTGGGTCAGCGCATCCTCCCCCTCCACTGTGACGCCTTCCTGGAGCAGCTGCTGGTCATACTCGGGGAGGGTGTTGATGTATACGTCAAAAACCAGGCGGGGGCTGTCCTCCTTGGCTTCAAATACTGCCAGCTTTCCTCCATGGTTTTTCATGGTATAACGTACTGGCGTCTGGCCGGAGGAGGATACAGAAGAAAGCTTTGCCGGTCCGCCAGACGCCTCCCCTTCAGATACGCCGCCCAGGCTGTCAAGGGCCGGGGGATCGTGCTCCGGGGGCGTATCGCTGCCCAGATAAACCAGCGATACTGCAGCCAGCGTGGCAAGGGCACAGGTGGTAAGCAGGCACGCGGCCTGCGGGATAAATCCCTGTCTGAAATCCATCGGGTCTTCTCTCCAATCTCTAACAAATATCTCAGTCATGTGCTCCCAGGGGTGAGGAGGCAGAGGTCTTTGAGGGCACTTGGCAGCTGAACCCCCCTCGTTTGTCCCTATTGTGGGTTTATTTTCCCCTTTTTATACCAGGAGTATGGAGTATTCTCCATATTTTGTTTGCTAAGCTTCTTGTTTTGCCCCAAAACAGCATTTTTGAAGAAGAGATTAGAGGAAAAAGAAAAAAGGTTCTCGGTTTCTTAACATTTTTCCTTTCAGATATGGTATAATAGCCCAAGGGCGGTTTTCGTCCGGACAGAATCTAAAGGTTTGTATATCTGATGTTATACTTTGCGTTCTCACAATAAGGAGGCAAACCCATGGGCACTCAAAAAAAGAAAAAAAGTACCGGCGCAAAGGTCGCATCCGGTGTTGGAAAAGGAGTAGGAGGCGTTCTCTCGGTCATCGGCCGGGTGATCGCCGTGCTCTTTCTGATCTTGGTCATCACCGGATGTATCTGCGCTATCTTCATGGCAAACTATGTCATGAAATTTATGAAAACCGATGTGGGCATTGACCTGTACAGCCTGGATCTGAACAACACCACCATCCTCTATGCGGACAACAGCGAAACCGGGGAGCTCTATGAGCTGTACCGGCTCCACGGGGTGGAAAACCGGATCTGGGTCAAGCTGGAGGACATTCCCCAGATGGTCCAGGACGTGACCATCGCCGGCGAGGACAAGCGCTTTGAGGAACACCAGGGGGTGGACTGGATCCGCACCACCTACGCTTTCCTCAATGAAATGCTGGGGCTGAGCGAGGACCGCCAGGGCGGCTCTACCCTCACCCAGCAGCTGATCAAGAATATCTCAGAGGACAATGCCTCCACCTTTGAACGGAAGATCCGTGAGATCTTCCGGGCCTTGAACTTGGAAAAAAAGTATACCAAAGACGATATCCTGGAGGCCTACCTGAACACGGTAAACTTCGGCTATGGTACTTATGGGATCCAGGCAGCGGCGAACCTGTATTTCGGCAAGGATGTGCAGGATCTCACCCTGCCGGAAGCAGCCTCCATCATCGCCAGCACCAAAAACCCGGCCTGGCTCAACCCCATCACCGACCCGGAGCGCAACAAGACCCGCCGGGACTGGATCATTGAGGAATACTGTGAGATGGCCGGCATCCCGGAAGCCCAGGAAAAAGCCTACAAGGCCACTCCGGTGGAAACCAAGCGCACAGAGAAGCAGGATGAGACCAACGCCTCCAGCCAGGTGCAGGACTACTTTATCGATACCGTCATTGAGGAGGTCATCAGCGACCTCCAGGAGGCCTACGGCTATGAGAGGATGTACGCCAGCAGCCTGATCTTCAGCGGCGGCTACCGCATCTATACTACCGTCGATTCCAAGGTACAGGATACCCTGGAATACTACTTTGAAAACATTGAGAACCTGCCTCCCATCCACAATGCCGAATATCCCCAGGGCGCCTGCGTAGTGACAGACCCCTATGGGAAAATCCTGGGGATCGTGGGGGGGACTGGGCCAAAGACCAACGCCCGCTCCCTCAACCGCGCCACCATGTCCAAGCGGCAGCCCGGTTCCTCCATCAAGCCCCTGACCGTTTACAGCCAGGGGATCCAGAACAATGTCGTCACCTGGTCCACCATGATCGACGACCACCCCTTTACCGAGCGGGAGAATGGCACCGGCTGGCCGGTCAACTTCAACGGACTGTATCTGGGGAATATCCCGGTGTGCGAGGCCATCCAGCGGTCCACCAATACCGTTGCGGTGCGCCTGGCGGACAGGCTCAACCCCCAGAACCTGGTAAACTTCCTCAACTCCAACTTTGATTTCGGCCTGGTCACCTCCGGCTACAGCAACGACGTAGCCCTTGCGCCTATGGCCCTTGGGGCCATGACCGTGGGTGTGGAACCCATCCGCATGATCGGGGCCTATCAGATGTTTGGCAACGGCGGCACCTATGTGGAGCCTTACAGCTACACCAGGGTGCTGGACAACGAGGGCAACGTGATCCTGGAAAAGAACATCACTCCCACCCGCATTTTGGACCCGGAAACTGCAGCGGTGATGAACAAGCTGCTCCAAAGCGTCACAGATCCCAACACCTATGGGACAGCCAGTTCAGTCCGCTGGGGGCAGCAGATTGTAGGCGGCAAAACCGGCACCACCTCCAACGACCTTGACCACTGGTTCATCGGCTACTCCCCCTACTATGTCTGCGGCCTATGGATCGGATACGACATTGGGGCCCCCATCAATTACAGTGGATACAGCTACCCTCCCCTGGCCCTCTGGCGCAACATCATGCGGGACCTGCACACAGATCTCCCCATTAAAAACTTTGAGGATGACGGCAACTGTGTCGCCATGTCCTACTGCAAGGAGACCGGCGCCCTTGCCTCGGTCAACTGCCCCTCCACGGCGGTGGGATACTATAAGCCCAGCTTCCTGCCCTCCACCTGTCCCAAACACCTTGGAGGAGACGAAGTGGGGATGGAGCTGGATGACGACGAAGAGTATCCGGACGATGAGGAGGACGGCCGTCCCATCCGGGTCAGGGGCAGGGATGACGATTAAACCGCACACTCCAATTTTTCTGCCCCAAGGAAAGCCTTACAATACCGCAGAAGAAGCCCGCGCCGGATGGTGCGGGCTTCCTTACAGGAGTTGAAAATACCAGCAAAATCCTGTATACTATGTTATGTACGTTTATTCCCGGACTTAGATGATAAAGAGGATGTGTTTCTATGGAGCTGGCGCTTATTCTGGCAAAGCAGGTTCTGACTATGTTTACCCTGATGGCAGTGGGGGTGCTGTTTGTACGGTTCGGCAAGATCAATATGGAGGGCGTCCCGTATGTCACCAATATTCTGCTCTACATGGTGGCCCCCACCCTGATGATCGATTCTTATCAAACGGCCTACGATTCCATCAAGCTGAAAGGGCTGGGCGTGGCGGCTGTTCTCTCCATTCTCTCCCACGGGATCTCCATCTTGCTCAACGATCATGTCTTTCTCCGGAAGGGAGTCAAGGGAAAGATCGGCGTGGAACGGTTTGCCGCCATTTACTCAAATGCCGGATACATCGCCATTCCGCTGATTGAGGCTTCCTTCGGCGCGGAAGGGGTGTTCTACGCCACCGCCTATCTCACCGTTTTCAACCTATTGATGTGGACCCATGGCATTTACATTCTCAATGAGGGAAAAAAGGGATGCGTCAGCCTGAAAAAGGCCATCTTCAATCCCGGGGTTTTGGGATGTATCATCGGCTTTACTCTGTTTATCTGCCGCATCACCCTTCCCGCCCCCTTTGGTCCCGCAGTACACTACGCGGCCTCCATGAACACACCTCTGGCCCTGTTTGTCTCCGGCGTGCTGCTGGCCAATATCAACCTTGTAAGGGTCCTGAAAAACATGCGGCTGTATTTTATAGGCATTCTGCGGATCATCCTGATCCCCGCCATTGTGCTGCTCCTGTTCAAGCTTCTCAATGTCTCCGCCTGGGTGGAACAAGGGGGATTTATTGCGGTCATCTGCATGATCTCCTCTGCCTGCCCCACAGCCCAGGCCGCCGGGTTCTTTGCCAGCAAATACGGCGCAGACGGGGAATACGGCAGCCAGGTCATGGCGGTCACCACCTTATCCTGTATCATAACCCTGCCCCTGATCGCCGCCGTCAGCGCCTGGGTACTGATGTAGCGCAGCGCCTTCACAAACCGTTTTATTTTCCGCATTTGAAAGAAAGGATGCATAACTATGATGGAATGGCTGAGAAAATTCCTTTCCGGCAGATATTTTAGGGCGGACGAATTGTCCATTTCCCTTCTGGTTCTGATGATTATCCTGGGTATCGCCGGTCTGGCGGCCAAGGTCCCCCTTCTGTATTATATCTCGGACGTTCTTTTCATTGTCTTTATCTTCCGCAACTATTCCCGAAACATTGAACGGCGCGCAGCCGAAAACGCAAAGTTTGTAAAGGTCTTCGGGCCCTTTTTCCGCAAGGCGGCGGAACCCTTTAAAGGCCTTTACCACCGCATCCGGGACCGGAAAACCCATGTTTACCTGAAATGCCCCAGCTGTAAACAGACCCTCCGCCTTCCTAAGGGAAGGGGAAAGCTGAAGGTAAGCTGCCCTAAATGCAAAACAGAATTTTATAAAACCACCTGACTTTAAATCAGCGCCCCTGGCAGCAAGGCCAAGGGCGCTGATTGATTTCATATCACGGAAAGTCCCGATACAATAAACTGGGCTGTACCCCTGTATTGTTCTGATACTTCCCGCTGCTGTAAGGAGTATAATCCCCGTGGATATCATGGTAATAAATCTGGCAGATTTCCACGTCCGGATAGACAATCACCGGCTGGACGCAAAATAATTCCAGCGTCCAGTAACCCGCAAAGCCCACATCCCCAAATCCGGCGGTGACATGGATGAACATCCCCAGCCTTCCAACGGAGGAACGCCCTTCCAGCATTGGGACAAAGCCGTCGGTTTTGGTATACTCGTTGGTGCGGCCAAGATACAGGACCCCTGGAGTGAGCTGAAGCCCCTCCTTAGGAATGATCAGGCTCTTAGTCGGATTGGGGCGCTTCATGTCCAGAATATCCTGCTCATAAACCAACAGCTCCCGATGAAGGGAGAGGTTGTAGCTGTTAGGGTTGAGCCGGGAGGGATCGTAGGGTTCAATGACAATTTCCTTCCCCATATGGCGGGCGATTTCATTTCCGGACAACATCATAAAGCATAACTTCCTTTCTAAAAGTCAATAGCGGCCCATTATTTTCCGGAAGAGCACTTGGCCGCGTCAATGGCAAGGACAATCATCAGGCAGAGAAGCGTGTTTACCGGGTCGGCCACGTCAATGGAATAGGTATCCGTCCAGTTCCACAGCTGCTTGGACACGCTGGCGACAAAGCCCCCCTGCCCATTCCGAATGGAATAATCTCACTCAAAAAAATCCCCGTCAATCCGCCAGCCGTTGCAGTCCAGCTCAAAGGAGGGGCGGAAGAGGGTAAACTCCTTGCGGATATCCCCGATGTAATCCTCGCCCACATATATCCGGAACCGGGGGAGAAAGGTCAACACTTCCTCCTGAATTCTCCCCATATAGTCGTGACGGGCGTTGTAGATTTCCAGCTTATGCCCCCAGGAGAGCTTCCCCTCCACCGTAAAGAGGGTCTGTCCGTCCTCACCGTAAATGTCGTAGCTGTCCAGCCAGGAGAAAAAACGCTGTTTAAAGAGAAGCCTCATCAAGTATTCCAGTCCTTTCCAATCATCGGATTTCCAGGGAAGCCAGCTGCCAATTCCCCTCGCCATATAAAAAATAGAGGGTATAGGCGCTGGGGTATTCGTAGACCTTTGCCCCCATGCGGATGATATAATTGAATGTAACATCACAGGAAAAGTGGGATTCGTCATAGAGGATAAACCGGTCCATCTGGAAATCCTGGAATTCATAGGAATCGTGGTCGATATACCAGGAGTTGGAAAACCCGTAAAGATGCTGGTACAGCGGCCCCCCTTGAAACAGGTAAGGCATCAGCGCGTCCAGCTCCGCGTCCTTGGTGATAAACCGGGCGTACAGCTTGGCTGCGTTTTCCGCCTTGATCCCCACTGTGCCGGAAAAATCCGGCCCGCCGTAGCGCACAGCCCTGTAATGGACTACTGCCCCTTCATTTTCGGAACCCACTTCCTCTATAACGCATTCTCCCGTATCCCGAGGAAAAACCTGGATCTCAGGGGGTTCCAAAAGCCCTTCTATCCGGTATTTTAAGGCAATGGGCTGAAATTCCGGCCCCATATCCGCAAAGCCGGAAACCTCTATTGGGACGGCATTTTCGATCAGGTACGTATCGTCCACCAAAAAGCCGTTGACAGTCAGGTCAACCCCTTGAGGCAGGGTGATCTCCATTCCATAATGACCAGAGGCAGAAGCGATTTCAATATCACTCAGCTCCCACAGGGAAAATCCTCTTTTGGTCTCCTCCCCACTGGGGGTCAGCAGCAGCTCTGCAATCTTAAAACCATCTTTTGCCACAACATAGCGCTTCTGATTAGAGGTACCGGTCTGGGGGATCAGGGTGTATTCCGCCTCCCCGCTGTCAAATCCAAGGTAACTTTCCAGCCAGCTGTCCAAACTGCTCACACGGTCAAGGGGGTGGGGAGTGTACTCCACAAATTGGGAAAGGGTCTCCATGTCCCGGTTTTGAAACAGTTCCAGCCCCTCCTGGGCCACGTTCTCCGGAAGGGACAGCTGATACTCCTCCAAAAAACTCCAAAGCTCCCTCAGACCACCTATCTCCAGGGGGAGCAAAAAGGCAAAGAGGAAGCAAACTGCCATGGAAAACCAGCTTCTCTTCTGCCGCTGGTTTGGCTGCTCCCCCCTTTTTCTCCTCTTCTTCCCCATGAATTTCGATCCCTTTCTATACCAAATGTTTATTCAGATAAGTTTTTTACTAGAAAAGCGGTGGGAATCTTCCGGGAACCGTAGAGGGAGGCGCAGGTGGTAATGATCTCCCCCTCATAACACATCAGCGACGAGGATCCTCCGTCCAGATTGGCGGCATTGACCGCGCCATATTCCAGCATGACCTCAATCAGGTCCTTATAGCTGGCGCCAAGGCTGTGGGCCTGCCTGCCGTCTACCACCAGCAGCAGCACTGCCCCATCGGCCCTCTGGCCAATGGCGGTACGGGGGTTCAGCCCGCCGCCGGAGCCGGAAACCCGCACCGGTTCGCCGTTTACAATCAATATGGGTCCAAAGTTGACCGCATCCCTCACCCCCCGGTCCAGGGCCTCCTGGGCGGTCATATGGCCCACCACAAGGCGGTTGTCCTGGTCAAAGCCGATGACGTCGCTTTCCAAGGAGGGATATCCGTTCATCAT
>CATJCP010000122.1 GCA_949737515.1 uncultured Oscillospiraceae bacterium | reverse complement strand
ACAGTAGAAGAAATGCGGGCCAACATCGCAGCCCGCATTGAACAAGGAATGAACGACCCTGACCCGGAGAAACGTGCATCGTGGGAGCAGATACCACGCGCCGGAGAAATCCCCACGCCGGAAGAATGGCTCCGCTATGCGGTGGAGCGGTTGGAGGAGGAAGGGCGAGGCGACCTGCTGCGCTGGTACAAAATCTTCTGATATAGAAAATCAACAGTGCCGAGGATGCTGACACTCCCCGGCACGGATTTTATTTTGTATTCATGGCCCGAATCATTTGTAGCGCCGCCTGTTTCTGCTCTGGGGAAAGGGACACCCAATGGTCGAACAACTCCTTCAGTTCCGGCGTCAATTCTACCATATCGCTCTCGGCGAAGAACTGAGCCAGGGAGATGCCGAAAGCAGAACATACAGCCTCCAAGGTCGCGATGGATGGAACTGTATTCCGCTTAAAAATATTCGCCAGTGTAGACTCTGATAGCCCGCTCTCCTTTGCCAGCCGATAGGCTGTCCAGCCCCGTTCCGCCATCAACTGCCGCAATCTGGAATGTGTGTCCATGATGTCACCTCCCTCTTGCTAATATTCTACCGTTCACTTAAATGGTTTAATACCCTTGACTTGTACGAATAACACCATTATATTAAACGGTATAATCATACGAAGGAGGACGGTAAAATGACAGAGCAAGAGTTGAGACTACATCGGTGCTGCTTCACAGGCCACAGGCCGGAACGCCTTGGAATGCCGGAAATCGAGGTTATTTCTGGGCTGAAAAAAGAAATCCGTCAGGCCATTGCTGACGGATTTCAAACATTTATTTCAGGGGTGGCAAGAGGGGTCGATCTCTGGGCGGCGGAGATCGTGCTGGCATTCCGGGACGAGGGAGCGGAAATCCGACTCATCTGCGCCAGCCCCTACCGAGGGTTTGAGAGCCGCTGGAGCCGGGAATGGCAGGAGCGTTATCGCCGGGTGATGGAACGGGCCGACCTGGTGCGTTTCATCTGCCCTGGATACAGTCGGGATTGTTTTCAGAGAAGGAACGAGTGGATGATTGACCACTCGGCGCGGGTGATCGCCGTCTACAACGGTCAGCCCAGCGGGACGCGGAACACCATAGAATACGCAAGGCGGTGTGGGTTGCCAGTAATCCTGCTCCCACGCTAATATTTCTCCACGACACGCTAAATGTAGGCTGTTATCTTGGCCTTGCACCCCCTTCACAAATGCACCCCCTTTGCGGTTAGGGTGTGCATTTGTATCAAGTTTTGCCACCTTTGCCATGTTTACACATCTTAACAGATGCCACCCCCAAAAAACCGCGCAACGGCGCGGTTTTTTGACGTTCAGAGGGCCCAAAAAGGACCGTCACGGCGTGACGTGTTTTGGGGGATGCCACCCCGAAATTAGGGATCTGAACCTGCGTGGTTGGCAACAGTAATCCGAGACAGAATAAAACAAAAATAATTTTTGAGAGGGATCAAAGAGAAATCTTTGGTCCCTCTTTGCGTTTCCAGAGAAAGTTTGAAGGAGGAATGTAAAGTGCCTAACTTTACAGAAAACAAAACCGACAGGGCCTACGAGAGCTTCGATGAGAACGATGTTCAACTCGCCACAGGATCGATGAAATCGCGTTCCCAACTTCAGCCGGGACCCACCCGAAGCTAAAACCATCCAGAAGGACATAGACAGCAGCCAGAAGCAGAAAGGAGAAACACTTCATGACAAATCAGAATGAGCAGCCCATCCCCGGCCGCAAAGCCATGAGCAAGGACGGTTTCTGGAACCTGATCTCCGAGGTCAAAGCCGCCCAAGGCCAGGAAGACTACATAGACATCCTCATTACCCGCCTCAAGGAGCTGGGCCCTGACCATGCCCAGGACTTTTACGATATCGTCCAGGTTTAGCGGCGCTTTTTCTGTAGGTTTCCCAACTGGACTTCCGACCCCGGCTGGGGTATTGTGTGGGCAGGAGGTGATAAAAATGGATCATGGAAAGACCCTGCTGGAACAGCTCTACAACGGCGAGATATTCCCCGCCGAGGACATCGTCCCCCAATCGGCTGAGTATCGGGCAGCGGGGAGAGAACTGGAAGGGCTCCGGGACAAGCTGGAGGCAGAGCTCCCCGAAAAGGACACTGGACTGCTGGAGGATTATGAGTCGGCTTTTGAGGACGCTCACCGCATCGACCTGCGGCTCACCTACGTCGAAGGGGTCCGCTTTGGGGTGCGCTTCATGCTGGAAACGCTCCTGGAGGGTGGGAAACTCCCGCCGCGGAGAAAGAAGAATTAGGTCAGGAGGGCCGTGCCAAATAGTTAATTCACTTTTGAACTGAATTAACTATCGCTGCGGCCCTTCACTATATAAAAATGAAGGGAGCAATATAAATGAACAAAATCATGCTGGAAAAATGGGCGGCCGTTCCCGGCAAACCCCGCAAGATGGAGTACGTGGGCCAGCCCACAGGCAAGGCGGTATTTGAGGAACTGCGGCACAGGCTGGATGGTATGGGCTACCTTCCGGATGAGTATTTCGATTTAGACGAAAATTGGGAGAATGGCCGGAAGATAAGCCCATCATCAAGACTTTCATCACCGGCAAGACCCTGGGCGAGAACGGCAACGACCTGGACCGAATGTTCCTCATATCCTCTGCTATTACCAAAGCCTTCCACGGTGAAAACGCTACGCACTCAAGATACGCTCTGGTAAATGGCCGGGAGGACACCGGCGGCTCCGTACTGCTGAGTATGCAGGAACAGGACGTGCTGGTCCGCGCCCTGGCGGAGCAGCGGGAGCGCCAGGAAACGGCTATGTCTCAGACCGAGCAGCTCCTGCGGCGCATGACCGGGAGCATCACCGTCTACATGGATATGGTGGGCCAGCAGCCCCTCAACATGACGGACAGCGACAAGGCAGTGCTTGCGATTCGTGACGGTAACCTGAAAGAGTTTAAGGAACTGCTCCCCAAAATCACCGGGAAGGAAACCCTGGATATGCTGTTCATAGAGGCCGCGGCCCGGCCCGGAGGTGAGGGCCGGAAGATGACGCTGCTCCTGCTGGAGGACAGAGTGTACTCCGAAAGCGTCTACAAGCAAGCCTGTGAGAAAGCGGTGGAAATCGTGGATACAGAGAAAACCGCTTTCCTCCAGGAGCAGGCCAAAGAGCATACAGATAAGCTGTCGCCGGGCTTCTTCAGCGAGCTGGCACGATACGCCTTCAGCTGGCCCGGGGTGTGGTTTATGGCCAAACAGATCATCGGACGCTGTTCCCGAGAGGAAGTCCTGGCGGCGCCAAAGAGCCTGATGGAAATCTCCGCGGTCTGCGGACAGATGGGTGTGCCGGAAATCATGGCGGAAAAAGGCGTGAACGGCGATCATATAGGCCCGGTCGGTCTTGTTCTCTGTGAAGGTTGGCATAAAGGATCCTCATTCCTTTCGGTTATAAATATTTTCGGGCAAAAGAAAAGGGCCAGGAATTTCTTCCTGGCCCACCCGAATTT
>CATJCP010000121.1 GCA_949737515.1 uncultured Oscillospiraceae bacterium | reverse complement strand
CATGACCCCACCGGGGCAGTTCATGGGCTTGATGCAGTAGTCTTCGTTGTCAATTTTGGTGGCATACATATTGTCCTTGTAGTGATCCCAGTGGCCGCTGGTTTCCCATAGATGCCGGTTCATAATCCGGGGGGTGCTTACCTCCACATAACCGGCCTTGTGGTGGATATCCCGCCAGTAGTCGATCAGGGTATTCTTTAAGATCATGCCGTTGGGCAGGAAGAAGGGGAAGCCGGGGCCTTCCTCACAGAGCATGAACAGGTTCATTTCGCGGCCTATCTTACGGTGGTCGCGGCGGGCTGCTTCTTCCAGCAGTTTCAGGTGTGCGTCCAGTTCTTCCTGGCTGCCAAAGGCAATGCCGTTGATCCTGGTCAGCATCTTATTGGATTTGTCGCCCCGCCAGTATGCCCCGCTCTGCTGGGTGATCTTAAAGGCTTTTACGCCCTTCGTATAGGTCAGGTGGGGGCCTACGCACATGTCAATATACTCGCCCTGCTGGTAAAAACTGATGACTGCGTCGTCGGGAAGGTCGCCGATATGCTCCACCTTATATTTTTCCTTCCGTTCCTCCATCAGCTTGACTGCTTCCGCACGGGGGAGGATAAAGGGCTTGACAGGCAGGTTTTCCTTGACGATTTTCTTCATTTCCTTTTCAATGCTTGCGAGGTCTTCATCGGTGAGTTTGCGGTCGCCAAGGTCAACGTCATAGTAAAAGCCGTTTTCCGTTGCCGGGCCAAAGGCGAAATCTGCTTCCGGGTACAGCCTTTTAATTGCCTGCGCCATGATATGGGCCGCTGTGTGGCGGATTACGTGAAGTTCTTCCTCCTTGGGACATTCTTTCACTTCGCCGTTGTTGTAGATTACTTTCATGCCTTTCGTTCCTTTCTTTCTCATTTTTTCCGGGAACGCAAAAAACACCCCCGGATGATTATCCAAGGGTGCCTTGATTTCAGCACGGTTCCACCTTGATTTTTCACTTTCTGCAAACCGGACGGTTTACAGTCAGGCCCTTAACGCTGGCCAAACGTTGACGCTTATGCTGAAACAGCCTTCGCGCCACAGCTCCAAAGTGGTGTCGGTTTCCTCTGCCCTGAAAACGCTTACAGCCAATGGCGCTTTCTCTCTGACGGGCAAATTGCGGAAACGTCGGTCTTTTTCTTTGCTTTGGGTTCATAGTATCACGTTTTTTAGGGAAAGTCAAGGGGTTTAGGAACGTTTCAGCTCAATGGCCACATTTCCATCCTTATCAATTGCTAAATTCATGTTCCGTATGTGTTTTTCGTAAAACTGCCGCCGCTCTGCTGTGGACATAGGCAGCCTGGTGACGCGAAGCGCCTCTGAAAACATTTCATTGACGTTCAGGCTGATGGATTTTCTTAAATACGAATTTATCTCTTTAAAGAGGGCATTCATCTTCATGTCCTCTGAATTGCCTGAGTAAAAATCATCTATATAACAGTAGAAGATGCCCTTGTCTACCAGGGCCTTTTTCATATCTTGGCTGCATTTCTCCCGCTCCGCCATTACCAGGAACCGGGCTGTGGGCAGGGAAGAGATCAGTCCAAAGTAATCCGAATCGCTGGAAACGATGATAAAGGAGTCCACATTGTTCTGGTAAAACTCCTGGCAGGCCCGCGCTGTCAGCTTGATGTCCACCAGGGACTTATCCTCCTTTACCCGCTCAATGACATTGTGTTCTACGTTCAGGGCAGTAAACTCGCTGAGGATGCTCCAGGCGCTGGCAGTGTGGACGTCGTCGAAGAGAATGACCAGGGAGATCTTGGACATATACTCATAGTTCAGGTTTTTAAAGGTGGCATATAGCTTGTATGGGTCGGAATTTTCGCAGTCCACAACGATTACAACCTTTTTGCTGGCGTCAATGAAGTCGTAGATGTTCCCCTTGACCTGGACGCTTACATCCGAGACCCGGCTCAGCTCAGTAAAGTAATTATCGTGCCACTGGTAGAGGAGGATGGCAAATTTTTTGTCGTTGTAGAGGATGTTCCCCTCGTCCCGGGGCATCCAGTTGATGTACATCTGATAAGGGTAAAAGGAGCGGTAGGAATAATAGAGGTTGGCCGCTTCCTTGGTTCCGGCTTCAGTCAGGCCGTTGGGCATGATGAACATGTCGTGTATATACTGCCAGTTGAGCCACATGGGGAATATGGATTTACAGTTGTTGATCCGGTCTGAAATCAGCCGGTTGATCTCAATAATATGTTGATTTAGCTTGGTGCTGGACTTTTTGATAAAGTTGACTCCGTCCTCCGCAAGCTGCCGCATACTTTCCGGGGGGATGTACTCCGGCATGGATAAAATGCTCTGATAGTCCATGCGCATTTTTTCATTGATGTATTTAAACTTTCGTTCAATGGCTGTCCGGATGATGCACAGATGCCGGATAATCCGTGCGTTTTTATCCTTTTCCAGCCGCTGGTATATTTCAAGCTTAGGGGGCTCGTATTCATTTTCAAATATATTTTTGGATACGCCGATCAGATAGGCTATTTTGGATACCAGCTCATAGGTACCGCCCTTATAATCCACTTTATCCTCATCCAGTGTAAAGGCTTCATCCTCAAATAATTCCATATGCTACTCCTTTCTTTCCGGCATGATGCCGGTATCATATTTAAAAATAAAAAAATTCCCTTTTATAAAAAAATTGATTGTTACGGCCAAGGTGGATATAAAAATTATTCCTGATCAAGGCTGACAGTATAGTGGGCGTGGAAGCTGTTTCCCGGCTCCAGATGGTTGGTGTATTCCCGCTCTTCCAGGGAACCTTCAAATCCCTGGGGATCGCATCTGCCATACCACGGCTCAATGCAGACAAAGGGGGCGTCTCCCGGTGGCGACCACAGTCCAAACAGCGGCGCGTCAAAGGAGACGGTGACAAAAGAGGTTCCATCCCGGCTGGCCAGGGATACGCGGCTCGCCTGTTTTCCTTCCACTACAAGGGCGTCGCGCTGGAAGGTGTCCGGCGTAATGGCAAAGCATCCCTTTTCCAGGGGCATATAATGCTTCTTCGGGCAGATCAGGCCGTCATCCAGCAAACGGTAGCTGATTTCCCCCTCTGCGTCCAGACGGATGGAGTAGTCGGTGCGCCGTTTGGACCTGCCGTCCAGATAGGGTGCGTCAATGGGAGGGCAGAGGAATGCCGGGTGTGCGCCAATGGAAAAGTACATTTCCCTTTCCCCTGTGTTGACTACATCCCAGCCAATTATGATAGAGGCATCCTCCAGCTGGTAAGAAATATCCAGCTGAAAGGGGAAGGGGTAGCGCTCCAATGTTTCGCAGCTGGAGCACAGCCGAAGCCGTAGGGTGTTAGGGCTTTCCTCAACCAATGAGAATTCCATGTCCCGGGAAAAGCCATGTTGGGGCATGGGATAGATGCGGTTTTCATAGCGGTACTGCCCTTCCCGAAGCCCTCCCACAAAGGGGAACAGCACAGGGGAAGAGCGCTTCCACCAGGCGGGATTTGCGTCCCATAGGTATTCGGCGCCGCTTCTCCCCCGCAGGGAAACCAGCTCTGCCCCCAGGGTATTGACCGACGCCGTTATTTTTTCACTGGATATTTTGTAAACTGCCATTTCTTTGATACACCTCCTGATTATTTTCCCAGTTCATAGGCCCGCCGGATGCACCGGTCAAAGGAGTCCTCCACCGCATGGGAGAGCCCCCCCTCTTTCAGACCATCCAACATTTTGTAGGTGGTGCCGCCAGGGGATGTGACCATGTCGATTAGCTCCTGGTGGCTTTTTCCGCTTTGAAGCATCATCTGAGCGGAACCGATCAGGGTTTGGCAGAACAGCCGGTTTGCCGTATCGTAGGGGATGCCCTTGCCCTGGGCGTATTCCGAGACGATCTGCGCCAGCAGATAGACCATAGCTGGGCTGCTGCCGTTGATGGGGATGACCTCGTTCATTAGGGAAGGAGGGATCTCTTCCACCTTGCCCGCTGAGGAAAAAAGGGATTTTACAAAAGCAAATTCCTCTTCCCCAACCCCCTCGCCCCGGCTGACAGCCACTGCGCCTTCCCCGATGAGAAGGGGGGTGTTTGGCATGACCAGGACGATCTTTGCTGTACTGCATCCCAGCAGCCGGCGAATGCAATCAGCGGATACCCCTGCGGCGATAGAAATCAGGGTTTTTTCAGGGGAAAAGGCGGAAGCCGCCTCTGTCAGAACCGCTTCCACATTCTGCGGCTTGACCGCAAGCAGGATAAAGCGGCTTTCCGCGGCAACCTGAGCGCCGGAGGGGAGGATGGAAACGCCTTTGTCGGAGAAGAGGGAACAGCGTTCCGGGCTGACGTCAAAGGCGCAGATCTGCCGGGGGGAGAGCGCGCCGGAACGGAGGGCTCCGCCTAAAATGGCAGAGGCCATATTTCCCGCACCGATAAAACCAAGCTGATACATAGGGCATAACTTCCTTTTTCATATATTTTAGAGATGTTGTATTTTAGCCGCAGGTGATATAGGGGAGAAGCTCTTCCAGGGTTTTATCTCCAATTCCCTTGACCTTGGTCAGATCCTCCGGGGATAAAAAGGCCCCGTTCTGTTCCCGAAAATCAATGATCCGCTCCGCCAGGGCAGGGCCAATGCCTGGCAGGGTTTCCAGCTCCGCCTGGGAGGCGCGGTTGATATCCACCAGCAGGGTGGAAGCAGACCGTTCCGGAGAAGGGGAAAGGGCGGCAGCGGAGGAGGAAAGCGGCTCTGCTGCGGAGGATTGACTGCTCTCCCGGTAAGAGACTTCAACAGAGTGAGAGTAGGGGATCAGGGCCGTATTGCAGAGAATGGCCGCCAGGATAGAGCATCCCGCCGCGATTCCCAGGATCTGGTTTGCTGAAAACTGCAGTTTTCCCACAGCGCATTGTCTCCCCCTTCTTTTATATTGACACACGGATTGGGGTTATGATAAAATTTTACCAAGGAAGTGATGCTATGTCAACCTATAAAGAATTTACCGTTTCCACCGGACGGGAGGGTTTTTACAACATTACCAAGGAAATTTCCGCTTTTTTGTCGGAAAGCGGGGTTCAGGAGGGGATTGCCCTTATTTTCTGCCCCCATACCACCGCCGCCATTACCATCAATGAGAACTGTGATCCGGACGTCATTTTCGATCTGACCAAGGCCTGCAGCCAGTTTTTCCCTAATTTGAAGGAGTACCGGCACATGGAGGGGAATTCTGCCGCCCACTTTAAAAGCTCGATTTTTTCCGCCAGCCTTTCGCTGATCGTCCACAAGGGCCGTCTGGTGCTGGGGACCTGGCAGGGGATTTATTTCTGCGAATTCGACGGGCCCAGGAAGCGGACCTATTGTGTGAAGATTATGGAAGGCTGATGAATGTTTAGATTAAGTGCTGCAAAATACAAATTGTTACAATTAGGGAGAATTTGGTATGTCAAATTCTATAAAATATTTGTTGGGGTTATATGTAGAGGAAATAAAGAAGATTTATGGTTCCTACCTACGGACAGTTATTTTATATGGTTCCTATGCCCGGGGGATTATACGCCGGAATCAGATATAGATATAATGGTCCTTGTGAATCTGTCTGAGAAAGAAATTTTTGAAAGGGGACGTAACCTTTCAGACGTGACTTTTGAGTATAACTTTAATTATAATATTGAAATTAAGCCAGTGGTAAAAAATATAGAGCATTTTAACCGTTGGATTCAGGCGTATCCATTTTATTATAATGTAAAAAAAGAGGGGATTGAGTTGTATGCAGCTTGAATT
>CATJCP010000120.1 GCA_949737515.1 uncultured Oscillospiraceae bacterium | reverse complement strand
GTTTGAGTAAAAAACAGCTTATCAAAATGCTGTGTTATGAGGGGGTGATTTATTCAGCTTTTGCTGCGCTTGTAACATTGGTTTTGGGAACGGGACTTGGCTTCCTATCTGTACAGGCAGTTGTGAAAACGATGAATCCATACTTTTATTATTCATTTCCGTGGCTGGTCGTATTGATATATTTAGCGATTCTGCTGATTGTGCAGTTTATCTTGACTTCTTATACAACTGGAAATTTAAAAAAGCAATCTCTTGTTGAGCAAATCAGAGCAATGGAATAACCGTATGGGACCGGCGGGGCTGACCTGTGCATTACAGCAAGGTCACGACCACACATTTTCCAAACGTATGGGCGCCCTCTTTCAGGATTGCTGTGCTTTCCTCGGCGGCGCCGGCATCCAGGTTCCCAGTCGGCTTGTCCGCCGGAATGAGGGGCATTGGAGGCCAGCGCCCGCGCAATTTCCAGAAAATATAAAAATTCGCCTGCCCATGACCCAATGGCCAAAGGCAGGCGCCTGTTATCTGTCCATGTGCTCCAAAAACGTTACATCTACCAATTATCCATTTCTCAAAGTTTTTGGAGATTTTTAATGATCTCAGTCGTTCTCATATTGCCTAAAACCTTTGTCTTTCTATTCCTCCTCAAAGGATTTTGCCAAATAATAAAGCGTCGACACACCGCAGCCAGTCCCGCCAAAGGCGCAGATATCGTTCCCCTGGTCGGTATAAGACGGCCCGGCAATATCCAAATGGAGCCAAGGAAGTCCCTCCGTAAAGCGCTTCAGGAATAGCCCAGCAGTAATACAGCCACCGGGACGGCCTCCGGAGTTCTTCATATCTGCGATCTTGGAGTCCAACAGCTTATCCATATCCATGTCGCAGGGCATACGCCAGATCTTTTCACAGCCCTTGGCCGCAGCTGCTTCCGCCTTCTTCCAAAGCTTTTCATCGTCACAGACAGCAGCAGTGATCTCCCCGCCCAGCGCCACGACTGCCGCACCTGTCAGGGTGGCGATATCCACCAGGCAGCTGGCCTTTTCCTTGCGGATGGTATAGGTAATGGCGTCGGCCAGGGTCAGACGGCCTTCCGCGTCGGTATTGTCCACCTCAATGGTCTTGCCGGACATTGAGGAAATCACATCTCCAGGACGGTAGGAATGACCGGAAACCATATTCTCACAGGCGGCTATCACAGCGGTGATGTTGACCCTCAGCTTCTTTTGAGCCACGGCGCAGATAGCTCCAATCACAGCCGCACCCCCAGCCATATCCGTCTTCATGGTCGCCATACCTGTAGAAGGCTTCATGGAGTATCCGCCGCTGTCATAGCAAAGGCCTTTGCCGATCAATCCGAGAATCTCGCTGCTGTCCGGGTTCCCCCGGTAGCGCATGACGATCAGGTGGGGCAATGCGTCGCTGCCCTGGCCTACAGCCATAAATGCGGCCATCCCCAGCTTTTTGATCTCTTCCGACTGGAACACTTCCACCTGGAAGCCATACTTTTCCCCAGCTTCTTTGGCTTTTCCAGCCAGATCAGAGGGATGGAGATCCCAGGTAGTCAGGTTCACCAGATCGCGGGCCTGGCAGATGGACTCCGCCAACACAGATGGAGTGTCCAAAGAAACCTCGGCACTGCTGTAAAGCGTTATCTCTTTACAGGCCTTTTCATTCTTTTCCGAGCGATAGTAATCAAAGGAATATCCGCCCAGCAGCAGGCCTTCACCAGCCTTCATAATCTCTTTTTTGGCAAAATCCTCCGGGAACAGCACCGCCGCTGAAGCAACCTTCTCCTTTTCCAGCAGTTTTGCTGTTTTACCCATGGCTTCACGGATCTTCCGGGGCTGAATTTTTGCTCCCAAGCCCACCAGAACAACCGTCACCAGTTTTTCCCGTTCTGCAAGGTTCATCTTAAAACTGTAAAGCTCATTTTCCTTACAGGCGAAAACGCCGTCCTCCACCGCTTGTTTGTGGGCGGAAAGAATGGACGAATCCCGACATCCCAAAACCGTCTTCTTAGTGGCAAAAAATACTGCTGCATCTTTTCCGGCAAGCGAAAAGCTATCCATATTCTTTGTATGAAGCTTCAAAGGAACTTCCTCCCTTAAATAAAATCAGGCTGTCTGGGAAGAAAAACTCTCCCCTACCCTCTCCATTAGTTTACAGTACTTTGGCGATTGGAACAATCTTTGAACAGAAGAGAGTATTAAATTATAATTTTTCATATTTATTTTACAATTTTATATCTTAGAAAACTCAATATTCTATCCATTTGAGTATGGATAGAATATTGGGAATACTCCCCCTTTTCATTATTAAGCCAATTCCATACTTTCCATCACCTCCGGAATATGTTATACTAAAAAGACAAAAATAGCGTTAGAACCTGATCTGTTTCTCAATGAGAGGCAGATCAGCTTCTCGGGAAGGATGTATAAAGATGTTTAACAACCAGCCGCACATTGAGACAATCCGTGATCACGAGGGCTTTCTGCGGTATCAGTTTTCCGTTTCCCTCCGCGACGGAGATCGTGTTGTTGAAATAGACGCTCCCAAGCTGTCCGCCAGCTTTTATGGGAAATGCACCGATGGTTTGGACGAATACCCCCGCCAGAAAACTCTAAGCTTTGTCAGCGAATATGGAGAGATTACATGGCAGCGGGTTTACCAGGAAGACACCTCCTCCTTCCGCCTCAGGGTGTCCTTTCAAAACCGAACCTCGCAGCCCCTGTATCTGTCGCGGCTCTGTCCCTTTGTGGCAGTGGGTATGGAGAGCCTGCAGATTGGGGAAAAAGGAGACCGTTGGCAGCTTTACCGTCAGGGCCGCCATAAAAATGATCTCCCCTCAGTCTGCACCCTTTCCCAGCACGATGAAAGCTATTTAGATGCTCAACGGGGTCTTTCGGAGACAGGCTCCTCCCCTGACCCTTCTGGAGAAGCTTCTCATGTCTTTGTCAGCGACCAGTTGACCGTTCTTCGCAGCAGCAGCGGACACTATCTGTTCCTGGGTTTTATGACCGGGGCAGACCAGATGGTGTATACCACCCTGGAAACCGATAGCGAGGATAAGATCAAGCGGCTGGAATCCGGCTGTGTCCTGGAATGCCTGGCGGCCCCTGGGGAAACGGTATCCTCCGAATGGCTCCTGGTAGAGCGGCATGATGAACGTCAAAAATCCGTCTTTGACACCATCCAGTCCTTTGCCGCCAATAAGGCAACCTTGTATCAGGCCCGCTGCAAAAAGCCCGCCCCCAGCGTTTACTGCACCTGGTATTATTACGGCCTGACCATCAGCTACCAGGATGTAATTGAAAACCTGAACTTTCTCCGGGACCAAGAGATCCCCTTTGATGTATTCCAGATCGACGAGGGCTGGGAAAGGGTAATTGGGGACTGGGAACCCAACAGCCGTTTTCCCCTGCCCATGTCCCAGGTGGCGGAGGAAATCCGGGCTGCTGGGTATACCCCTGGAATTTGGACCAGCCCCTTTATCGTCCATGAGACTTCGCCTGCCGCTATCCAGCACCCGGAGTGGCTCCTGCGCCATCAGGATGGAGCCCTCTGCAGGTTTCCCATGAACAATACCACTTACCTGATCCTGGACATTACAAACCCAGAGGTCCTGGATTGGGTGCGCGGCCTCTACGCCACACTGCGGAGCTGGGGATATATGTACCACAAGCTGGGTTTCACCCGGGCCCCTGTAATTCAGCAGGATGCGGTTTTTTACAATCAATCCATCCCTCTGGCACGGGCATACCGAAGCGCAGTGCAGGCTGTTCGGGACGGAATCGGAGAGGACGGCTACCTGCTCATCTGCGGTGGGCTATACGACCCCGTGATCGGTCTGGCAGATGCCCAGCGCACTGGTTCCGACACCCTTAGCATGTGGAGCAAAACCGTCCACTCCGGCGGCAGAGCCGCTCCCCATACTATCAAGCAGAATTTGCTGCGCTGGTGGATGAACCAGTGGTGGAACAATGATCCGGATGCCCTGATGGTACGGCGACAGGACGAACCCTTCCGGGGACTGGCCCTGGGATACGGCCTGCTTACAGACATGGAGGCCAGAACCTCCACCCTCAACCAGTATATCGGCGGCGGCATTGTATGTTCCACAGAGCCTATGGCCAAAATCGACAAGGACCGTCTGATGCTCCTCTCCCAGATCATGCCGGTGGTTCCGGTGGAAGCGGTTCCTCGAGATCTGTTCAGCGGAGGACGGTACCCCTCGGTTATTGATGTGGCGGTCAAAGGAAAAGGCTGGCATACTGTGGCGGTCATTAACTGGTCGGATACCGATCTTGTTCCCTGCGCCCTGGCTCTGAACACCCAACTTCTGGGCAGCTTTGCCGAGGTCGGCAAAGTCTACACCCTCTGCGAGTATTACACTGGTCAGGTGGCCGAGGATGTGCAGTATGGGGATACTGTTATGTTAGGCGCCATCCCGCCCCACGGATGTGCCTTGATCAAGGTGATGGTCCAGAACCCCTTCCGTCCGCAGATCGTTCAATCCAGCGGCCATCTCTCCTTTGGAGGGGAGGCGGAATGCTTCCTCTGCAAAAAAAGCCATGTAGTGTTCCGGGTTGACTGGAAATTTGACCGGCCGGTTTCCTATACCATACGGCTGCCCCAGGGGTTCAAGCCTAAAAAAGCAGAGCAGATGCCTAAATATGTATCCTATCACCGCCCAAGCCAAAGTATAACCATAGAACTGCCGGGCCGTGGGAATTACAAGATCGTCTTTTAAGGAAAAGCAGAGATGACGCGTCCGCCATTTATTTATCTGTAAATTCTCTGTACAGTTTGCTGAAAAAATGAGAATGATTCAGCTTTCAAATGATTTATTCCGCCTATTGAGTTTTCCAAAAAGATATGGTAGAATCTTTATTAGATTTTTAAGGAATACATCCACATGTCAACAATGGAAAGAGAGGGTATGACAAATGAAAGAACTTGCGGACCTGTTCCTTACCTTCTGCCGCATCGGGGGACTGACCTTCGGGGGCGGCTACGCTATGCTGCCTATGATCCAGCAGGAGGTCGTGGAAAAGCGCAAATGGGCCACCAACGAGGAAGTGATGGACTACTACGCCGTTGGACAGTGCACCCCTGGCATTATTGCGGTCAACACAGCCACCTTTATTGGATATAAGCTGCGGGGAATCGTCGGGGGGATTGTTGCAACAGCGGGGGTTATCTTCCCCTCTATTGTAATTATCTCCATCATTGCAGCCTGCCTCCAGAACTTCGCCGACCTTCCCATTGTCCAGCATGCCTTTGGTGGCATACGGGTGGCGGTGGCGGTCCTGGTGACAACCGCCATCGTAAAACTGTGGAAAAGCGGTGTCAAGGATAAGCTGGGGATTGCCATCTGTATCGGAACTTTTTTGATCCAAGTATTCCTGGGCCTCTCTCCTGTCTATATTGTCATTGCCGCCATCCTTTTGGGTATAGTTGTGAAAAAGTGGAAAGGGGGTAAAGAGGCATGACCCTTCTTCTGATGTTTCTGGAGTTTTTTAAAACAGGCCTCTTCGCCATCGGCGGCGGTCTTGCCACCCTTCCCTTCCTCTACAATATGGCGGATAAATACAGCTGGTTCACCAGGAGTGATCTGGCGGATATGATCGCTGTTTCCGAATCCACCCCCGGCCCCATCGGCATCAACATGGCCACCTACGTGGGCTTCCATACTGCGGGCGTTCCTGGGGCGATCATTACAACGACAGCGCTGGTTCTCCCCTCCCTAATTGTGATCATGATTGTCGCCTCCTTCTTAAAGCGGTTCAGCGAGAGCTTTTATGTAAAGAGTGCATTTTATGGTCTTCGCCCGGCGGTCACCGGGCTGATCGCAGCAGCAGCCTTTGAAATTTACCGCATTACCCTGCTGGCCATTGAACCGTTTTTGGAAAGCCGCAATATCCTGCAGCTGTTCCAGTGGAAAAACATCGTCCTGTTTGCGGCGCTGTTTGTGCTGAACAAAAAGGTAAAGTGGCATCCAGTCTTTATCATTCTCATTGCGGCTGTCATAGGGATTGTTCTCCAACTGTAAAAACAGATTTCTATTGTGCAAAAAGGTTTGAGGCTACTCGAACCTTTTTGCTTTTTAAGATGCCTTCCAAATTTTTTTCGGCAGGATGCAATAAAACCGCCGCCAAATGGATTAACTAAATAGAAAGGGGGAATTTTTCATGGGAATGCTTTCAACCGCGGCATATACGCAAATGCCAGACGCCAGACAGCTGGACCGCTGCCTGGCGGGGATCGCCTCCGGCGACCAGGAGTCCCTTGCGGAGCTGTATCAGGCAGCCGGGACAGCAGTATACAGTTTCTCCCTTTCTATTTTGAAGAACCGCCAGGATGCGGAGGATGCGCTTCACGATACCTTTGTCAGTATTTACGCGGCTTCCGGGATCTACAGGTCTATGGGGAAGCCCATGGCGTGGATATTGACCGTTGCCCGCAACCAGTGCAGAAAGCTCCTGCGGGAGCGCAGCCGCAGCCCAGAGGCCCTGGAAGAACTCTGGGAACAAGACCTTGAGTCACCTGAGCCCATCTCTGCCGAGGAAAAACTGCTGCTTCGGGAATGCCTATTCCGCCTAACTGAGGAAGAACGTCAGATCGTAACGCTCCACGCAGTGTCTGGCTTCCGTCATTGGGAGATCGCAGCTTTTTTGTCCTTGCCCCTGTCAACGGTTCTGTCCAAATACAGCCGCGCTGTCAAAAAACTGCGCCGCAGTCTGCGGGAGGAGGAACATGGATGAAACGAAAAGAAATAGACCGGAAACTAAACCAGGCATTTTCCCGGCTCGTTCCCGACGCGCTGGAAACCGTCCTCGAAGACTGCCAGGGGCAACAGCCACAGGAAGGGAAGGTAATGGAAATGGCAAAGAAACAAGGAAAACATCGCTGGACAAAATGGGGAGCAGGGATTGCAGCAGCGGCGCTCTTCGCCTTCGGGGTGGGCTATGGGGCCTTCTACCAGGCCAACTCCAGCATTGCAGCCACCATTTCTTTGGACGTCAACCCAAGCATTGAAATTGCTGTCAACCAGAAGGAACGGGTGCTGTCCGTCTCTCCCCGCAACGAGGCTGCCCAAAGGGTCGTCGGAGATATGGATTTTAAAGGGAGCACTTTGGATGTGGCAGTAAACGCCCTCATTGGCTCCATGCTCCGCAACGGCTATATCAATGAAGCTGCCAATTCCATTTTGGTCAGCGTAGACGGCAGCGATCCAGCAAAGGGCGCCCAGATCCAGGAGCGCCTAACCCAGGAGATTGACAACCTTCTCCAGACTGAAACTTTCAGCGGCGCGGTTTTGAGCCAAACCATCTCCCCAAATGAAAAAACCCAGTCCTTGGCAGACCAATATGGGATCACTGCGGGTAAGGCGCAGCTCATCCAACAGATCGCTTCCGCCAACCAGCTGTACACCTTCGAGGATCTGGTACCTCTCTCAATCAATGATCTGAACCTTTTGACCAACGTCTCCCAGTCCGGGACGCAAAATCTCCGTTCCACAGGGACTGCCAGCGCCAAGGCATATATCGGAGAGGAAAACGCCCTTACAGCCGCGCTCTCCCATGCCCAGGTGAATCGGGACAATATCTCCCGCTTATCCATAGAAATGGATTACGAGGACCGGACTATGGTATACGATATTGAATTTTTCTCCGGCGGCTATGAATACGACTATGATATCAGCGCTATAACCGGCGAGGTCATCAAGTACGAGCGGGAACAGGATGACCGCCATGCAGAATCCCCCGATGAAAGGGAAAGCTCCTATATCGGGAATGCCCGTGCTAAGGATGCCGCCCTATCCCACGCTGGGGTAGCGGAAGGAAGCGTCCATAACTATAGATGTGAGCTGGAGCTGAGCAACGGAAAGGCCTATTATGAAATTGATTTTGACGCTGAGGGCTATGAATATGACTATGAGATCAATGCTCTTGACGGTTCCGTTCTGAAATCTCAGCGGGAATTGGATGATTTCCAGCAGACAAATTCCTCCTCCAGCGCGTTGAACAGCATCTCCTATATTGGGGAGGAAAAGGCCAAGGCCGCGGCCCTATCCCACGCTGGAGCAAAGGAAAACGGGATCTATGAGTACAAATGTGAGCTGGACCATGACCATGGGACGCCCTACTATGAAATCGACTTTGACTGGGACGGCTATGAATACGAATATGAAATTGACGCCTATACTGGGGCCATTTTAAAGCAGGAGAAGGAGCAGGACGACAACTTCCGTCATGGATATGCGGCTTCCTCTGGCTCCTCCTATATTGGGGAGTCCAGCGCCAAGGCGGCGGCACTATCCCATGCGGGGTTATCCGAAGGGGACCTCCGGAAATACGAGTGCGATTTGGAGCAGGATGACGGAGTGACCTTTTATGAAATCGAGTTTAAAGGCGGAGGCTATGAATATG
The DNA here is from genome assembly GCA_949737515.1 of uncultured Oscillospiraceae bacterium. Classification (GTDB taxonomy): domain Bacteria; phylum Bacillota; class Clostridia; order Oscillospirales; family Ruminococcaceae; genus UBA1405. Next base: position 14 of record CATJCP010000120.1, on the reverse strand, counting down.
AGTACGAAATAGAC
>CATJCP010000119.1 GCA_949737515.1 uncultured Oscillospiraceae bacterium | reverse complement strand
TTGTTGGCGGCGGCAAGTGCTTTAATCAAAGTCTATGGCCTCCTTTCGGTGCAGCATGGTGTAGTAGAAGTTCTCGGAGACGAACCGCCGCCCTCCGGCACAAAGCAGCTCGGATTTGAGGAAGGCCCAGGCGAATTGCTCCAGGGTCAGGCCGTTGTAGCTGAAGAATCCGGCCACGGCCATGGGCGCGGCGGCCAGAACACAGAGCCAGCTTGCGGTCTCCTGGCCGAGTACGGGGCCCAGGCCCAGGTAGACGGCCACGGCGATCCCAACGGCGGCCACGGCGCAGAAGAATTGCCGGGTGGAGAGGCCGAAAAAGATGGTTTCCTTGTGCTGGCGTACCTCTTTCGGAATTTTGATTTCCATGGTATACTCCTTATCATAGACTAGAATTGGAGGAAACATTGGATGCAAGATAAGATTATCGCACTCGTTAAGTTTCTAAATAATGGTGGCAAAGACGGTAAAAGCTATGCAGATAGACTGCTGGATGGGGATATTTACATGAGATCTGCCTCCTATTTTGTTCATCAAGAATACATACAGCAGTCAAAAGGACAGGGAGATGTAGAAGAAGGGCTTGCACTTGGAATGGTCCGTTGTGGAATGAACAGACCCATTTACTGTTTATATACAGTTTGGGCCTCTGACTGCATTGGGCACCATGGCGATAATGCCATTATTTCCTCTCGAATTATTGATGAGTTTTGCAAAGGCAAATCCGGTTATGCAGTCATAATCGACTATCCCCAATTTATGGACCGAATACAATCTGCTGGTTTAGGTGGATATGCTGTTTTGTGCCAGCCTGTTACCTATGGCAGACAATCAATAGCCGATCAAATGAAACTTCTCACACAATCTCCAGAGTCATTCTTGCTTTTCAAATCCCCTTTTTTCTCATATCAAAAAGAATTTCGGATTATTTCTTACCATTCTCTACCTTTCGTAAATAACGGAGAATACAAAAAGTTTGGGAATTTGTTGGACAAAGAATATGGTGACATTACATATTCTATCGGGGATATTCGTAATTTTGCGCGCAAAATATCCATTGACAAACTGAAACAGGACCAAAATGGAAATTATTTGCTACCAATAAAAAATGAAACTTTATAAAGCTAGTGCCATGTGCTACCTTCGTTTGAAGGTTTAATCCAGTCAATAGTGCTGTCCACCTCATTTCCCCAAACGTCCCAGCCGGGAGCGGGGTGGCGGGCGAACAGCTCCACGCGGGGCACGTCTCCCATCAGAGCTTCAATGCGCCGCCGGGCCTCCTCCGGCTTCTTGCTGTGTTCCTCAAT
>CATJCP010000118.1 GCA_949737515.1 uncultured Oscillospiraceae bacterium | reverse complement strand
TTTTTCAACCTGAAAAAGGAGATTCCCTGCTTTCTCAAAACAGCCTTGGAAGCGGCAGGGACAGCTTTTTCGGCGTCAAAGGATTCTTCGTACCGCCAGCCTTTTTTCGCCAGGGCGCTCTTGGCGGTGTCGTAATCGTTGCAGGAAAGGCAATCGGCCAGGACGCGCGCCAGAAAGCCGGACAGTCTTTTGTATTCCCGACGCCATTTGGAGCAGTCATCCCCGGCGTTCCGCCAGTAGACCGGCGGATCATCTTGGGATAAATCCATCTTTCGGATTCCGAAATTCCCCATATCGCTTACATAATCACTGCCAATCAGCAGGTAATCCGCCGGCCACAGTTCCCTGGGAAGCTGTGACAGCCTGGCAAGGCTTTGCCCGTAATTCTTGCTATGCTGTCTCTCCGGGCTGCTTATGGCCTCCTGGAGTAGATCATGGTACATTTGGGGACTGCGCAGATGGGGAGCCATTTCTCCTACCCAAAGATCAGAGGTGGCAAACAATGGGCAGCCAGCAGCATATTCCATAAAGTCACAGTAGATTTTGGGCAGAAGGATCTGGTTCTCTCCCTTGACTTTTTCCAGCCATTCCCGCCCGGCAGGCTGGACATAGCCCAACTGCTTTATTGTTTCCAATGCTGGAAGGTTGTATTTCATGGCCGGAATGCCCTCCTTTTAATCCGTAATCCCCTGTAAGGCAAAAAGCGCCTTTGCAGAATCACGATATGGAGTAAATCTCCAGTCTGTCCCTGTGGCAGTTTTTTCCAGAAAGCTATAGGCGTAGATTGCCGCCGCCCCGGCCGCGTCTGCGAGGACGGTTTCGTCCGCGTCAAATTCAGGGTGGTGCAGTCCGGCGGTAATCCCTTTATCCGGATTGGCCACTCCATAATGGATGAAAACTGCGGGATACCGCGCCGCCAGGGTCGCGAAGGTTTCTGAAACCATGGAAGGCAGGTCTTCGGTCACCCGCCCCCCAAAAACAGGGCGGAGGACTTCCCGGGCCATATCCGCACAGGCGGGGTGGTTCCGCAGGGGCAGGAAAGGCGCGGAAGCGCTTCCCTCTGCCTGGCAGCCGTATACAGCCGCAATTTCCCGAACCACCCGGTCAATTTCCGCCTGGATGGGAAATCCGACCTGATCGCTGTCAAAAAAGCGGGCGGTTCCGCCGAAGGTCAAAGTCTGTGGGATGACATTGTTTGTATTTCCTGCCTGAACTTGGGTGACAGACAATGTCACCGGCAGAAAGGGGCTGTACCGGGAGGGGATCCGCTGGAGGGCGGTGTGGATGGCGGCAAAGCAGTCAATGGGGCTGACGCTTACATCAGGCCGGGAGCCGTGGCCGCCCTTTCCCGTCAGGGGATAGTGGAAAAACAGGGTCCCCGCCATAACCGCGCCGCTGTTGAGCTGGATGGTTCCAGCAGGGGAGGGGGCACAGTGCATCCCCCATACGCCGTCAATCCGCTGGCAGCGGTTTTCCAAGGCTTCCATCAGGTGGAGCAGGCACTTGTTGAAGGGGATTTCCTCGCTGCGTTCAATCAGCAGCACAACGTCCCCCAAAAGCTCCCGGCGGAATTCCTGGAGGACCTTTGCCGCTGTAAGCAGCACCGCTGAATGGACGTCATGTCCGCAGGCATGGCATATGCCGGGGTTCCGGCTGGTACAGGTGCGGGGACTTTGAGAATGGGGCTGTTCCTCCACCGGAAGTGCGTCACAGTCTGCCCGCATCAGCAGCACCGGGGAAGAGGAGGAGGCCTTTTCCCCATGGATACGGGCTAAGATCCCGCCGTCCGGGATGATTTCCGGCTGTATGCCCATGGAGCCCAGCGTTTCCGCCAGATATTGGATGGTTTGGGTTTCCTGCCCGCTCAGTTCCGGATAGGTGTGAAGATGCCGCCGGACAGACAGGAGAAAGGGTTCCTCCGCCCGGCAGCGGGAGAGTAATTCCGATGGGGTCATTGTATAACCTCCTTTATCAATGATGTTTATGTGGTTAAAAAGGGCGGCAGAGGGAAAAATTTCCATCCGCCGCCCCATGCTCCAAATACGGTTTATCAGCTTGCCCTTCTTGCCTTCATTCCATAGGCAGAAACCGCCTTGGCAATGGCACAGGTGACAACTCCTGCCAGGACTGCCTCCAAAATGCCGTTGGTGGCAATTGTAGTTCCAATCAGGCCCATCAGAAGCTCGTGGCCAACGCCAATGGCCTCAGCATACGCTTCGCCGAAGAAAACATAAATACCGCCCAGGACCATCAAGGTATGTGCAATAGTCGCCGCAACAGAGGACACTGTGTAGGCAATAAAGCCCTTTGTTTTGTCAACTTTAAGCAGAAGCTTTGACAGAACGCCTGCGATTACGCCCAAAAGGATGCGGGGCACAAAACAGATCACAACGCTCCAGAAGTTGCCGGGTGCAAAAGCGGGGGTAAAGCAGAACGCAGTGATAGGCGTAGGGGGCATAAAGGTCCACACAAGGAAGCTGAGAAGCCCAAAGACAAATCCCATAAAGGCCCCTGCGCCGGTCCCCATGACAACGGCAGCGATGACCACTGGGATGTGGGCCAGGGTCGCCACCAGCGGACCGATGGGAAGAGACCCCAAAGGGGTGAAGGCCATAACCAGTTCAATGGCCACAAGGAAAGCCAGCTGTACCATAGTGCGTGTCTTTTGGTTTGTCATAAAATAAAACCTCCTGCTGCTGTTCCGTCGGATACAGCGCA
>CATJCP010000117.1 GCA_949737515.1 uncultured Oscillospiraceae bacterium | reverse complement strand
GACATGGGGCTTGGCCTGTACCTTATAGAAGTATTCATCCTCTACCATTTTGCAGATCTCGTCCATGGTGGCCTCTGGGGTGTCGTTGAGGTGGAAGCGGTTGTTAAAGTAGACCGCTGTCTGGTGCAGCGTCCAAGCTCCCAGCTCCTGGCGAAGGGTTGGCGGCGGCTCAATGTTGTGCCTTCTTAACAGCATCTCCCCGGCGGATTCCCAGATATACATGGAATCGGTCAAGGTGCCGTCTACATCGAACAGGGCGGCACATATCCGCCTGGGATTCCCAAAAGCCATGCTGTCGGAAAGTCTGCGCAGCCGCTTCCCAGCGGAGAAAGCGGCTTGAGGGGTGATGCGCCCGGTTTCATCCCGCTGGCCGAAGAGAGCGGAGACCACCGCCACGCCGTCGGCGCCGCTCCCGGAAAGCTCTAGGAGATTGGCCTCGGTGATTCCGCCAATGGCCACAATAGGCAGGTCCACAGCCCGGCGCATCTCCCGGAGGGTGGAAGGGGACAGATAGGAGGCGTCCAGCTTGGTGGAGGAGCCAAAAACCGCTCCTGCGCCCAGATAATCCGCTCCCTGGGCTGCGGCGCGCCGGGCCTCCTCCGCGTTGTGGGCGCTGGCCCCAATGATCTTGTCCGGCCCCAGGAGCTTCCGGGCCTCCGAAATGGAGGCGTCGTCCTGTCCAACGTGTACGCCGTCAGCATCTGCCGCTTTGGCAGTCTTAATGTCGTCATTGATGAGAAAGGGAACGTGAAACGCGGCGCAGAGGGGTTTGATCCTTTGGGCCAGCAGGAGGCGCTCCTCCCTGGTACAGTCCTTTTCCCGGAGCTGAACGCAGGTGACCCCCGCCTTTAAAACTGCCTCCAGGTAGTCCTCCAGCCTTTCCCCGGGGGAGAGCCATCGTTGATCTGTGACAGCGTAGAGCCTCATGGCTTTTTTATCGATCCTCAATCTGAAATCCTCCTTGGAGCGCCAGGAAGTCAATCTTTCCCGCCGCGTCGATCAAATAGGTCCGCATGGAGCCGTAGCCGGTGCTGAGGCATTCCATGTTCAGGGCAGCCGCCTCTCCAAACCGCTTCATCAGCGCCGTAGCAATGGCAGAAGCCTCCAAGGGATCGCTGGGCTTTACAGCCAGGAACGCCCCGATGAGAGCTGAGAGCATACAGCCGGTGCCGGTGATCCGCGCCATGGCCGGCGATCCCCCTTTGACATACACCCGCCGGATCCCATCGGTGATCACGTCAGTATCCGAGGTGATTTCCACCACAGCCCCGGTGGTGTTGGAGAGATTGTGGGCTGCGTCGTACAGCTCCTCCGGGACAGGGGATGAGCAAGCGGCGTCCACGCCCTTCCCTTTTGCGGGGAGGCCGCAGAGGGCGGCGATCTCGGAACGGTTGCCCCGCACCACCGATATTTTCGCTGACTGGAGCAGCTCCCTCGCGCACCGGAGGCGGTAGGAGGACGCCCCTGCTCCCACCGGGTCCAAGAGAATGGGGATCCCCTGTCTGCCGGCCTGGCAGACTGATTTTTCCATGGCCTCAAATCGGGAAGGGTTCAGCATGCCCAGGTTCAGGACCAGGGCATGGCTGGCGGAGGTGATCTCCGCGCTCTCCTCCGGATGGTCCGCCATAATGGGGGACGCGCCGCAGGCGAGCAGAAAATTGGCACAATCGTTGAGGGATACCGGGTTGGTAATACAGTGAACCAGGGGGCGCATATTCTGGAGCTGATGAACTTCTGCGTCAAACATATGGAATCTCCTCCCTTAATATCTTAATAAAAGGGGGACGGCTTTTTCCGGCCATCCCCCTGCTTGTACAGACTTTTTTAGGCGTTCAGCTTTTCAATGGCCCGGGTTCTTTCCAGGGCGGCGATAAGCACTGCCGCAATACAGGTCCCGCCAACCGTACTCACCAGGAAGGGGAGCACATAGGCAAATAGGACCGCCTCCTTCGCCATGAAGAATACAGCAACCGGGTAGGCCAGCAACCCGCCGGCAACAGAGGTGCCCAGCACCTCGGCAGCGTAAGCGGCGAGGCGCTTCCCGGTAAAGCGGAAGGCAAGGCCGCAGAACAGCGCGCCGCACATGCTGCCAGGAAAGGCGAGGAGACTCCCGGTGCCCAGCAGCACCCGGAGCAGGGAGGTGACAAAGGCCATCGCCACACCGTAAAAGGGTCCAAGGAGGACGGCGGCAAGGACATTGACCATGTGCTGGATGGGGAAGCACTTGGAAGCGCCTACGGGAAAGCTGAAGGGGGAACAAACTACGCCTACGGCAATGAGGATCCCAGCCAGGGCAAGCTTACGGACAGATGGTTTCATAGAACAGACCTCCGAATCAAATAAAATGAGGGACACCCCTGCAATATCAGCGCAGGCACGTCCCCACCTGTTTGACCCGGTGAAAAACAATCCCTACGTTGGCATTACCCAAATCAGGTGATCGGGTCGAAGCCGCAATTAGCTCCCTCTCAGCCGGCAAAAGGCCAGCTCCCCGTTGCAATAAAAGAATTATACCCCATGTATGGCGTTTTTTCAACTCTTTCCGCGAAAAAACAGGAAAACTTTTTATGAATGCCTGTTTGGAGGGGGGATAAAATGAAAGGCAGCTATCTTGACAATGACTGGAAAGGAATGCTATAATACTAAATTGAGATAGCATTGAATGAATAACCGCCGCTGTCCAAGGAATCGCCGTCAAAGGCAAAAGGAATGACGCAATATGACAATGAGTATGACCGGATACGGCCGCTCCCAGCGCACTGTGGAAGGCCACGATATCACGGTAGAGCTTCGCTCCGTCAACCACCGGTATTTTGAATGCTCAGTACGCGCCCCCCGGGCTTACGGATATCTGGAAGAGAAGCTGAAAAGCTACCTCCAGGCCAGGGTCTCCCGAGGGAAGATAGAGGCCGGGATTTTTGTCCAGACGGTTGAGGGACCTGCCGCCGAGGTGCAGATCAACCAGGCTCTGGCCCGGGAGTATCTCCAGGCACTGCGGAAAATGGGCGGCGAGCTGGGAATCAGGGACGATATTTCGGTTTCTACCATGACCCGTTTTTCGGATATCTTTACAGTGCTGAAGGTGCAGGAGGATGAGGATTACATCTGGGAGCTGGTCCGCCCTGTGGCGGATGAGGCGGTCCAGAGGTTTTTGGAAATGCGCCGCGGCGAGGGAGAACGGATGAAAGCCGATATCCTGGACCGTGCCGGGCACATCCGGGAGATGGTGGAACAGGTAAAGGCGCGTTCCCCCGAGACGGTTCGCCTCTACCGGGAACGGCTGTACCAGAAGCTCCAGGAGATCCTTGAGGACCGGCAGATCGACGAAGGACGTGTGCTGACTGAAGCGGCAGTCTTTGCAGACCGGATTGCGGTGGATGAAGAGACGGTCCGGCTGGAAAGCCACCTATCCGCCCTGGAGGATATCCTCTGTTCCCAGGGGGCGGTGGGACGAAAGCTGGATTTTCTGGTTCAGGAAATGAACCGGGAGGCCAATACCATTGGTTCCAAGGCCCAGGACATTGATATTGCCCGCATTGTGGTGGACGTCAAGGCGGAGATAGAGAAAATCCGCGAGCAGATACAGAATATTGAATAGCCGAAAAAAACTGGACAACTATTTATAGCAGCAAAGACGACATAGAATAAATGACTGAACGAACCGTGTAGACATCAGACGGGCGGCGGCAACCGCCCGTCACGCTGCCTCCCCGTACCGTGGAAAGGATGTTAAACGCAGCATGAAACTGATCAACATCGGCTTTGGGAACATGGTGTCCGCCAACCGCTTGGTAGCCATTGTCAGCCCGGAGTCCGCCCCCATTAAACGGATTATCCAGGACGCCAAGGAAAAGGGTATGCTCATTGACGCCACCTATGGCCGGCGCACCCGCGCTGTCATCATCACAGATAGCGACCATGTTATTTTGTCGGCAGTACAGCCGGAGACAGTGGCAAACCGACTTGTAGATGATGACGACGACGAGGATATGGAGGAGGATGAGTCATGACAGGGGTTGAGCACCGCCCCGGCCAGGGTCGGATTATCATTCTCTCCGGACCGTCCGGTGTGGGAAAAGGGACGGTTTTAAAGGAATTGCTTTCCCGTAATCCTCGGATTTTCCCCTCTGTTTCCGCCACTACCCGCAAGCCCCGGGAGGGGGAAATAGACGGAATCCATTACTATTTTCTTTCCAAAGAGGAGTTTGAAAGAAAGATCGCCAAGGGTGAAATGTTGGAATACGCCTGTTACAATGGCAATTTCTACGGGACCCCCGCCGATAAGGTCCAGGAAAAGCTGGACGCGGGGATGGACGTTATGCTGGAAATCGAGGTCCAGGGGGCCCGGAAGGTCATGGACTCCCGAAAAGATGTGATTTCGATCTTTATCCTTCCCCCCAGTCGTGAGGAGCTGGAACGGCGTTTGGTGGGACGGGGAACCGAGGATGCACAGACCATCCGGGGCCGTTTGAAAACCGCTGAGCTGGAGATGGAACAGGCAGGTCTTTATCAATACAAGGTGGTCAACAACACGGTGGACCAAGCCGCAGCAGAGATCGAGGCCATTTTAAGCTCCGGAGGAGAAGGCTGAGGCCTTGGAACCGAATGTTTGTATGGAGGGACTTTTATGGTTAAAATAGATGTAGACAAGTATCTGAAATCCGATGAAAGCTATTATTCCTTTGTCATAGGCGTGGCAAAGAGGGCGCGGGAGATCACAGAGGAGCAGCTCCGGAAGATGAAGGACCTCTCCGAACAGGAGAAAACCAAAAATACTGTGATTGACCGGACAAAACAGCTTCCGGAGGAGCTCTCCACCAAGCCCGTTCGCTTGGCCATTGAGGATATCCGGGCCGGCAGGTGCCGTCTGGATATTGAAAGCGCGGAGAAGGTCCTGGAGCAGGAGGAGCAGGAGCGCATTCAAAAGCTGCTGGAGCACCAGAGGGCGCTGGAGGGGGTCGAGGCCCCTGAAGAGAAACCTGCCGAAGAAGCTGAGGCAGAAACTGGAGAAACAGCTGGATCTGCCCAAGCCGCTGAGGGAGAAGCCGAACAGGACGGCGGCGAGGCTGAGGGCGAAATATTTTAACATCGGCCATAGAATTGAATTAAGGCACGCCCTGTGGCTGTGCCTTAATTGCGTTTTATACAGGACAACAGGGTCTGGAGGATGATGGACGGATAGCCATTGGCCGGTCCTTTGGCCATACTTTATTTGATTCTTTCGGAGAGGGGGCGGCTGTATGCCAGCGCTGACCGTTCAAATCGCCAAGGTTGCCGTGGAAAAAGCTGCCTATCACTTTGATATGGGCTTCGATTACCTGGTTCCATCCCACCTGTTGGGTCAGGTCCAGACCGGCAGCCGCGTCCTGGTCCCCTTTGGCGGCGGGGACCGAAGCCGTCAGGGGGTGGTCCTCTCCCTTTCTGAAACGGAGAACCATGAGAATTTGAAAGCGATCTCTGTCCTTTTGGACAACACCCTTTCCCTCAACCCGGAAATGCTGGGGCTGATGAAGTATCTCCGTGCCAATACTTTCTGCACCTGGTACGACGCGGTCCATGTCATCCTGCCCTTGGGGGCGGAGATCCAGCTGAAATGGCGGTATCATGCCCGGATCCGGGATGATTGGAACTCCCTTGCCCTCACCGGGGAAGAGGAGGCGGTTTACCGGCTGCTCCTTTCCCGTCCCAAGGGGATTGCCGGCAGGGAACTGGCCCGCCTCTCCGGACTACCGGAAAATGGCCGCGCTGTCAGGAGGCTCCTTTCCCTTGGCCTGGCAGAGCGGCATGAGGAGGCTAAACGCCGTGTAGCCGATGAAACCGAAACCATGATCCGCTTTACTGAGTCCGTTCTCTCCAATGAAAATTTTACCCCGGACGGGCTGCCTCCAAAACAGAAGGCGATGGCAGAGCTGCTTTTAAAGTCAGGGGAGATTTCCTTGAAAGAGGCTCTCTACCTCTGTGCCTCCACAAGGGCGGTGGCGAAGGCGATGGAAAAAAAGGGGATTGTGGAGCTGTTCCAACAGGCTGTCCGCTGGAAAGGAACGCCCAGCCCCGAGGGCCAGGAGCAGGAGCCCTCGCCCTGCCTGACTCCGGAGCAGCAGACGGCCTTGGACGCCCTCTGGGCCAGATACCAAGAGGGAAAGGCCTGTGTATCCCTGCTCCACGGGGTGACGGGGAGCGGCAAAACCCAGGTCTATCTCGCCCTGATTCAGCAGGTGCTGGACCGGGGAAAGAATATCATTGTACTGGTGCCGGAGATCTCGCTGACCCCCCAAACCGTCTCCCGGTTTCGGCAGCGGTTCGGCGGGCTGGTTGCGGTCCTTCACAGCGGTCTGACCCCTAAGGAGAGGATGGAGGCCTGGAACCGTCTCCACAGCGGGGAGGCGCCGATTGCGGTGGGGACCCGTTCCGCTGTGTTTGCTCCCCTGGAAAACCTGGGGTTGATCGTCATAGATGAGGAGCAGGAGGCGACCTATAAATCGGACCAGTCTCCCCGGTATCACGCCCGGGATGTGGCCAAGTACCGCTGCTGGCAGAATAACGCCATGCTGCTGCTGGCCTCCGCCACCCCAAGCGTGGAAAGCTATTACTATGCTGTCCACGGCAAGTACCAGTTGGTCACCCTGGCTGCCCGGTTCACAGGCAACCCTCTGCCGGGGGTGCGGGTGGTGGATATGGGGGAACAGCCCTTTCAGTCCCAGGAGTGGGGGATCAGCGCCCAGCTGGCCGAGGAGATCCGGGACAACCTGGAGGATGGCAAGCAAACCATTCTGCTGCTCAACCGGAGGGGGTACAATACCATTGTCCGGTGCAGCCAGTGCGGCGCAGTGGCCGCCTGCCCCAACTGCTCCATATCCCTGACCTACCACGCCAGCAACCGCCAGCTGATCTGCCATTACTGCGGCTACACCCAGGACGCTATCTCCTCCTGCGGCGTGTGCCGGAGCAAGTATGTCCAATATTCCGGACTGGGGACCCAGCGGGCGGAGCAGCGGCTCCAGGAGCTGTTCCCACAGGCGCGGATCCTGCGGATGGACGCGGACACCACCATGGCCAAGTTCTCTCACGAGAAGCTGTTTTCCGCCTTTGCCCAGAAAAAATACGACATTATGATCGGCACCCAGATGGTGGCGAAGGGCCTGGACTTTCCGGACGTGACCCTGGTGGGGGTGCTGACCGCCGACATGTACCTCTACCATGAGGACTACAAAAGCGCGGAGAGGACCTTTAACCTTTTGACCCAGGTGGTGGGGAGAAGCGGCAGGGGGAGCGTTTCCGGCAGGGCCTGTATCCAAACCTATTCACCAAACAACGATGTGATCATCCTGGCGGCCAAGCAGGACTATCTGGGCTTCTATCAGGAGGAAATCGCCGCCAGGAAGATGCTGCTGTATCCCCCGTTCTGCGACCTGTGCGCAGTGGGCTTTTCAGGCGCGGACCAGGACAGGACAAGGGCAGCGGCGGAGTATTTCTGGAATCTGCTGAAACAGGCGCTGACGCTTTCCTATTCCGACCTGCCCATCCGGGTGATGGGGCCGGTGGAAAGTTCTGTCTTAAAGGTGAATAACCAGTTTCGCTATAAGATCATATTAAAGTGCCGCAACAGCAAGCGGTTCCGGGAGATGATGTCGGGGCTGCTGCGGGAATTTGGCGGCTCAAAGGCGGCGTCGGGCATCCGGTATTATGCGGACATGGGCTTTGATGGAATGGTATGAGCGGGGAGGGATGGGAATGAACAGCCTGTTTATCCAGGGGATGGCCATTGAATGGGATGAAATCGGAAGGGGCAGCTATTTGCGGAGGATTGAGGCAATCAGCGGGCTGCATACATGGAGTTTTACCAAAAATATCACCTTTTTTGTAGGTGAGAACGGCAGCGGAAAGTCTACCCTGCTGGAGGCCATCGCCGTCGCGGCGGGCTTTAATCCTGAGGGCGGGACCAGAAATTATATCTTTTCCACCTTTGATTCCCACTCGGAATTGTGCCGGGCCATCCGGCTCACCAGGGGATTCCACAGGCCCCGGTGGGGGTACTTCCTCCGTGCGGAGAGCTTTTACAATGTGGCGACCAAGGAGGAGGAGTATGCCGACGAGGCCCATCCCTCCGCAAGGCTCCATGAAAAATCCCACGGAGAAAGCTTTTTGGCGATTGTGCAGAACCAGTTCCAGGGGGATGGGATTTATCTGCTGGACGAGCCGGAGGCGGCTCTCTCCCCCCAGCGTCAGCTGACCCTTTTGGCGGAGCTCTATCACTGTGCACAGGAGGGGGCGCAGTTTTTTATTGCAACCCATTCGCCGATCCTGTTGGGGACCCCTGGGGCGGAGATTCTTTCCTTTGACGGCGGAAAACTTCATTCCTGCAGGTATGAGGAAACAGAGAGCTATCAGGTCACGGAGATGTTTCTCCATAACCGGGAACGCATCTTAAAAAGCCTTTTAAGCGAAGAGGGCTTATGACAATTTGGAGCAAAAGATTTCGTTAAGACAATTTGACGCAGGAGATGGAAGGGGCTAAAATAGAAGTAAGTGCATATACGAAAAAGGCGCCGCGCCGGTTAAGGCGTCAGGTTTTGATGGAGCGTTTCAAAATCAACGGAATAGGGAGGCAATCATTATGGCTATTCGAAATATAGTCAAAGAAGGGGACGAAATTCTTCGCAAGCAGAGCCGGGAGGTGACAGTTTTTGATGAAAAGCTGTGGGAACTCCTTGACGATATGGCCCAGACCATGTACAAGGCCAATGGGGTGGGACTGGCTGCCGTTCAGGTGGGCGTACTGAGGCAAGCTGTTGTGATTGATATCGGCAAGGGGTTGATTGAGCTGGTCAACCCAGTCATCTCCAAACGCAGGGCTGGGGAGGTTGTGGACGTGGAAGGTTGCCTCTCCTCTCCCGGGGAGTATGGGATGGTTCCCAGGCCCAAAAAGGTTGAGGTACGGGCGCAGAACCGCTATGGGAAGCCCATCACCGTCAAGGGGGAGGATCTGCTGGCCCGGGCTCTGTGCCACGAGATCGACCACCTCAGCGGACATATTTTTAAGGATCTGGTCCTGCGGATGCTCACCCAAGAGGAGATCAACCGCCTGTAAAAGAGGAAGGGGATATAGAGATGAAGGTAGTTTTTTTTGGAACTCCGGACTTTGCGGCAGCGAGCCTGAAGCGTCTGATTGAGGACGGCTACGAGATACTGGCGGCCTTTACCCGCCCCGATATGCCCAAAGGCCGGGGATACCAGCTGGCGCCTCCCCCAGTGAAGGAGACGGCGATGAAATATGGGATCCCTGTATTCCAGCCCACCAAGCTGAAAAACGGCGACGTGGCCCGCCAGCTGACGGAAATGGAGCCGGATATCATTGTGGTTGTCGCATATGGGAGGATCCTCCCTAGGGCTATTCTGGATGTTCCTCCCCTGGGGTGCATCAACGTCCATGGATCGCTGCTGCCGGCCTATCGCGGGTCTGCGCCCATCCAGTGGACGGTCCTAAACGGCGAGAAGGAGGGCGGGGTCACCACCCAGTATATGGCGGAGGGGGTCGACTGCGGGGGTATTATCCTGAAATCCGCTGTTTCCGTAGGGGAGAATGAAACTTCGGAGGAGCTGTATGACCGCCTGGAGGCCCTGGGCGCTCAGTGCCTTTCGGATACCATGAAATTGTTTGTCGATGGGAAGAGGGCCCCTGCCGTCCCCCAGGACGACAGCCAAAGCAGCTATGCGCCCATGTTGGAAAAGCCCATGGGCAGGCTGGATTTTTCCAGGACCGCCCAGGAGGTCCACAACTGGATACGGGGGATGAATTCCTGGCCCTCCGCCTTCACAAACTACAAGGGGAAGCTGCTGAAGGTCCACCGTTCCGTTATTGCAGAGCGGGAGGGCGTTTTGGGCAGGCCGGGGGAGGTCATCGATCCGGAAAACTTTGTTGTGGCCTGTGGGAAAGGGGCCGTCCGCTTTACAGAGGTGCAGCTGGAAGGCGCCAAGCGTATGGACGTGAAAACCTTCCTGAGAGGGAAGCCCCTGGAAAAGGGTGAAATCTTTGGGGAAACGACGATATAGGCAGGACAGGTTAACTGAAAGGAAGGGAGGCTTTGCGCTATGGCGGACAATCTGGCTTATCAGGAAGAAATTTGGGATGAAATGCTGGACGGGGAGATTGTTTTGATGTCCCCGCGGCCAAGAATAGATCACAACCGGATCGCGTTTAACATCGCGCATTTTTTCGCGAATCAAATTGAGGAAAAAGGGAAACCGTGCGAAATTTTTGTGGACGGAACAGATGTGTACCTGAGTGAAGCGGACCGTGTCATACCAGACGTTATGATTGTGTGCAGGAAAGATATTATTAAAACCGACGGCATCTACGGCGCGCCGAATCTCATTGTGGAAATCCTCTCTCCCAGCACAAGAAAGAGGGACAGAGGGTACAAAAAGGATCTGTACGAAAGACACGGTGTACAGGAGTATTGGATTGTCAATCCGGCAGAACGCACTGTAGAGGTCTATCTGCTTATGGACAAAAGCTTTCGCCTTGATGAAGTTTATGAACTGCCTTGCGACTACGATGATCTCGATAAAAAAGAGCGGGAATTTTATAAAACCATCATTCCGGTCTCCCTTTACGATGATATTTTTGTTCCGCTCAAAAGCATTTTCAAAAATATATCCTGAAAGGGTATTGTGATATTGTTATTTTTGAGAAAATTCATGGTTTTGTTAAACAAATATCTGCCAACTATGGTATCATGGAAATGCTGCAGCTAATTGTCAAAACAGTGTCCTGCCACGGGAAGGAGGTCTTTTCGTGTATATAGATCCTTATTACATCATTTTAGTCATTCCTGCGCTGCTCCTCGGCGTCTGGGCCCAGTACCGGGTCAACTCCACCTTTCAAAAGTATTCCCAGCTTTCCGGAAGCCGCGGCTGTACCGGCGCCATGGCCGCTGAAATGATCCTGCGAAGCAACGGCATCACAGATGTGCAGGTGGAACACATCTCCGGCAGCCTTACCGACCATTACGACCCCAGTGCGGGAGTGATCCGCTTGTCCGACGCGGTTTATGGGAGCCGGTCGATTGCCGCAATCGGCGTGGCTGCCCACGAAGCGGGGCACGCCGTTCAGTACAGCGTCGGCTATGCGCCCATCCGCATCCGGAATTTCTTTGTTCCGGTTGCCAATATCGGATCGAAGGTTTCGATCCCCCTTATCTTTCTGGGACTGATATTGTCCTTTCAAAAGCTGATTTCCTTCGGGATCCTGCTGTTTGCCGCTGTTGCGCTGTTCCAGCTTGTCACCCTTCCGGTGGAATTCAATGCCAGCAACCGGGCCTTGGCGGTGATCCAGGAGCAGGGGCTTTTGGCGGAGGACGAGGTATCCGGCGCGCGGAAGGTCCTCAGTGCCGCGGCCATGACCTATGTGGCGGCGCTGATCTCAACAGTGGCTCAGCTGCTCCGTCTGATTGGGCTGTATGGAAACCGGGGGCGCAGGGACGACTGACGCGGGCCGGCTCTTTGCAGGCGGCAATGTTTCTGTTTTCCCTGTCATTCAAGGGAAAATCCGATACCAAATACAAAGAGGAGAATACTATGGTAAGCGCGAGACAACTGGCCGCAGAGGCCCTGCTGCGGGTGGACCGGGATAAAGCCTACTCCAATTTGGCCCTAGACCAGCGGCTGGAACAGGAGGCGAGGTCCTCCGCCGGATCCCCGTCCCCGACGGAACAGCGCAAAGCAGAGGTCGCCTTTGCCAGCACCTTGTTTTACGGCGTTTTGGAACGGCGAATTACTTTGGACTGCTGCATTGAAAAATATGCCGTCAAGGGAATCAAGGGGATTTCTCCGGAAGTCCTTCAGATTCTCCGCGTTGCCTTTTATCAGCTGCTGTTCCTCCCCAATATCCCGGAGAGCGCGGTTGTCAACGAAGCGGTTAAAATCACCAGGCAGATGCGCCGGTCCAGTGCGTCCGGATTTGTAAACGGCGTGCTCCGGTCCTTTCTCCGGGATGATCGCGCCCTTCCGCATTTTGACGACCCCCTCCGGGAGCTGAGCATCCTGTACAGCATACCGGAGTGGATGCTTTCCCTGTGGCAAAACGCCTATGGCCCAGAAAACGCCGAGCAGATGGCCGCTGCCTTTAACCGCCCATCTCCGGCTTATATTCGCGTCAACCCCCTGAAATGTACCCTGGAGGAGCTTTGCCGTTCGCTGGAAGAGGAGGAGATGTATCCGTCCCCTGTCCCGGAAGTCCCCGGCTGCGTCCGTCTTTCCCATATGGGGAACCTTCGGAAGCTTGCCGCCTTCCAGATGGGATGGTTCCATGTCCAGGATAAATCCTCTCAGCTCTGTGCCCTCTCCCTGGGCGCGCAGCCTGGGGAGCTTGTATTGGACCTCTGCGCCGCCCCAGGGGGGAAAACCTTTACCATCGCCCAGCAGATGGGCGGCAGCGGCAGGGTGGACGCCTTTGACCTATATGAAAAACGGGTCGGCCTGATCCGGAGCGGGGCCCAGCGCCTTGGCCTGGACTCGGTTCAGAGCAGGCCGAGGGACGCTTTGGAATACTGTCCCGATTCTCCTCTCTACGACCGTGTCCTCTGCGACGTACCCTGTTCCGGGTTGGGCGTTTTGGGCCGGAAGCCGGAGATCCGGTATAAGGAGCAGGCAGATTTTGAGGATTTGCCCAGGATACAGTATAAAATTTTGGAAAATGCTGCAAGATATGTAAAGGATGGCGGAACGCTGGTGTACTCCACCTGTACCTTGCGCCCAGAGGAAAACCAGAAGGTGGTCAGGCGGTTTTTAGAGCGGAATCCCCATTTCACCCTTTCAGCGTTTCCGGAAGGCTGCGGGGCCTATACCGGAAGGGAGGGGGAGGCGACCCTGATGCCCCATACAGACGGAACGGATGGATTTTATATCTGCCGCATGATACAGAACAGCAAGAGGTGATACAGATGCCTTGTCCGGAAAAGGAAAAAAAGGATATCAAATCGCTGACCCTTCCCCAGCTGAAGGAGGAATTGGCGCAGATGGGTGAAAAGCCCTTTCGGGCAGGCCAGATATACCGTTGGCTCCACTGGGGAGCGCGCGGGGGACAGGGAGGGGACTCCCGCCGAAGGGCGGTTTCCTTTGGGGAAATGACCGATATTTCCGCCGCCCTTGCCGGAAAGCTGGATGAGAGGTTCTACATAAACAGCCTGTCGATCCGGCGGAAGCTGGTTTCCAGGATGGACGGAACCGTGAAATATCTGTTGGGGCTTTCGGATGGGAACTCTGTGGAGGCTGTGGTCATGCGGTATAAGTATGGGAACAGCCTGTGCGTTTCCACTCAGGTGGGGTGCCGGATGGGATGCAGGTTCTGCGCCTCAACCTTGGCGGGTTGGGTCAGGAACCTCACTCCCTCGGAAATGTTGGATGAGGTTTACACTGCAGAGGCAGATACTGGGGAAAAGATTGCCAGCCTGGTCCTCATGGGGATTGGGGAACCCTTGGACAACTATGACAATGTGCTGCGATTTTTGGAAATCCTCTCCTCGCCGGAGGGAGAGAACCTCAGCCTGCGCCATGTCTCCCTTTCCACCTGCGGGCTGGTGGACCGCATTTATGATTTGATGAAGTTAAAGCTGGGGCTGACCCTTTCCATTTCTCTTCACGCCCCAAATGACCGGATTCGGGGGCAGACCATGCCCGTCAGCCAGCGGTATGGCATGGACGCGCTGCTGAAAGCCTGCCGGGATTACTTTGCGTATACCGGGAGAAGAATTTCCTTTGAATATGCCCTGATTGACAAGGTAAACGATTCCCCGCAGTGTGCCAGGGAGCTTGCCGAAAGGCTGCGGGGGATGCCCTGCCATGTGAACCTGATCCCGGTGAATCCGGTGAAGGAGCGGGGATACCAGAGGGGCAGCAGACAGAATATTCTTCACTTCCAAAAGCTTTTGACCGGGCTGGGGATCAACGCCACCATCCGGCGGGAGCTGGGCAGCGATATCAATGCCGCCTGCGGACAGCTTCGCCGGGAGGCGGAGCAGAATCAAATTGATGCTTCACAGAAAAGGGGGGATCTCCCATGCTGACAGCCGTGGGGATAACCGATATCGGCCTTTGCCGTGATACCAATCAGGACGCCTATTCCATCCTGAATCTGCCCGGCGGCGCTGTTGCCGTTGTCCTTTGTGATGGTATGGGCGGGGAAAATGGAGGAAATGTGGCCAGCGACCTGACGGTCCGGACCATCGCCGGACAGATAGAACGGGGATATTACCCTGGGCTGGGGGATACCTCCATCCGTTCCCTGATCCTTTCGGCGGTATCTGTGGCCAACGCCGTTGTATATGACCGCTCCAAACGGGACGAATCCCTCGCCGGGATGGGCACCACCGCCGAGACCCTGCTGGTTCGGGGGAATACCGCCTATCTGGCCCATGTGGGGGATTCCAGCGTCTTCTCGCTTTCCAGCCCCGACAGTCAGGGCGGCATTGAGAAGCTCACCAGCGACCACACCAGAGTCCAGCAGCTGCTGGACCAGGGAGCTATCACTGTCCAGGAGGCGGTGGTTCATCCGGAGCGCCATTATATTGTCCGCGCTGTGGGGGTTGGCGCCGCTGTAACGCCGGATTACGATCAGTTTACCGTCCCGGAGGGAGGCGGACTGCTGGTCTGCTCCGACGGACTGACCAACCACCTGGAGCCGGATGAAATCTGCCGCATCCTCCAGCCGGCGCTTCAGTGCGGGGATCTTCAGGATGGGGTGAAAAAACTGGTGGAAACCGCCAACCGCTTCGGCGGGGCGGACAATATCACCGCTGTGGCCATTGCCCTGGCAGCGGATGGGGAGGCACGGACAAATGGATAAATTCATTGGCAAAAGGCTGGATGGCCGGTATGAGATACAGGAGATGATCGGCGTCGGCGGCATGGCCAATGTGTACAAGGCAGTGGATATTTTTGATGAAAAGATCGTTGCCGTCAAAATTCTCCGGGAAGAATATATGGCCAGCGAGCAGTTTACCCGTATGTTCCAAAACGAATCCAAGGCCATTGCCGTACTCTCCCATCCCAATATTGTCAAGGTTTACGACGTCATTTTTACCGACAGGGTTCAGTCCATTGTCATGGAGTATATTGATGGGATTACCCTGAAGGAATATATTGACCAGCAGAAGGTGCTCCGCTGGAAGGAAGCGGTCTATTTCACTACCCAGATGCTGCGCGCCCTCAACCATGCCCATTCCAAGGGGATTGTCCATCGGGACATCAAGCCCCACAATATCATGCTTCTCTCCGACGGGACCGTAAAGATGATGGACTTTGGAATTGCCCGGTTCGCCCGCAGCGAGGCGCGGACCACCTCGGACAAGGCCATTGGGTCGGTACACTACATCTCCCCGGAACAGGCCCAAGGAGGGGGAATCGACGGGAAAAGCGACATCTATTCCGTGGGCATCGTCCTCTTTGAAATGCTCACCGGCCAGCTTCCCTTTGAGGCGGAGTCCCCGGTTTCTGTCGCCATTAAGCAGATACAGAGCCAGCCGGTCCTCCCCAGCAGCCTGAATCCCTCCATTCCCAAGGGCCTGGAGGAAATTACCATGAAGGCCATGGAAAAGGACCCTGCCCGGCGGTACCGCTCTGCTTCGGAGATGCTGGCGGATATCGACGCTTTTAAACAAAACCCGTCCATCCATTTTTCCTACCAGCAGATGGAAAGCGATGATCCGGATCCCCGGGCGGTGGAGTCTGCCCGCCAGAGCCAGTCCAGAAGGCAGCGTTCCTACAGCCAGGAGCTGGAGCGGCGCAGGATGGAGGAACAGGAGCAGTCCCGGACAGGATCCAGGTCCAGGGCAAAGCCCGCACTGGCTTCCGAGGGGGTATATGGGTTCGGCGACAAAGCGGTCAAAGGGGAATCCGGTTTGGAGTCCCGCCAGGAACGGCGGCTTCGGGAGGAAACGGAAGGAAGGGAGCGGAGAAAGAAGGAGATGGAAAGCCGTTCTGTACCTTATAAGCCTGTGGAGGAGGTCCGCATCCAATCCCATGCTCTGCCGGTTTTGGGGGGGATCGCCCTGGCCTTTGTGGTGGCCACAGCCATCTTTATCTTCACCCTCCTGTACTACAATGACCCTTTCAGCCGCACGCCGGAGACGAATATGCCCAATCTGGTGGGGCTGAATTATGAGGAGATCAAGGATTCCCCCGAATACCAATATATCGAGATGGTTGTGGATGGAGAACCTGCTTACCACGAGCAGTATGGCCGGGGCGTGATCTATGACCAGCTCCCGCTGGCGGGGAAGTCCATCAAGGAGGGAGCGGTGGTCAAGGTCAAGGTCAGCAGCGGTACCAAACTGATTTCTCTGCCCTCCTACACCAGGGAGGAGGCCACAGAGGTCTATAACCGGCTCCACGACCTAGGGCTGGAGTACACTGCCCTGGATGTAAATGACGATTCCGTTCCCAAGGGGTATGTAGTCCGCACTGTCCCGGAGGCAGGGGCCTCTGTCCCCGCCGGACAGGTGGTGACAGTGTATGTCAGCCTGGGGAGCGACAAACAGATGGTAGAGGTCCCCAAGCTTGTGGGGCTCAATATTACCAATGCCCAGGCCATGCTGGAAAGCTTTAACTTAAAGCTGGGGAATATTTCCCCGGTGGAAAACAGCGATAAGCCCGAGGGCACAGTAATCGCCCAGAACCCCATGGACGGTACGCAGCTGCTGGAAGGCTCCACGGTGGACCTGAACGTGAGCAGGGGGGGAAGCGGCGCTTCCACTTCCAGAATTCTCACCATCAGCCTGCCCTCTTCCATTGACGAGATCTGTACTGTACAGGTAACCCAGGACGGTGTGGAAAAACATCGGGAGCTGCTCAATCCCCAGGAGGTGGGGAACTGGAAGGTCTCCTTTACTGGGGAGGGGATCTCTAACATCAAGGTCCTGATTGACAACAAGCTGTATCAGGAGTTCAGCCTGGACTTTGAGAACAACACCTATAAGGTGCTGACCGACAACAAAGACAGTTTCTAGGGACTTGGTCCGCAGACCAGACGCAGGGGGCGGGGCTCCGCCTCGGGGAGGGACAGTATGGAAAAACAAACAGGCCGGATCATCAAGCTGCTGGGAGGTTTCTACTATGTGGACGCAGGCGGTGGGGAGATGATTGAGTGCCGCGCCAGGGGCGTGTTCCGCAAGGAGAATGTTTCGCCCTGTGTGGGGGATATGGCCACAGTGGAGATGACCGCAGGGGGAAAGGGTTACCTGATGGAGATCGCCCCTCGGAGGAATGAGCTCCTCCGTCCCCCTCTGGCCAACCTGGACCAGCTGGTATTTGTCTGCTCGGCGGCAGACCCTGCCCCCAACCTGTTTGTGCTGGACAGCATGATCGCCATCTGTGAGAAGAAAGGGATTGAGCCCTTTATTGTGTTCACCAAAAAGGATCTGGCGGACCTGGAACCCTATGTGAAGATATACCGGAAGGCAGGCTTCCCGGTGGCGGAGGTCTGCGGCATAACCGGGGAGGGGGCAGAGCAGGTGACAGAGGCCCTGGCGGGGAAGATCTCCGCCTTTACGGGGAATTCCGGGGCGGGAAAATCCACGCTGCTCAACGCCATCGACCCACGTCTGGGCTTGGAAACAGCACAAATCAGCGAAAAACTGGGCCGCGGACGGCACACCACCCGCCATGTGGAGCTGTATCCCCTGGAAAACGGGGGTTGGGCGGCGGATACACCGGGATTTTCCGCCATGGATTACCAGCGGTTTGAGGTGATTCTGAAGGGGGAACTTTCTGATTGTTTCCGGGAATTCGCTCCATTTTCCGGGAACTGCCGCTTTACCGGGTGTTCCCATACTGCGGAAAAGGGCTGCGGGGTGCGGGAGGCCCTGGCTGGGGGAAAGATTTCCCCCAGCCGGTACGAAAGCTACTGCGCCATGTACGAAAGAGCCAAAAACATCAGGGAATGGGAGAGAAAAGAGCCGTGAGTCATATCCAGGACATTCACCCCAGGAGGGCGCTGATACTGTGCGCAGCCCCGGAATGGGACGGCCGGCTGGCCGCAGAGGAAGGGAAAAAGGCGGATCTGGTCATCTGTGCAGATGGCGGCTACCTTCGGGCCGTCTCCGCCGGGATTGTCCCCGATGTGCTGATAGGGGATTTCGACTCCTGTGGGCCGGAAGGGGTCCCTGACCTGCCAGTCAAGGATTTGGACAAGATTGTTTACCCGGTCCGCAAGGATGACACTGATCTGATCCTGGCCCTGCGCCACGCCGCTGAAATGGGTTGCCGGGAGGCGGTGGTGCTGGGATGCTTTGGAGGGAGGCTGGACCACACGGTGGGAAACCTCCAGTCCATCGCCTATGGCTGGAAGCTGGGGCTGCGGGTGACGCTGATAGACGCCAGAAACCGGGCCTTTCCCGTAGGAACGGGAAAAACCGTGATCCCCAGGGAGGAAAACAGCTACATCAGCTTTTTCGCCATGGGGGAGCCCTGTCGGGGGATCACCTACGAAGGGCTGTCGTATCCCCTCACCGGCGCGGTTTTGGAGGCTGATTACCCCTTGGGGGTCAGCAATGAGTTTACAGCGGAAGAAGCGACGGTCACCCTGGAACAGGGGCTGCTCCTTTGTATTATAGCGAAAAAATAGGAAGAGCCTCCCCGGGAGGCTCTTCCGCTTTATGTACCTATATGCAGGGGAAGGGGGGCCTTTAATCTGCCTTTAACAGTTCCGGATAGTGTTCCTTCAAAGTTTTTAACAGGACTGTGTCCCAGGCGGCATAGTCTCCATCAAAGGGGGCGCGGGCCGGCCCGACTGGGTAGCCGATCAGGTTGGCAACACGCTTGATGACCGAGTTGGGGTTGCCCAGCTTTAAACAGTCGCGGATGGGACGGATGGAATCCTGAAGACGGGTTGCCTTGGCGATATCCCCGGATTCCCAAGCCTGGTACATCTCCACCAGCCGTTCCGGGAAGATGTTTCCTGTCCCGGCAATAGCCCCGACGCCTCCTGCCATGAGGGTGGAGAGGATCAGAGAGTCGTTGCCGGCGATCACCGCAAAGTCCCGGTGGGTGGCCTCCAGGTACTGAAGGGTGTTGTCAAAGTTGCCGCTGGAGTCCTTGATCCCGATGATGTTCTCCACCTTGGACAGCTCCGCAACAGTTTCCCGGGAGATGGCGTTGCCGGTCCGGGCGGGGATATTGTACATCAGGATGGGGAGATCGACCGCCTGGGCCACGGTGCGGTAATGCTCTGCCATGGCCTTTGGGCTGACCTGCCCGAAATACGGGGTGATGACCGAAAGGGCAGTGGCCCCGGCCTGTACGGCCCTTTTGGAAAGCGCGACGGTTTCTTGGGTGGTGACGCAGCCTGTGCCCACCCAAACGGGAATCCTTCCGGCAGCTTTTTGGATGACGGTTTCCATTACCTGTACCTTTTCGTCAAAGTCCAGGGCATAAAACTCCCCGTTGGTTCCCAGGGTAAAGATGGCGTGAACGCCGCTTTTGACAAACCTTTCCACCTGGTTTCCAAGCTCCTCCAGGTTCAGCGAGCCGTCCGCATAAAAGGGGGTTGCCATTGCGGGGATAATTCCTTTTGGCTGATACATGTTGTTTCACCTCAATAAAAATTCAGATTACGTTTCTATAACAGTATAGCGTTTTTCATACCATTTGAAAAGGGCAACAGCAGGTATTTTATATCAATCGCAGAATTTGGAGATGGTTTTGAACAGGTTAAGGCATCCAGCCGGAGGATTTTCGCAGGTTGGACTACACTTTGCCAAGAAAAAAGCTTTATTTTTGAGCAGTTTTACGTTATAATGGATGAAAAAGCGTGCAGAAGAGGAGGTGTTTGGATGAAACAAGTCCTTTTGGATTTCCGCCAGGCACAGTCTGCCGGGGAAATCCATGGGATATTGTCCCGGGAGCTCCATTTCCCACCGTATTACGGCGCTAACCTCGACGCCCTCTGGGACTGTCTGTCAGAGCTGCCCTGGGGCGAAGAAGGGAATTCGGTCACAGTGCTCCTCCCGGGGGACGGGGCCGCCTATCCTCCTTATCTGGACCGGGTGCTGAAGACGCTTTTGGAGGCTTCAGAGACTTTTTCCCAGCCGGATATCCAAAACAAGGGGGAGGTCCTGGGCTTTCTTCAGAAGGAGTCCTTTGGGGAAGCTCCCCGTTGCGCAGAAAACCTGACAGATTATCTCGATTAACTTTTTAAGGAGGTTTTTTATGCAGTTTTCCTTTGATCCTTTCAAATACACCTATCCTTCCCAGCGGAGGGTGATTTACGGCAGGAATGGCATGGTGTGTACCTCCCAGCCCCTTGCCGCCCAGGCCGGAGTGGATATTTTGAAGAAGGGCGGCAATGCGGTGGATGCCGCCATTGCAACCGCAGCCTGTATGACTGTTTTGGAGCCGACTTCCAATGGACTTGGCAGCGACGCCTTTGCGCTGGTTTGGATGAAGAAGGATAAAAAGCTTTACGGCCTCAACGGCAGCGGCCCTGCCCCGGCGCTTCTGGACGCAAAAACCGTTAAGGATATGGGCTTTGGGGAGGTTCCCCAGAGGGGGTGGATCCCTGTTACCGTTCCCGGCGCTCCCTCCGCATGGGCCTCCCTTTCGGAGCGGTTTGGCAGGCTCCCCTTGGAAGAGACGCTGGAGCCCGCTGCCCGGTACGCGGAGGAGGGATATCCCGTTTCCCCAGTGACAGCCGCCGCGTGGAGGGCCGCCCAAAAGATATTTGAACGGGGAAACAGGATGGAGCCAGAGCTCTTCTCCCACTGGTTTGAGGTCTTTGCGCCAGAGGGAAAAACGCCTGGTCCTGGACAAATATGGCGCTCTCCGGATCACGCCCGTTCCCTGCGGGAAATTGCCGCGACAGGGGCGGAGTCCTTCTACCGGGGGAATATTGCGGAAAAAATCGACGCCTTTTCCCAGGAAACAGGCGGCTATCTCCGCAGGCAGGACCTCCAGTCCTATCGCGCTGAATGGGTGGAGCCGATTTCCGTTTGCTATAAAGGCTTTGATGTTTGGGAGATCCCTCCCAACGGCCATGGGATTGTAGCCCTGATGGCCTTAAATATCCTGAAAAACGACAAATTTGACGCCAGAGACCTTACCGGCAGTTACCACAGGCAGATAGAGGCCATGAAGCTTGCCTTTGCGGACGGCCAGAGATATGTGGCGGACCCTCGCTTTATGAGCGTCTCTGTGGAAAGCCTTCTTTCCGATCAGTACGCCGCCAGCCGCAGAGCCCTGATTGGAGAGGAAGCCCTGACGCCGGAATACGGCGACCCCAGCTGCGGCGGTACGGTATACCTCTGCTCCGCAGACAGGGAGGGCAACATGGTCTCCTTTATCCAGAGCAATTACCGGGGATTTGGCTCCGGCGTGGTGGTTCCAGGGACGGGGATCGCCTTTAATGACCGGGGGAACAATTTCTCCCTCAATGAGGAGATGGAGAACTGCCTTGCCCCAGGAAAGAAGCCGTATCACACCATTATCCCTGGATTCCTGACCAGAAACGGGGAGGCTGTGGGACCCTTTGGTGTGATGGGGGGATTTATGCAGCCCCAGGGGCATCTCCAGGTGGTGATCAATACTGTGGATTTTTTGATGAACCCCCAGGAGGCGCTGGACGCGCCCAGATGGCAGTGGACCGGCGTAAAGGAGATCCATGTGGAGCGCAGCTTCCCCTATGCCATTACGGAAGAACTGGCAAGGATGGGACACCGGATGGTGGTTGACGTCAACTCCACCAGCTTTGGAAGAGGCCAGATCATTTGGAGAAACGACGAGGGGGTTCTTGTGGGGGCCACAGAACCCCGGGCGGACGGCACAGTGGCTGTTTGGTAATTTTGAAAAGCGGCTGTCTTTTGAAGGGATGGCCGCTTCCCTCTTTTTTAAGCCTATATGACAAATTTTTAAAGAAATTTTATGTTCAGGCGGGAAAAATGTCGGAAGGATATTGCAGATTTCCTAAAAAGCGTATACAATAATAAGGGCGCATTGGTGAAAATGAAAAAGGGGATGTATGGTTGAGTCATAAACAGGTTATCTGGCAGCGGTATTGGCCTGCTGCGGCCATTTTGGCTGTTTTTATATCCAGCCTCCTTTGGGAGAGATGGAAGCCCGGCGCCGAAGAGCCGCCCTTCACCAAGGTTAGCTTTGCGATGGATACTGTGGTTCAGTACTGTCTCTATGGGCCGGGCGCAGAAAAAGCAGCCGCTCAGTGCGAGGACCTTCTCTCCCATCTGGAGGAACAGCTTACCTGCACGGATATTTACGGCGGGGACGAAACTGGCGAGGTCCGGGAAATCAACCGATTGGCGGGGAGGGAGCCGGTAAAGGTTTCTGTGGAGGCCTTCCAGCTTCTGGAACGCTCTCAGCAGCTGTCCCAATGGACAGGGGGGCTTTTTGACATTACCATCGGCCCGCTAACCCAGCTGTGGGATATTACCGGAGAGAATCCGTCGGTTCCACAAGCCGGGGAATTAGACGCAGCCCTTTCCCTCACAGGGGACGGCCTGATCCTGGACCGGGAGAGTCAGACCGCTTTCCTCCAGCGGGAGGGGCAGCGCCTGGACCTGGGAGCAGTGGCGAAGGGCTATACCTGCAGCCTTCTGCGGAATATTTGTTATGAAAACGGCGTGGTCAGGGGCTATATCTCCCTTGGGGGGAATATGATGGTTTTGGGAGAAAGCGAGGATATGCGCTTTGGCCTTCAAAACCCTTTGAGGGGTGGGGAAGCTTCTGTAATCGCCAGCTTTTCCCTGGCAGGCCAGACTATGGCCACCGCCGGCGGATATGAACGGTATTTCGAACAGGATGGCGTTCAATACTGCCATATTTTGGATCCCCGTACTGGCTGGCCCGCTCAGACTGATCTGCTCAGTGCGTCGGTGATCTCTGAGGACGGCGCGCTGGCAGACGCTCTTTCAACTGCTCTGTTCCTAATGGGGAGAGAACAGGCCATTGCCTTTTTAGAGGATGTGCCTTTTTATGCTGTTCTGGTTGACGCCGACCGCCGCATCTGGCTTGTTGGAGAGGTTGAGAGAGAGCTGGATTTCCAGCTTGTGGAATCCTCCGGGTATCGGATGGCGGAGCCGTAATATTTTGATGTGGAGGGATTCGATGCCAGAAGTGAAAAGAGAAAGCCCTGCCCGCTTGATTGCCCGCATGGGGATGCTTACCGCCCTCTCTGCAGCCCTGTCCTTCCTGGAATGGCTGCTCCCGCCCATACCGGGGCTGCCGCCGGGAATCAAGCTGGGGCTGGCCAATGTGGTTGTTATGTTTACCCTGTTTTGCTGCGGTGTGCGGGACGCCTTTGTGATATCTGCCCTGAAATCTGTCTTTGTCTTTTTGGGCAGGGGGTGGGTTGCCTTTACCCTCAGCCTGACCGGGAGTTTGCTTTCAGTGGCTGTGATGGTCCTGGTTGCCCGAATCCTGGGGCAAAAGCGGAATTATAAACTGATCAGTGTCTTTGGAGCTGTCAGCCACAATATCGGGCAGCTTTGCGCCGCGGTGTTTGTTTTGGGGACAGGCGGCTTTTTATGGTATTATCTCCCAGTGATGATGCTGTCCGGCGTGGTCATGGGAATTGCTACCGGGATTGTCCTTCATGTTGTGTCGCCTGTGTTGGAGAAGGTGCCGCTTTTTCCAAAGCGCATTCCGGACAGGGTTTAAGGGTTAGCCGTTATTTTAACGTTTTCTTGGCCGTCAGGCTGGAAATATATTCTTCCGTTGTGACAGCGGGAGATGGCGCAAAACAAAATGGTCAGCAAAAAACGGGCTTCAAAACCCATATAGGATAGGAGGAACAAAGCGTGTCAAAAGATGTAATCAGGTCATTAAAAGGCGTTGCGGTACGTCACTACAAAAATACCGAAGACTATGTGACGGAAACGATGCCAGAGCCTGACCGGGTATACCTGCCCTGCGTCCAGCATATGGGCGCTCCCTGCACCCCTGTGGTCAAGGTAGGGGATTTGGTTAAGGTCGGCCAGTTGGTGGCCGACTGTGAAAAGCCCTTTTCATCCCCCATTTATTCCAGCGTTTCCGGAAAGGTAGCCGCCATAGAGGATTTTATCAATCCCCAGGGCATCCGGACCCAGTCGGTCGTCATTGAAGCCGACCACCAGCAGGAGCTTTCCGAAACCATTGCGCCGCCCGAAGTGACTGACACTGCCAGTTTTTTAAAGGCGGTTCGCAGCTCCGGTCTGGTGGGTCTGGGCGGAGCTGGCTTTCCCACCCACATCAAGCTCTCCCTGCGGGATCCCGCCAAGGTTGACACCTTGGTCATCAATATCGCAGAATGCGAGCCCTATATTACCTCTGATTACCGGAACGTCATGGAGGACGGCCCTGACATCATTGAGGGGATCGACCTTGTCCGCAAGTATGTGGGCAAGATTGAAAATGTGTACATAGGGGTGGAGGACAACAAGCCCAAGGCCATCCAAAGGCTCCAGGTTCTCACCCAGGGCAAGCCCTATATCAAGGTGTTTCCCATGCGCTCCCAGTACCCCAAAGGCGCGGAAAAGGTTCTGATTTATGAGACCACTGGCCGCGTGGTAGGGGATGGGATGATCCCGGCAGACGTGGGGGTCATTGTCATGAACGGAACCTCTATCGCGTTTCTGGCCCAGTACATCCGGACAGGCATTCCGTTGATCTCCAAGCGCATTACTGTGGACGGTTCAGCGGTGACTACCCCGAAGAATATCCAGGTTCCCCTGGGGACCCGGTTTGTGGATATCATCCAGTTCTGCGGCGGCTATAAGCAAGAGCCGAAAAAAATGCTCATGGGCGGTCCCATGATGGGCATTACCATCTTTAACGACAACTATCCCCTGATCAAAAACAACAACGCCCTCCTGTGCTTTGGAGAGGCGGAAACTAAAGCCATACCGGAATCGGCCTGTATCCGCTGCGGGCGGTGTGTAAGGGCTTGTCCCTTCCAGCTGATGCCCGCTGCCATCGACAAGGCCTACCGCGCCAGGGACGCTGAAAAGCTGAAGGCACTGTATGTGGGCCGCTGCATGGAATGCGGATGTTGTTCCTATGTATGTCCCGCCAAACGCAATCTAGTGCTTACAAACCGCCTGGCCAAAGGCTTCCTGCGGGAAATTTCGTCTAAATGAGGTGATTGAGAGTGAGTCAAGTCAGCCAATCTGATCAGACGCGTCAACATTTGGTGGTTATGCCCTCGCCCCACATCAAGGACCGGGCTACCACATCAAGTGTGATGCTGGATGTGCTTATTGCCCTTGCGCCGACGATTATTGCGTCCGCGTTTCTGTTCGGCCCCCGGACACTGCTGCTGACAGCAGTGTGCGTGGCCTGCTGCGCAGGGTTTGAATACCTGTTCTGCATGGTCACAAAACGAGAGAACACCATACGGGATCTGAGCGCCTGTGTCACTGGGGTGATCCTGGCTATGAACCTGCCCGTCTCCTTTCCCATCTGGATGGCGGTGATCGGCTGCTTTGCGGCGATTGTCATCACGAAGGAGCTGTTTGGAGGAATTGGGCAAAACTTCGCCAATCCCGCGTTGGTGGGACGTATTGTACTGTTTGTATCCTTTGCCAAGTATATGACTGATTGGAATACCAGCGGCGGCCTTGTAGTGGCCAGCGCAACCCCCCTGGGAATGCTGGCCTCCGGCAGCACGGAACTTCCCTCCTACCTCCAGCTGTTCCTGGGGTTAAAGGGCGGCGTTCTGGGTGAAACCTGTATCCTGACCCTGCTCATCGGCGGCATTTATCTGGTGTGGAGGAAGGTCATCACCCCCACCATTCCGCTGGTGTACATAGGCACCGTGTTTGTGCTCTGCTTCCTGTTGGGAGCGGACCCGCTGTACCACATCCTGTCCGGCGGGCTGTTTCTGGGGGCCATCTTTATGGCCACCGATTACACCACTTCCCCAGTCACCGAAAAGGGGAAGGCCATCTTCGCGGTGGGCTGCGGTCTGATCACAGTGATCATCCGGCTCTACGGTTCCTATGCGGAGGGAGTGTCCTTTGCCATTCTGCTGATGAATATCATCACCCCCCATATTGACAACTTAACCAGACAGGTTCCCTTTGGAGGTGTACAGAAGAAATGAGCAGCGCTACTGAAAAACAAGGAAGCTCTATGAAAGAGTTTGTGATGCCCGCCGGGATATTGACCCTGATCTGTACCATTGCCGCCGCCGCGCTGGTCTGCACTTACCAGGTGACCAATCCTATCATAGAAGAAAACACCCGGAAGGCCGCCGACGCTGCCCGTGCTGAGGTTTACGCGGGGGTATCCGGTTTTGAGGAGCTCCCGGCCGAGGGGCTGGAAAACGTCACAGAAGTATACAAGACCTCCGGCGGGGAAGGGTATGTCTTTACCACTACCTCCAAGGGCTTTGGCGGGACCATCAAGGTTATGACAGCCATTTCTCAGGAGGGGAAAATCGTCGGGGTAAAGGTGCTGGAAAACGCCGAGACCCCTGGACTTGGTTCCCGCGCGATGGAGGCTTCCCATCTGGGGCAGTATGCGGGCAAGGACAGCGGGCTTTCCGGCATTGAATACATCACTGGCGCGACCATTTCCTCGCGGGCCGTAAATACGGCGATTGAAACCGCTTACGGCGCGTTCGGCACAGTGAAGGGCCAATAAAAAGGAGGTAAGAGCTTTGGCTTCGTCAAATAAATTGAAAATACTTGTCAACGGCATCATCCGTGAAAACCCGGTGCTGGTGCTGGTGCTGGGGACCTGCCCCACTTTGGCGGTGACGACCCTGGCGGTCAACGGCCTGGGCATGGGCCTGGCGGCAACACTGGTTCTGATGGGCTCCAATGTGGCCATTTCCCTGTTGAAACGGGTCATTCCCGACAAAGTGCGGATTCCCGCCTATATTGTCATCATCGCCGCCTTTGTCACGGTGGTTGAATTTTTGGTACATGCCTATGTGCAGTCCCTTTACAATGCCTTGGGCGTGTTCCTGCCGCTGATTACGGTCAACTGCATTATCCTGGGCCGTGCCGAGATGTTTGCCAACAAAAACAAGGTCTTTGATTCCCTTCTGGACGGCATCGGCATGGGGCTGGGCTTTACCCTTGCCCTGGTGATCATCGGCTCCATCCGCGAGATTGTGGGTATGGGTACCTGGTTCGGCATTCCCCTGACCGCCAACCTGTTTGATTCCATGACCCTGTTCTCCCTGGCCCCCGGCGGATTCTTTGTGTTTGGCTGTGTAGTTGCGCTGGCCAACAAGGTCACCAAGGGCCGCACCCTGAAAAATCACAAAGAGGGCGGCTGCGCCGGATGTCCCGCTGCTGCGGCTTGCTCTGCCTTTAACGGCGGGAAAGGGGAGGAATAAACCATGAAAGGCTTTCTGATGATTCTGGTGGGCGCGGTGCTGGTCAACAACTTCGTGCTCTCCAAATTTATGGGGATCTGTCCCTTTTTGGGGGTTTCCAAAAAGTTGGACTCCGCTACAGGGATGAGCGTGGCCGTTATCTTCGTCATGACCATGGCGACAGCTGTCACTTATCCTATTTATACCTATATCCTGTTCCCCAACTTTACCTATCTGCGGACACTGGTCTTTATCCTGGTCATCGCCGCCTTGGTACAGCTGGTGGAGATCATTTTAAAGAAGTTTATCCCCGCCCTTCACTCTACCCTAGGCATCTATCTGCCGCTGATCACCACCAACTGCGCCGTGCTGGGCGTGACGGTGCTGAACATTGAAGAGCAGTATAACTTTGCCGAGTCCATCGTCAACTCCATTGGCGCAGGGATTGGGTTCCTGGTGGCAATGGTGCTGTTTAACGGCGTCCGCCAGAGGATTGAGGGCAACGACATCCCCAAGACCTTCGAGGGGCTTCCCAGCATCCTGATCGCCGCTTCCATTGTTTCCCTGGCGTTTATGGGGTTCTCCGGAGTGGTGGAAGGCCTGTTCGCTTGATTTGAATTTTTTGAGGGTAGGAGATATGCCATGAATACAATCATTTTCCCGATTGTTGTTGTACTGATTATTGGGTGTATTTCGGGGGTATGCCTTGCGGTCGCCTCCAAGTTCTTCGCGGTAAAGACCGACGAGCGGGTGACCAAGGTCCGGGAAGTCCTTCCAGGGGCCAACTGCGGTGCCTGCGGTTATTCCGGCTGCGACGGGTATGCCGCCGCAGCCGTTGGCGGGGCTGCCGCCAACCTGTGCATTCCCGGCGGCGCGGAGGTTGCTAAAAAGGTAGGGGAGATCCTGGGGGTTGACAGCGGCGAGGTTGTGCCGATGGTGGCTGTGGTCCACTGTTCCGGAAACTCCAATGTCACCGAATACGTGATGGACTATGAAGGGCCCAAAACCTGTCTGGCCTGTAACTCCTTCTATCAGGGTAGGAGAAGCTGCAGCCATGCCTGCCTGGGGTATGGGGACTGTGTGGCGGCTTGCCAGTACGGGGCCATTTCCATCAAGGACGATATTGCCGTTGTGGACAGGACCCTTTGCGTGGGGTGTGGGATGTGTGCCAAACAGTGTCCCAACCATTTGATTGAAATCATCCCGGCAACAGCCAGGGCGTTTGTGGCCTGCTCCAGCTGTGATAAAGGGGCGTATACCAGAAAGGTCTGCAAGGCCGGTTGTATTGGCTGTAAAAAGTGTGAAAAATCCTGTCCCAGCGGGGCGGCGAAGGTTGTAAACAATCTGGCCACCATTGACCCGAAGCTGTGTACCAACTGCGGAGAATGCGCCAAGCAGTGTCCAACCGGCGCCATCCAGTTCTGTATGCCAAAAATAGGCACAAATGCATAAAGTATCTTGACTCAACAAAACATCAACTGTTTTGTTGACCGGCCAGAGAACATACTGGAAAGCACAGATAAAACAGGGAAGGGAGAACGTCCATGTCAAACAAACTGCCGCACGCCACGCCGGAGCAGGTTGGGATACCCGCCCAAGCGATACAGGAATTTCTGGACAGGGCAGAGCAAAAGGGGATTGAGCTGCACAGCTTTATGCTGTTGCGCCATGGGAAGGTTTGCGCCCAGGGATGGTGGAAGCCCTATGGGGCGGAATATGTGCATCCCATGTATTCCTTCAGCAAGAGCCTGACCTCCACAGCTATCGGGTTTGCCGTACAGGAGGGCCTGATCAAGCTGGAAGACCGGCTGGCGGGCCTTTTTCCGGATAAACTTCCGGAATCCCCCTCTGAAAACCTGCGAAGGGCCACTGTAAAGGACCTGCTGATGATGGGCGGAGGGCATGAGACCGAGCCCGAGGGCGGAGAAGATTGGATGAGGGATTTCCTGGCCCATCCCTTTGTCTATGAACCGGGGACCATGTTCCAGTATAACACAGAAGGCACTAACATGCTCTGCGCCGCCCTCTGCCGCAGGAACGGGCAGCAGCTCACCGCCTTTTTGCGGGAGAGGCTCTTTGACAAAATCGGCATAGGCGAGGTATTCTGCGCACTGGCAGGACCGGAGGGCACTGAGATGGGCGGCGGAGGATTCCGGCTGCGCACAGAGGACATGGCCCGGTTTATGCAGTTTGTGATGCAGAGGGGCGTGTGGAATGGGGAGCGGTTGCTGCCCGAGGCGTGGTTTGACCAGGCGACGGGGAAGCAGATCGAAACAGCCAACCATATCTACTCCGGCAAGGGGGATTGGGGCCTGGGCTATGGCTTCCAATTCTGGCGCTGCAAACCGGAGGGGGTCTACCGGGCAGACGGGTTGTGGGGGCAGTTTGGAATCGCCATGCCAAAGCAGGATGCGCTGCTCATCATTACCGAGGCCACAGGGCACACCCAGGATACCCTGGACGCGGTGTGGGATACGCTGATCCCCGCTTTCCGGGACGAAGCGCTGCCGGAGGACGCCAAGGCCCAGGCGGCGCTGGAATACAGGCTGGCAAACTTGACCCTGGCAGAGCTCCCCGCCGGAAAGCTGAAGCCCTGGGATACAGCAAAGCGGTTTGAAAAGGCCTATGTGCCTTCCGGGAAGGAGCCTGTTTGCTTTTATCTGGATATGATCTGCTCCTTCCTGGACTTTGGCGGGAAAAAGGCGGAGCTGGAAAGGCTTTCGCTGACCTTTGAGGAGAACGAGGCCATCCTGAGCCTGACGGAACAGGGGGAGACCCGGGAGGTTGCCATTGGGCTGGCCGGGGATTACGCCTTCAGCAGCTACCGGGGGGAACCGGTGGCTGCCATGGGGCGGTTCCGCACTCACCGTGTGTTTGAGGTGGAGGTGCGATGCGTGCAGACAGCCTTTGGGATGCGGCTGCTCTTCCAGTTTGGGGAGGGAACGCTGACCATCAGCCGCTGCAAGACCCTGTTGGGGTATGGAGACGAGCCCGCCGTGCCTGATCTGGTGCTGAGGGAAGGGGAAAAGCAGCTGTAATTTGCCAAAGATTGGTATAAACGATACGGAGGCATAAAACAATCATGCAATATAGGAGATTGGGGAAAACTGGAATACAAGCCAGCATAATAGGGCTTGGCACAGAACACCTTGACAGAAAAGATTATTCTATTGTTGAGGAAACCATACATGCTGCCCTTGAAACCGGCATAAATATGATGGACGTTTTTATGCCCGGCAGTGATGTCCGTCAGAAAATCGGAAAAGCACTCAAGGGAAACCGCGATAAGGTGATGATCCAAGGCCATATTGGCTCAACCGAATTAAACCAGCTATATTATACATCAAGAGATTTATCCGTATGCCGGACATATTTTGAAAATCTGATGCGCGACTTGCAGACTGATTATATTGATTTTGGGATGCTTTACTTGATTGACAATGAGCAGACATTTCATCAGGTATTTCATTCTGATATTGTCCGCTATGCTGAAAAACTGAAAAAAGATGGAATCATACGAGGGATCGGCGCAAGCTCACACGATCCAGTTATTGCAAAAAAGATCGTGGAAACCGGTATTGTTGATCTGCTTATGTTCAGTATCAACCCCGCCTTTGATATGTTTCCGGCAGATATGCACATATTTGGCTATCTGGCAAATGAATATGACAAGAGCAGATTACTTGAATTTGACCCAAAGCGTTTAGAACTTTATAGAACCTGCGAGATGTTGGATATTCCCATCACAGTTATGAAAACCCTGGGCGGCGGCAGATTATTGTCAGAAGAATACAGTCCGTTCGCAAAGCCGCTTACTGTCCATCAATGTATTCATTACGCGCTGTCAAGGCCATCTGTAAGCAGCGTTTTGGTGGGTTGCCAGAGCAGAAAGGAAGTTGAAACAGCGGTTGCTTATTTAGAGGCCGATCCTGCTGATTTGGATTATACCGAAGCAATCCGAAGCATGAACAGCAACTTTATGGGAAGCTGCGTATATTGTAACCATTGCCAGCCATGCCCTGCTGGAATTGATATTGCTGCAGTTACAAAATATTTAGATATTGCCTCCATGGACAAAAATGCTGTATCGCAAGGCATTGGGCAGCATTATCGTGAATTATCTGCACATGCTTCAGATTGTATCCAATGTGGAAGCTGTGAAAAACGGTGCCCGTTTTCCGTGCCAATTATCAGTAATATGGAAAAAGCCCGTAGTATTTTTAATTACTAATATGATTCGTTATGACGGGGTTCCGGTATGCCTCTCTCCTTGTCCACATGTTCAAAACCATCGTTTGCGTACACTATTAACAAAGGACGCCTCTTTCAGGCGTCCTTTGTTAGGTTGAGCAATCTTTTACAGCCCTTATTCATTGGTATAGCATTGGATTTATCCCTGTTTCTGTCTGATTACGGATCTTATGGCGCTCATTTCAGGAAGGATGGCGTAAGAAATTTCATTGCCGTAGAAATTGAGAACCAGGCTTGAGGCGAATTGAAGCTGCCTGTCGCTCAAATCGAATACAAGCTTATCCCATGTCCCATCCATAACGATAACGGAATGAAGGCTAATATCATCCCCGTTTGGAGGATTGAAGATGGCAACTGCCTTTATTTCCTCCGGAAGCGTGTATTCTATGGTAAAGCGGAAATATTGGTTGTCCAATGCCTGAATTGTGAAACGGCGTATTGTAAAGCCCGACGGCGCCGGTGTGCTTGCCGCAGCATATTCTAACGGTTTCGCTTCGCCTATGGGTGCGCCGTCCGTTAATAAGATTCTTTTTGCTGCCTTTTTCCGCTGCACCTTGGGTACACTTTGCCCCGCCTGGGGGATATAGCCGCCAGCGTCAAAGAAGGGCCATGAACGGGCTGGCTCAATAACGCCGAAATTGTGATAAGTCAAAAGATTGCAAAGATTAAACTGATAGTTTCCGTCTCTGCGGATGGTGTTGGAGCTGTCAGCCATCAGCGCCTTGCCATAGGCCTGCTGGGCAGCGAAGAAAGCCCTGCTCCGCATTTCGCCTTTGTGGAGTGCTTTTAGATAGTGATAGTAAAAATAATAGAAATTGCTTTTGGCCATTTCCTCCAGCCCCGCATCCCAGTGAACGCCGTTGTTGGACAGAACCGACGTGGCGGCGAACGCCCCTACGCACTGCCCTTTGAGCGCGGCTGTAATCAGGTTGTCCGTCATGCCGTATCCATTCAGACAGGTCCAGCAGTCTAAGTAATAAGGATTTCCATCTAAAACAGCGTTGATGGTGTCCATATTTACAAGGGAAACCCGCTTTTCTCTGTTATTTTCAAAGATGCACTGATCAATGTTGTCCCGTTGGCCGTGGCTGTTGATCAGCAGTTCCATCATGCCGTTATCGTTTTCCCTGGCGAGGTTTTCCGCCGTAAAATCTCCAAGAACCTCTGTGGTGATAGCCGCCTGACCGTCCAAGTTGCCATACAGCCGGTATGGGATATCCAGAAGCTGGAATTCCCGATCCATCCGTTTCAGGAAACGTCCCATATCGTCAACATGCTCTGTGTCATTGAAAATGGGATTGGATAAATTTACCAATTCATGACGGACCAGCCCCGTATTTCTTACATAACTTTGATATTTGCTTAGAAAAGCGGAAAACTCCCCCTTGGACAGGGGGAGGCGGACTGCCGGCCATTGGGGGACTAGTTTAATATCCTTCCCTTGGGCAAAATGGTCCATCACGTTATAACCGCTGGTGATGTCCTCCGCCCGATTATCAAAATTCCCATAGAACAGGTCGGTCAAAAACAGGCCGCCTTCATCTATGCCGTCTACCATCTGCACCTTGTACTGTACCGGGAAGGCGGGAACCATATCCGGCGTTCCGAATATCTGCACCCCTGCCACAATGCCGCCCCGCTGGTTTGCATCAGCCTGAAGGGCAGCATATAGCTCCCCGGCTCCGGCAAAAAAGCTGGCATCCGCCACCAGAATGGTCGCGTCGGTGATGGAAGACAGATAGCTGCCAACGGCGTTTAAATCCTCTTCGGCCATGGTTTTAGTGTCCATTACAGCATAGATATAACGTGCCCGTTCCCGGACCTCTTGGATCATAGCGTCTGCCTCACTGTCCCTGCCCACCCTCCGGAGGACGGCGGATATAAACCCTACCGGGTTGACCAGCTTTATGCCATTGCAGTCATAGGCGGTAGACGCAACAAGCTCTGTCAGCGCGTACTGTGTCAGGGCGGGGTCAATTTCAATGGCGATGGCATATAGGCCAAACACATAGGGCATAGCCCAGCTTGCACCGCCGTTTCCTCCCCAGTAAATATACGAGCTCCCTTCCGTTGCCGCAACCGTACGTCCGGAGGTGGGGACATAGACCAGATCTGTGGAAAACTTTGCTTCTCTATATTCGGCATCTTCTATGACATTTTCCGGAAGATTTTTGTCACTGAAGGGCAGAAAGGAAGCGCACCCATATTCTCCGCAGAACCAAACCATTATACCCGCTTCTTCACAGGCTGTAACAGCTTTTCTAAATTCTTTCGGGTGCTTTTCTTCGGTATTTATATTGTCAGAAAAGGCTACCATTCTGATTTTTTTGTCTTCTGGAAGCTGTTTATTTTGCTCAATGATCTGATAAAGGCACTGTGCATGTTTTGTCTGATCAAGCTCCCATGCAGCCATGCCGTAAAAATAAACCTCCGCCTCCGGTGCGGTTCCGATATCTTTTCCTGAGAGCAGGGAAAGTACCGCCGGGCCGTGCATGGAACTTTCATTTTCCGTGTTGTTGGTATAGTGGAGATTTGCGCTGCCGTATTGTTCGTGAGGGGCGGCAGGCTGATCCACATAGGCGATCACCGCGCCTTTTCCGGTAAAGCCGTGCTTGTGGAGAATGTCCACATTTAGCCCGGGGTCTTTGCCCCATTCTATCAGGGCGTCCGGGTCATAGCCAGCCGGGAGATTTCCGGCGTCTGGAAAAACTGTCTTGTCTGAAAATGTAAAGGAATAAGCAAGAGCGGGGGATTGGGATAAATCGCCCTGTATGGCGTTGTTCTGTGGCTCCCACCATTCGCTGTACGGCTCTATTCTGTCCACGCTCTCTATTTCCGTTGATTTACGCATAATCCCCAAGGGCTGGATGGCCTCCGATAGGTCGAGACCGGCAGTCCAGGACGGTGCTTCTGAATGATTTGGGGACGGCTGAGAGCTATTTTGTTCAGAACTACTTTGTTCAGAGCTACTTTCAAAGCTGCCGTCTGGTTCTGTGCTCCTGCCCTGCCCGAAGTCGGAAGCACACCCTGTAAATACTATCCCAAGGGCAAGGCTGATGGCGAGGAGCTTTCTTTTCCATATTTTCATATGATCCGAACCTTTCTAAGATGTGAGGGGTATGGATGAACCATTTTCTGCGTACTTTGGCGTTCTCAAAAGGTTTTCTATTTTGTGGGAATTTGTATTCTTTCCTGATAAAAAAGCCCGTGCTGCGTACAATACCATAACAGCCTGCATCGGGGGAGCATGGGCAGCCGTACCTGCATATCCCATTCTGGGTACAGCCGCCGGAGCAACAAGGTATCCCCTGTCACCAAGGCGACAAAGGGAATGTAATGTTCCCGCTCCATGGGATGGGAGGTGGTGATGTAAAATTCGTTTTCAATGATCTCCACCTGGAGCTTTTCATTGTCGCCAGCCTTCTGGGGCTGGACAGGGGAAAGCTTTTTTCCGCAGCAGGAAACCGCCGCGTCCGCAGCTGCAGTGATTAGATTCCCGCAGACGGGGCAGACGTAAAATTTGATTCGTTTCATATTGCCTCCTGATTTTTCGTTTTCCTCCGGTTCCCCGGAGAGAATGGTCTCCAGGTCAACACCGAAAATACAGGACAGCTCCGGCAGGAGGGAGACGTCCGGGCATCCCAGGCCCCGCTCCCACTTGGAAACCGCCTTGTCGCTGACGCCGATTTTCTGCGCTAACTGTAATTGGGTCAGATTATTCTCCTTTCGCAGCTTGTAAATAAACTGCCCGATTTTTACATTGTCCATGTTTCCGGCTCCTTTTTTGGGACGTCTTTGCCCTTGAAGAGCAAGGATATATCTACAGTATAAGGATTTTTTCAAAAAAATCAATCAACGCTCCGTAGAGAATCCCCTTTTGCTTTTAGGAAAAAATGTGCTATAATGGGTTCATGTCTTTACGAGCGGCGGTGGTATCCGATGAAAATAAAAATAGCAGTCTGCGACGATGAACCAGACCAAGGTAAAACAATATGCTCCATTGTCGAAAAATGGGGGGCGGCATCCAGCCATATTTGTGAAATCAAATCCTTCACATCCTCAGAAGCG
>CATJCP010000116.1 GCA_949737515.1 uncultured Oscillospiraceae bacterium | reverse complement strand
CTCTGATCCAGACCGCAGAAGGCAACCTGACAGAGGTTCACTCCATGCTCAACCGCATGGTAGAGCTGGCTACCAAGTCTGCCAACGGCACCTATACTGTGACAGAGCGCGAAGCGCTTCAATCGGAAATCAATTCTCTGCAAGAGGAAATCAACCGCATTTCCAAATCCGCCAACTTCAACGGGACCAACCTGCTGGACGGCTCCCTGGATAAGACCGTAAAGGTCACCCAGAACGAGAGCGCCAAGGGCTTTGGCATTGCCGATTGGGTCGGTTCCACTGATAACAACAACGCCACAGTCGGCACAGGTACTATCGTCCACACCGGCAGCAAAAAGGCCGAAGGCACCGAGTTTGCCATTGAGTTCAATAACTCTACCGCTACCGGTGAAAATGGCGTATCCATCACCATAGGTGAGAATGAGGCTCTGACCCTGACTGCCGATGAAATCTCTGCTGGCGCTTCTGCTGAGGATATCGCCAAGGCGTTTGCTGAGAAATACGCAGACGGTGTGACCATCAAAAGCGATAAGGGCGAGGATGTGAAGTTCAACGTTACCGCTGAGGAAAGCCGTATCGTGTTCAAGCAGGCTGAGAAGCCCACCGACGCCAATCAGATCGTTAGCGGCAATATGGCTGTGAAGTATGAGGGAATCGGTGCGGCCAAACCTGCCGAGGAAGAAACTCGCCTGAACAACACCGCCCCCGATGTGACGGTGGATGCAGACAATAAGGCTAAGCTGACTGCCCAGACCTTTACCTGGAATGCCGGTGCAAAGGACGAGGCCAAGGATGCTCTGAATAAGGCCTTGGCAGGTGGCGTAGATATCAAAATCACGACAACAGCGGATGGCACAACCGCAGCAAATGTCGCTGGTCATAAGGTTGATTTAAAAGCTCTTCAGGATGCTCTGGGCGAAGGATTTGAACTCTCCGTCAAGAGCGCTGGTGCTGTTATAAAGCCCGATGATAACGGAGTAGTTTCCGCAACAGCCGCACAAAATTCTTTATCAGTAGACATTCTGGATAAGGTGTCCGGTGATATTGTCGGTACGGTTGCCCTTACTTTGGCAGGTGCCACTGGCGGTCTGACCGGCAATACTACTACTGGTGCGCAGTTTAAGTCCACTGTCTCCATCGCTCCAGGCAACAATCAGGCTATGAATACCCCGCCCACTGCTGATGTTAACGATGCGGGACATCTGTTGAAGGACAGTAGCACCAACAAACTGTTTGCTCTTGAAAGCGGACTTACCAAAGAACAGATTGATGCCCTTAACCAGGCTGTTGCTGCTGGTGAGGCTACTGTTACCCTTAACGCAAGCAATTTGACTGCCGACAACAAATTCCAGAACGGCTCCAAGATTGAGGCTACATTGAGTCAGTCTTTGACAGATGCAGGCTATCAGCTTGCCACTGCTTGGACGAATAAGACCACCTTCACAAAATATGATCCTGATACCGGAGTAGCTGTCGCTACTGCTGATATTGCTGCCAACGGAAAGAAGGAGCTGTTCCTGCTGGATAAGGACGGCAACAAGATTGCTGCTCTCACCGTTGATACGGATGCTGCCAACAATACAAAGGTAAATACCCAGGGAAGCGTTATTACCCTATCTGCCGCCAAGTTCAACGAGGAGCAAAAGGTACCCGATGGACTGAAAGAAACCTTTGCTGTTACCCTGAAAGCTGCTGCTCCTGCCGACCCAGATGAGGATCCCACTGACATTAGCAGCATCAATTGGGGCAGTACCACTGCTGATATCACGTGGCATGAGGGCGATGTACTCACCGCGACAATTGACGGTACTGAGTATTCCTTTACTATCAAAAACGGCCTGAGCGAGGAAGAAAAGGCTTCCGGCAAGTTTATTGAGCTCAATACAACTGATTTGGGCAAGCCTGCTACAATACTTCCCCTAATAACTGCCGCTCTGAAAAAGCAGATGGATAATAACGCCGCAGAGGCTGCTAAGGGTACTGCTGATTACACAAAGTATGATACTACTACCAACTTCACTGTGTCAGCGAACGCCAACAACCCTGGCAAGCTGGATATTGAGGCAGATACCACAAAGTACGTCTATATCAACACAGATACAGGCGCTGACGCCCCCGGTACCGACAAACCCGGCACCGCTGTACCTGGCGGCAAGGACCCCAACGCCTCCACCGTCAACATTAAGCAAGGCAGCACTGCCGACGACGGTCGTCTTGCCAGCACCTATATCACCGCCGACCAGCTCCAGGGCCTGAAAGACGGCTCTCAGCTGAAGGTAGGCGACACCACCTATACCTTCGCGGTAGGCAAGGACAGCAAGGTCACCGGCGACAATGTGGTTGACCTGACCAATATGGAAGCCTCCGACGCTGACCTGCTGGAGAAGGCTTTGGTTAAGCTGACCGAGGTTGCCAACTCCAACCCTATGTTCTCTGTCGGCAACGACGAACCCGGACGCCTGACCTTTAC
Source organism: uncultured Oscillospiraceae bacterium (assembly GCA_949737515.1). Lineage (GTDB taxonomy): Bacteria > Bacillota > Clostridia > Oscillospirales > Ruminococcaceae > UBA1405. The sequence goes on along the minus strand of CATJCP010000116.1, from coordinate 457 downwards.
CGAGAACAAGGACTACACATGGGGCGAGGGCGTTGACCTGAGCACCCATAAGGGCATTGCAGAGCAGTTTGGCTTCTATGTGGATGGCGCGACTAAGGAGAGCAGCGGCAAGGCCCTGACCCTCCAGATCGGCGATACCAGCGACGACTTCAACAAGATGGAAGTCTCCATCAAGGATATGAGCGCCGCAGGCCTCAACCTGGATAATCTGGACATCACCACGGAAGAAAGCGCCAGCGAGGCGATCAAGAACATCAAGGAAGCCATCAACACCGTTTCTTCCCAGCGCGCGGAACTGGGCGCCCTCCAGAACCGCTTAGAGCACACCATCAACAACCTGGACGTCTCCGTTGAGAACCTGTCTGCGGCCAACAGCCGTATCCGGGACACCGACATGGCCAAGGAAATGATGAACTACACCAAGATGAACGTTCTGGTGCAGTCCGCCCAGGCTATG
>CATJCP010000115.1 GCA_949737515.1 uncultured Oscillospiraceae bacterium | reverse complement strand
GGAGAAGAACGGCGTAACATAGGACATGATGAATCCCAGGGAGTTCAGAATCGCCCATGTGATGATAATTCGTTTGATCCAGGCGCGGGATTCGTCCACCGTCCGTCCCGAACGGGAGAAGTTCATAAGGAGCAGGGCAACGGCGGCTGTTACGACAGCGGCGATGGTGGAGATGGCGAGTACCTGAGTGTAGACGTCCTTCATGATTTCGCTGGCTTTTGTCCAAATCGTGCCGCCCGCCCCCGCCAGAACAGGCTGGGCCAGCATGGGCGCGGCGCTTACGGTAACGTAAACGCCGTAAAGGAACCGGCACAGATGGCGGCGCGGTTGTGATTCCCGCGGGACAGCGGCTTTTTTATACTGCAAATGAATACCTCCTTTTGTGGTGGGTGAAAACAAAAACGGCACCCGGTTTCCCGAATGCCGTCCGTCTGTTGCATGATATACGATTTGCAACTGTTTTCACTTGTGGTTACAGTTTTGAGCATGGATATTTTAGCATATGTGCTTTTACATTTCAATGCCAAAACTGTGCCAATTTACTGCCAAAATTGTGCCAATTTACTGCCACTTTTCTAAAGCACCGCATTTTTACCTGTAAGAATGGGCAGATATAATTGTGCCGAACCTGAATACTGGACAAAAGGTTATGTCATGTTAAGAGAAACAAAGAAGAAAAATGTTGTAATCAGGGGAGGGCCTGACAGCGTTTTGTCCCTGAACTGGTTACACTTTAATCAGATATTGAACTCCTTTAAGATACTAAGGCTGTCCTGTGTCGTATAACCCCAGAGTACAGAACTCAGCGCCTCTACCGCTTCTTTACGGCGGCGATAGTAGGTCCGAAAGCTGATGTCACTGATATGAGGGCGTAGATGCTCGATAATTTCATCTGAGTTTTGCAGTTTCTGCGGCGACAGATATGAAAAGTACAGAATCCAGTACAATGCTTCCCCGCTCTTGTGCCGCATACGCAGCAGATCCACCGCGCTGTTGACTAATTTGAGCATCTTATTGCTCCGTTCGATAGACCGGGCGTGATTTTCTATATCTGTGCCGCTCAGGTCGGCGCCAGCCATATATACGGATTCCAGAAAATCGTCAATGCTGGATTCGTACTCGCTCTCAAATTCCTTTTTGAGCTGCTGAACAGACAATTCCATGCTCCAGACTACATCCCGATATTTTTTCAGGAGCCGCCATGTGTCATGATAACGTGAGTCGGTCTCAACGCTGTTGTTTTTTCCCATTCTTAATTATCTCCTTGATTTACGATAATCTTCCCAGGCGCAGGACTGAAATACGGGCCGTCGATTGACCCACCTCGCAAACGCCTTCTGTTCCTCTGTTGGTTCGCCTTTTTCAAAATCCCGGTAGGGTTGGGCAAAAGGCAAAATCCCCATATTCCGCAAAGCTAATACCCGTTGGTGCGCGTCGGCGACATCTTTGACAAGAACGTAGGCCCAGAGTCTGGATTTTGCAATTCCGGCCTCCAGAAGATAAGCCGTGGCCTGCTCTATGACAGGAAGCATCTCACTGGTGTCGCAGGAGAGTCGGACGAACCGCTTCCAACGCAAATCTGAAAGCAGTTCCGCAGTCCATGGCGTGATGAGCCGGGCGTCAAGCCCCTGGTTGAAATCCACCCAAACGTTTTCCCCACCCATCCGCTCGATCTGCTCCAGGCCAAAATCTGACGCAAGTACGTTATTGTCCAGGAAAATAATTTCCCGGCTGTCAGGGCGTTTGATGTCCTCCCAGTCTGCGGCCGGGCGAATCCACCCTTCTTTCTGTGGGACTATGCACCAGGGACAATGCCTTACGCAGCCTCTGGTCAGGAACCCCACCGCCCACGGATACTGCGGATAGATGGAGTAGTCCGGCGCTGTTTTCTCCACTTCCGGCGGCAGATTGCGATAGTCCTTATACCCGGTGCCGCCGGTTACGATTTCGTCGGCCTCGATAACCGTATCAAAGTCCGGCGTAAAGGTGAATACCTTGGACAGATACACCCGGTCATAACGGGTAAAGCCGCACCACCACTCGACATCATCACCGCGCTGTTTGTGCCATGCCGACAGACGCATGAGCGCCAGATTTGGGAAATGGCGTCCGTCCACGCTGATCAGACCGACTTTCATGTAAAGGCACCTCCTTGTTCGTGCGCCATATCATGACTGACCAGCGAAGCGTAATATTGACCGATGGTCACGGGCGCGTTATACAGCGCAGAAAGCGTATATGCTTTGACATTCCCAATCAGCGACGTATTCCGCCGGAGCGCGTCCATGACGTAGAGGATATGCTCCCGGTTCAGTTTGAGCAGCCTGCCGCGGACAAGTTCGGCGGGCATATCCTCCTGGTTGACGCGGATTGTTTCACGCCCGGAAACGCAGACCTCGACCATCTGCTCCACATAGCCGTCGATGATCTCCATCTCACAGGGGCAGTCGTGAAGCAGGACATCATAGTCGATGTTTTCATGAATCAGCGTCCTGTATGCTTCCATCGCATCCGTCCTCATCTTCTCCGGCGGCGCGGAGGGCTGGGGGGAGATAGAAGATTCAGTATCGTTCCTGTAAGTATTATTCATATCAGTCTTATTACAGTCGGTTTTTCCGACGTCTTGACTTCGAGTTTGACGAGTTGTGGACTTCGGATTTTCAGAAGTCTGGATGTCGGATGTTTCAGGAAGTGTAGACTTCTGATAATCCGAAGTCTGCGTTTCGGCGGGTCTCGGAAGCGCTGACTTCTGGTTTTCCGAAGTCTGGGGAGGCGCCTCCGGAGAGGGTTCCGGATCAGCTTCCGGCGGCAGCGTGAAGTTCATGACATAAACCCTTGCGGGCTTGCCCTGCCCTTGCTTGCGGCGTTGAATCAGGCCGATGCCGTGGGGCGTATCCAGTTCCTTAAAGAGTTTGAGCGCCTTGTCCTTTCCGCAGGACAGCGTCTCAATGGCATCCTCCAGAGTGAAGTAGATATAGACCCGTCCATCATCGTCCTGCCAGCCGTTGCGGACGGACAACCCCATACGGTCCAGCATGAGTCCATACAGGACCTTGGCCTCCATAGACACTCCCTTAAACCGTTTGTCAGAAAAGAGTGTTTTGGGAATGCGGTAAAAACTGTACTGCTCCGCTTCAGCACCGTAAAAATATGCAAACTGAAATGACATGATCGTTGCCTCCATATCCTGAAAATAAAAAAACAGCGCCCTGACGGGTGTAATTCCCGTCAGGGCGCATATGCATCCGGGTAAAAAAAGAGGCCCCCGAAAACTGACTAAAATCGTCAGTTTTCGGGGGCGGCGGCCTTCTATAGTCATTATAGGCGTTTCCCACCAGTGAAAGCCAGACTGGCGGCATATTTCATGTAATTTCGACTGTCACCTCCCGTCGAATCGTTGCTGTCAAAATAGGACTAAATCGACGCAAACCATTGTGTATCAAGGCTTTGCTGCCTTAGTCCTATTATGTCACACCCGTCCACATAGACCTCCACCACCAAAAAATTATGCTCTTTGGCGTATTGGGTCAGCATGGCCTTTTGCGTTTTAATGCTCTCGCTGTCCCCCTGGGCCATATCGTCTTTCGACAGGCGGCAGTAGAGGGCTGTCCGTAAAACACCCATTCAGATGACCTCCTTTTCCTGATTTC
>CATJCP010000114.1 GCA_949737515.1 uncultured Oscillospiraceae bacterium | reverse complement strand
GTCAAAACTTCGGTCTGGACCGCGTCTGCCGGGAGAAGGACGGTCATGTTGAAGATACACCGTATCTGCGCAATATCGGTGACCGTCGTATGGGTTGCCCCCAAGGGACCGTAGCTCAGACCGCCGCTGACCCCCACAACCTTTACGTTGGTTTTATTGTAGGCCACATCGACCTTGACCTGCTCCAGGCTGCGGGTGGTGAGGAAACAGGCCGGGCCGCAGACAAACACGTTTTTCCCGGTAAGCGCCATACCGGCGGAAACCGAAACAGCGTCCTGCTCCGCAATGCCCATCTCCACAAACTGTTCCGGGTGCTCCTGGGCAAACTGCTCCAAGGTGACAGATCCCCTTGCGTCGGTGGTGACAGCGCTGATTTCAGGGTGTTCATACGCCAGGGCATTGAGGGTACTGGTAAACGCCTTCCGGCAGGAGCCCTTTGTTTCTGTATTCATAATACGGAATCCCTCCTAAGCTTCTGTATGTAAAGGAATAATATAGTTAATTAGCTAATCAACGAATTAACTTATTCTGAAATTGACTTCAATTTTTGATTCAATTCTTCCAGGGCCTGTTGGTACTGCTCCTCAGTGGGAACTTTATGATGCCACGCCGCTTGGTTCTCCATAAAGGAAACCCCTTTCCCCTTTACTGTGTCGGAAATGATGGCGGTGGGCCTGCCCGGCACTCTGGTCAAGAGGGCGGGGATGATCTCCTCAAAATCGTTTCCGTCAATGCAGACCACATTCCACCCAAAGGCCCGGTACCGGTCTGCCAAGGGCTCCAGCCTCATCACATTTTCGGTGTTCCCGCTGATCTGCAGGTGGTTTCGGTCCACCACGGCGGTGAGGTTGTCCAGCCCATAGGTGGGGCCCGCCATGGCCGCTTCCCAGACCGAACCCTCCCCCTGTTCCCCGTCGCCCATCACCACATAGACGTGGGCGCTGCTGTTGTCCCTTTTCAGGGCAATGGCCATACCCACTGCCACCGGCAGCCCATGGCCCAGAGACCCGGTGCTCACCTCTACCCCGGGGATCTTGCTGGTGGGATGGCAGGCCAAGCGGGTGTGGAACTGGGCATAGGTTTCCAGCTCCTCCCGGGGGAAAAACCCCCTGTCCGCCAGGATGGAGTAAAAGCCCTCTACGCTGTGCCCCTTGCTCAGAATAAAGCGGTCCCGGTTTGGATCCCCGGCCTTGATCTTTTCCACATCCATTACATGGTAGTAGAGGGCTGTAAGCATATCGGCACTGGAAAGGCTCCCTCCGATATGCCCGGTTTTGGCCCTGTAAATCAGGTTCACGATGTCAATGCGCCTTCTGAAAGCCTGTTCTTCCAGAAAACGGACGGTCTCTTTCTCCATATTCATAAAAAGCCCCTCCGATGTTCCAAAGTTGCGCCGCTAAAAACGGCTAAATATTTTAAATCTCACTGCTATCATACTACCATATTATCGAAGGTTCCGTCAAGGGCTTTCTCCATTTTAATCCAATTATTTCAGGACAATTTCATCGTTCTTGTTGACATTGCCCATCTCTTTGTTATAATAAAAGAAAGGAAACTGCTGGTGAAAGAAACAGATTTTTAAAATTATTCTAAAAAATTTAGGAGGTTTCTGAAATGGCACACAAATACTGGGAGGACGGCCCGCTGCGCATCAGCGAAAACCGGAAGTATTTACAGGCTGGAGAAAAGCCCTTCTATTGGATGGGCGACACCGCCTGGCTGCTGATCCAGCGGTCCAGCCGGGAGGACGCGTACCTGTACCTGAAAAACCGAGCCGATAAGGGGTTCAACGTCATCCAGACGGATTTCGTCCACACCATCCCCCTGATTGACCATTACGGCCACCACGCCCTGGAGGGGGACCGGGACTTCACCAAGCCGGACCTTTCGGGGGACTATTCCTTCTGGGACCATGGGGATTACATCATCCGCACCGCTGGGGAGCTGGGGCTGTACATGGGGATTCTGCCCGTATGGGGGAGCATGGTGAAATCCGAGGCCCTGAACATGAACAACGTGACCGCCTACGCCGAATTCCTGGGCAAGCGCTATCAGAACTGCCCCAACATCATCTGGATCATGGGCGGAGATATACGGGGAGACGTCCACCCGGAGATATGGGACGCCATGGCCTCCACCCTGAAAAAGTACAATCCTGACAGGCTGATATGCTACCATCCCTTTGGCAGGACCTCCTCCTCCCAGTGGTTTGGGGACCGGGACTGGCTGGATATCCATATGTTCCAGTCCGGCCACCGGAGATATGACCAGCGGGATTTAAAGAGCTGGGACGACCTCTCCAAGGCGGACGACTGGTTCGGGGAGGACAACTGGAAATACGTCCTGCGGGACCACAGCCGGGAGGTAATCCGCCCCACCCTGGATGCAGAGCCATCCTATGAACAGATCCCCCAGGGGCTCCATGACCCCAAGGAAGGGCTGTGGCAGGACCACGACGTTCGCCGGTATGCCTGGTGGTCAGTGCTGGCAGGGGCCTGCGGTTTTACCTACGGCAGCAATGCGGTGATGCAGTTTTTGAAGCCCTGCTATAAGGCCAATTACGGTGCGGACTGCAGCTGGGACGAGGCCATCCATCATCCTGGTTCCGGTCAGGTAGTCCTTCTGAAAAAGCTGATGGAGCGGTTCCCCTATTGGACCGGCCAACCCTGCCAGCAGATGCTGGACGGATATGAGGGAGACAAGTACCTGCGGGTATCTGCCTTTGGCGGAAAGGACTTTGCCATCTTCTACGACTATTCCGGCAGAGCCTTTGACGTCAAACTGGGAATGCTCACCGGGGAGAGGGTCAACGCCTGGTGGATGGATCCCTCCAGCGGGGCGCTGAGCTTTGCGGGGGTATACGAAAACCATGGGGTACACACCTTCACTCCAGCCAAAAGGGCCCTGGGCCACAATGACACAGCCCTGATTCTCTGCGATGAAAACGCCGCATATATCGGATAAATAGGAATCGCCTCCCGCCAAACGTCCGGCGGGAGGCGATTCCCTTTACATATTAATCTAGTTTTGATTATAGAGAGTAGGTTCACAATTAATCAAATTTTCCATATAAACAACTCGATCTGCTTTCCTTACGATATCCGGTTGATGAGTGATATACAATATAGCATAATTTTCCTTCAGTCTATACAATGTTTCAATCATTTTTTCTTCTGTTTCATGGTCCAGCGCTGAGGTGATTTCATCGCATAATAATATAGGTGCATTTTTGAGCAATGCCCTGGCTATGGCGATTCGCTGACGCTGGCCTCCCGACAAATTACGCCCATAATCTGTTAAATAGTAATCATAGCCATTTGGCAGGTTTTGAATGAAAGCATCGGCTTCCGCCAATTTCGCAGCTCTTATCACATCATCGAGAGATGCTGATTCATTTCCCAGCAGCAGATTATTATATATGGTATCCCGCATTAATAATGTATCTTGTGAAACATATGCTATCTTATCGCGAATATTCAGTAAGCTGGCTGGGCCATCGGTATGGCTCTTATACGAAATAGTTCCACTGCTAGGTGTATACAAAGACATAATTAGTTTCAGTAAAGTAGTTTTTCCGCACCCATTTTGCCCCAGCAAAACTACCAATTCCCCTTTTTTCAGAGTCAGATTTATGTTGTTCAGGATTGGGGGCAGATGATTGCTGTAGCGAAAGGTTAGATCCGAAATATTCAAAATCTCCTTGGCGTCAGATAATATCGGTTTCAAATAGTAATGTGATTGAGGATCTTCTAAATTCTCCAAAGGTTGTTCAAAAATATCCTGGCATCTTTGGGAACCTTGAAGATTTCCCTGCATATTCGCCAAACTGGATCCCACACCTGAGAACAGCATATCGGCACTTGCTTTAAGGCCGGTTAAGGCAACAACTGTACCCCAGTCGGTCAATTTGTAATTAACAAGTATGGCACCGACGATTAAAATCATCATAGAGCAGACAAGGTTAATCAGAGTTTGAAGTGTAGACATTTTTACTGATGCAAAACCCAAACGCTTTTTTATATCTGTTTCTTTATCCACAGCTATTCCATAATTTTGTTTTATTTGATTTTGTATGAACATAAGCCGGATTGTTTTGGCTGCTGCAATCTGGCTATGTATTTCAGTACTGTTTGAAGCAAGCTGCTGCTGAAGTTTTGCACCTTCGCTAGACAATTTTTCACTTGTGAAAGCAGAGACCACCAGGTTAATTGTACCAAATGCAATGACCACAATCGCGAAACGCCAATCAATGGCAAACATTGTCAATAATCCTATTATGCCTGATACAACATTGCCAATCAGTGCAGACAATCCACCGTCATATATAGACTGCACCCCATTTATATCATTTGATAAAACTGATATATATTCACCAACCGGCTTGCTTTCAATTTTAGAAAGCGGCTGCCTGATAATGTGATAGGATAATTCATTATTAAGGCTGTAAATACCATGTTTTGATGACCAGTCACATAAATAAGAACAAACAGGCGTATAAATCAACCATATGAAGATACGAAGGATAATAAGAAACATGGAATTCCAAAATAAAGAATAATTATAATTAGTTAATCCATTGATCACACCTTTCAGACCATAAGTGTTTATCACTGTACTAACAGCATCCATGAGATTAAAACTCAGGCAAATAATAATAAACATAAATTTACGCTTATTCATATATCCCAAAGTTTGGTTCAACAATTTAAAATTAAATTTTTCAATGATATTCATTTTGTTTTTCTCCTAAACAGACAATCTGGCTGGCCGTTTTTTCGTCTATATTGCTATGGGCACAAAAGATAATCAAATGATCTTGTGCACAGGAATGAATCAGGCTGATTAAAAGTTTTCTGGTCTCATCATCTATCGCTGCTATTGGTTCATCCATGATCCAAATAGGAGAATTCTTCAGTAAAAGCTGGGCAAATGCAATTCTTTGCCTTTGTCCCCCGGAAATTGCCCTGTTGCCGTCACCCACAACCGTATCAAAACCTTCAGGTAAATCCTCTACAAAGCTAAGGAAAGGGTAACTGGAAGCAATTTTAACCAGTTCTTCTATTGGCATATCCGGTTTAGCAAAATGAATGTTTTCAGCAAGACTACCACGAAAAATATAAACATCCTGTGGAATAACAGATACAAGACCACCAATATCATTTAAAGCGGGATCCTTATTGCAAATAAGCATTTTTCCAGAATCAGGCTTATATAGGCCCGCAATAATATCCATTAAAGTGGTTTTACCAGCCCCTGAATCCCCCTTGATGATGTACAAGCCATTGCCTTTAAAAGTAAAACTAAGATTATCCAATATTTTTTTTGAACCATCATAACTAAAAGATATATTTTTTGCTTCAACGCTGGGTTGACCACTAATCTCTTCAATTTGTTTTTTGCTGTTTAAGCTTAATTCGTTAAGCCGTTCAACTCGATTTAAGGAAGCTATACATCGATTTAATTTCTGTATCATAAAGGGCAGATAAGTACTTGGGCCAATAACATATCCCAAAAAATCGTACATAGCGACAAATAAACCCAATGTAATTTCACCGTTAAAAACCAACAGCGCACCAAATCCCAAATACAATACTCTGGGGAAGGAATTGATTGCACCGCAGGCCACTTGTAATAAGGAATTGAATTTTGCTAATTTCATGTTGCTTTTCAATAATTGTTGTTGTGTCCTCTGTATATTTAGAAGGGCTTTCTTTTCTATCATAAAAGACTTAACTATTGGAATGCAGCTCAAAAATTGTTCAAAGATAGAAAGTGAATCCGCTTTTATTTCCACATTATCTGCATGTATTTTTCCAATTTTATTATTTATTTTAAATGTAAAAAACATGCCTAACGGAGTATATATAAAGGTAATCAAGCATAAAAGAGGATTGACCGCAATTAAATATACGATAGCAATTATCGCCATCATTACCTGGGATAGTATACTGCACATATTATCGCTGATAAATCCAGTGATCACATTGACATCATTGTTGACTGTATTGAGGAGATCTCCCATTCTTTCATTAGAAAGCTATTGATAATCTGCATCAATAATAATATGGGAGATATGTTCCTTTATTTTTCGATTAACGTTAACGCTCAGCAAGGTTGATAACCGTCCATTGACAAATGTAAAAAGAACATTCAAAACAATAATTCCAACAAAGAAAATAATAATAGGCCAGACAATATGACCGGCAAGCGTCATATTTACCAGCGATTCCGTAGCTTTTATCTGGACGATATTTAAACTGCCAGACAAAAAAACGATCAAAACAAGTCCCCAATAGTACCATTTATAGTGTGAAATATAGGAATATAAGACGCTCAAGGCTTTCATGTATTTTTTCATCTCTTGTCTCCAGCTCTCATTGATTTGATTTAGCATTACGTTTATGTTTCGACTTGATTGTGTATTTGTAGGATTACAATAGAAGTGTTACAGAGAGAAAAATAAATAGCGGAGACGCAGCCTTTGTGTTGTAGTTAAATCACCATAACAAAACCAAACCCAAAGGAGGTCTCCACTATGAACAGCATAAGTCAAGAGATGCGCTTTCGTCTATCCCTAATAAAATATGCCGATAAAGCAGAAACTGCTGCATTGCATTTTCCTGTAAAGATGATTACCGGCCATGGGCACTAGGAACGGTTAAACTCCGAAAGCTCCAGCCCTTTGTTCTTCTCCTCTGCCCAGCCAATATTCCACTGGTTGGTAAACAGCAGCAGCAGATTGCCTTTAAAGTCCTGCACCACCTTGGTATCGGAGGTGAGGTTGAGCTTGGTTGGGTCCTCCACAGGGCTGTCAATCCAACGGATAAATTGGTAAGGCAGGTGCTCCATGTTGATATAGACGTTGTACTCGTTTTTCAGTCGGTACTCCAGCACCTCGAACTGCAGGGTTCCCACCACGCCTACAATCACTTCCTCCATGCCCGCCCCGGGCAGCTGGAAGATCTGGATTGCGCCCTCCTGGGCGATCTGGGTCACACCCTTGACAAACTGCTTGCGCTTGAGGGTGTCCTTGGCGCTGACCCTGGCAAAGTGCTCCGGGGCAAAGGTGGGGATCCCCTCAAACTGGAAATTCTTTCCCGGGACACTGATGGTGTCCCCAATGGAAAAAATCCCCGGGTCAAACACCCCAATGATATCCCCGGCATATGCCTCTGAAATGACCTCCCGCTCCTGGGCCATCAGCTGCTGGGGCTGGGAGAGCTTCATTTTCTTGTTTCCCTGGACATGGTAGACCTCCATGTCCTTCTCAAACTTTCCGGAACAGATGCGCATAAAGGCAATCCGGTCCCGATGGGCTTTATTCATGTTCGCCTGAATTTTAAACACAAAGGCGGAAAAATTTTTGGAAAAGGGGTCTATCTCCCCAATGTCCGATTTGCGGGAAAGGGGCGGGGTGGTCATGGCCAGGAAATCCTCCAAAAAGGGTTCCACCCCAAAATTGGTCAGGGCAGAGCCAAAAAACACTGGGGAAAGCTTGCCATGGCGAACCTTTTCCATGTCGAACTCATAGCTGGCCCCATCCAGCAGCTCTACATCATCCACCAGGGTATTGTGCAGTTCCTCCCCAATCAGACTGGTCAGCTCCGGATCATCCAGCTCTATCTCCCGCTTTTCTACCTCCCGGGAACCGTTATTGGCGGTAAAGGAGATGATCTCCCTTCTTCTGCGGTCGTAAACCCCTTTAAAGTCCCTGCCGCAGCCGATGGGCCAGTTGATGGGGTAGGTTCCAATCCCCAGCTCGTTTTCAATTTCTTCCATCAGGTCAAAGGGATTGCGGGCCTCCCGATCCATCTTGTTGATAAAGGTGAAGATGGGGATATCCCGCAGCAGACAGACCTTAAACAACTTTCTCGTCTGGGCCTCAACGCCCTTGGAGGCGTCAATGACCATAACCGCCGAATCCGCCGCCATCAGCGTCCGGTAGGTATCCTCCGAGAAATCCTGGTGCCCAGGGGTGTCCAGTATATTGATGCAGCTGCCGTGATAGTAAAACTGCATCACCGAAGAGGTGACCGAGATCCCCCTCTGCTTTTCGATCTCCATCCAGTCGGACACCGCGTGGCGGGAATTCTTCTTTCCCTTGACCGTCCCGGCCAGGGCGATAGCCCCACCGTAGAGCAGCAGCTTTTCCGTCAGGGTCGTCTTGCCCGCGTCGGGGTGAGAGATGATGGCAAACGTCCTTCTCTTTTCTATTTGTTCAATATATCCAGCCAATATGTTTCCTCCTACTATTGTTAAGGCACTGGACGCCTTGCGCCCATCTGCCCGTCTTTCCGCAGCATACCTGATTATTTTACCAGCTTTTCCACCGAAAAGCAATATATTGGAAGCTTGATCCACGAAAATCCATTTAAATCATTGGCTCTGTCTACCTATCTAAGGATAGGCAAACCTGGCCAATATTACCTTGCAATTACCTCAAATAACTTGTATAATAGCACTATAATGAACATTGGAGGTAGACAGCATGTCTAAATATTCCATCGGCGTAGATTTTGGGACATTGTCGGGCCGGGCGGTCCTGGTCAATGTCGCCACCGGCGAAGAGCTGGCGGACAGCGTATACGATTATCCCCACAGCGTTATGGACGAGACCCTTCCCAACGGGACCAAGCTGGGGGTGGATTGGGCCCTACAGCATCCCCAGGACTATCTTGACGTGTTTTCCCACACCATTCCCGACGTTCTGGCCCAAGCCAAGGTCGATCCCTCCGATGTGATCGGCGTCGGCATCGACTTTACTGCCTGCACCGTCCTTCCGGTTAAATCCGACGGCACCCCTCTCTGCTTCCTTCCGGAATACGAGGGGAATCCCAACGCCTATGTCAAGCTCTGGAAGCACCACGCAGCCCAGGACAAGGCCAACCGCCTGAATGAGATCGCGGCCCAGAGAGGGGAACCCTGGCTCTCCCGCTACGGCGGCAAGATCTCGTCGGAATGGGCCATCCCCAAGCTGTGGCAGATTCTGGACGAGTCCCCAGAGGTCTACCAGGCCATGGACGCCTTTGTGGAGGCCGCCGACTGGGTGATCTGGCAGCTGACCGGCAAGCAGACCCGCAATTCCTGCACAGCCGGGTACAAGGCCATGTGGAGCAAAAGCGAGGGCTACCCCTCTAAGGAGTTCTTCAAGGCCCTTGACCCCCGGCTGGAAAATGTAATAGAGGAAAAATTCAGTGGCCCTGTGACCCCCCTGGGGGAAAAGGCAGGCGAGCTGACCGAAGCAGCAGCCAAGCTCACTGGCCTCCAAGCCGGGACCGCCGTGGCGGTGGCCAATGTGGACGCCCATGTGACGGTCCCAGCCGTCAAAATCGACAGCGCCGGGAAAATGCTGGCCATCATGGGAACCTCCACCTGCCATATGCTCATCTCTGACAAGGAGGTACGGGTCCCGGGCATCTGCGGCGTGGTGGAGGACGGCATCCTCCCCGGCTTCTTTGGATACGAGGCGGGACAGTCCTGCGTGGGGGATCACTTTGCCTGGTTTATTGAAAACTGCCTCCCCAAGGCCTACTACGACGAGGCGGAAAGGGAAGGAATCAACATCCACAAGTATCTGCGCCGCAAGGCGGAGACCCAAAAGGTGGGGGAAAGCGGCCTGCTGGCCCTGGATTGGTGGAACGGCAACCGTTCGGTGCTGGTGGACGTGGACCTGACCGGCGTCATGCTGGGGATGACCCTCCAGACCAAGCCGGAGGAGATCTACCGGGCCCTCATCGAGGCCACAGCCTACGGCACCCGCAAGATCATTGAGACTTTCCGGGAAAACGGCGTGCCGGTGGAGGAATTCTACGCCTCTGGCGGCATCTCCCAGAAGGACCCCATGACCATGCAGATCTATGCGGACGTCATCGGCATTCCCATTAAAATCGCAGGTTCCCTCCAGGGACCAGCGCTGGGCTCCGCCATCTTTGGGGCGGTGGCCGCCGGGAAAGCCGCCGGAGGGTATGACAGCGTTATGGACGCGGCGGAGGCCATGGGCAAGCTGCGGGAAGAGGTTTACACCCCTATCCCCGAAAATGTGGAGGCCTACAACCGGCTCTACGCGGAATACAATATCCTCCACGACTACTTCGGCCGCGGCGCAAACAATGTGATGAAACGGCTGAAGGACCTGAAAAAACAGGCCACCCAAAATCAGTAAGTTTTTTCAGAAAGGTGGATTTTTTATGCTGGAACGGTTAAAGGACCAGGTCTGCAGGGCAAATCTCATGCTCCCTCAGCACGGCCTTGTCACCTTTACCTGGGGGAATGTATCGGCAGTTGACCGGGAAACCGGCCTGGTGGTCATCAAGCCCTCGGGGGTGGAGTACGACGGCATGAAGCCGGAACAGATGGTGGTAGTCGACCTGAACGGAAATATAGTTGAAGGAGAGCTCCGCCCCTCCTCCGACACCCCCACCCATCTGGAGCTCTACCGTCAGTACCCGGAGATTGGGGGAATCGTCCACACCCACTCCCGGTGGGCCACCATCTGGGCCCAAGCGGGAATGGGAATCCCCGCCCTGGGGACCACCCACGGGGACTACTTTTACGGGGAGATCCCCTGCACCCGGCAGATGACCCCCGCCGAGATTGCCGGGCGGTACGAGCTGGAGACGGGCAACGTCATTATCGAGACCTTCCGGCAGCGGGGCATCGACCCGGCCCAGGTTCCCGCCGTGCTGGTGCAGAGCCACGGGCCCTTTGCCTGGGGGCGGAACCCTATGGAGGCGGTCCACAACGCGGTGGTGTTGGAAGAGGTTGCCTTTATGGACTACCACGCCCTGATGCTGGAGCCGGGCAAGGGCCCCATGCAGCAGGAG
>CATJCP010000113.1 GCA_949737515.1 uncultured Oscillospiraceae bacterium | reverse complement strand
TCTTGCTCATATTGGAGAGAACGAGATTCCACATATAAAGCAACTTCTCTATAAGTAGAATCCCAAAACTCGTGAGGTTTCATTCCAAATCGGTAAGCTAAAGGCTCTAAATCATATATTAAATCTATATAATCTAGCCTTTGTATCCTTTGAACTCTTCCGCTACTACTTCTCCCATCACTTTTTCCGCTGTATTTGAAATTACTTGATTGATGTCGAAGTCGGCTAGCGGATTGTCCATTTGAGCTTTCAACTCCTTCTCCGTCATCTTTTTCCCGAAAAAACTTTTATCGTTTATCTCCTCAGCTAATAGCTTATAAATGTCCTCATAGTTTCTTGGGTCTTCCTCAGTAGCTTCATTTACCCAAGCCTCCATTAAGTCATAGACTTTGTTAGAATCATTATTTAATTCTTTTGGCTCATCGGCAAAAACTAGAAGAAAATCGGCTAAGAACTCAAAGTCAACATTATTTAACGCTCTAAAAAAAGCGTCCCTTAAATTCTTTACCTTTAATTTTTTATTCATAGCAACTATCTTTTTCATAGTAGCTGTAAATGAATATTCTTTATCTTTTACTTTTAAAATCATAATAAAACCTCTTTCTTTTTATTTTTTTATTCTTCGGTAGGTTTATCTTCCTTTTTAGGCTGATTCTCTACCTTTTTATTTTTTTCTTTTACTTCCTCAAATCTAGGATTAGAACGGAAGTGTTTAAGATGTTCCGCATTGGTAATATCCCAAACACGCCCCGTCTTTTTATTTTTAAATTTAGCCATCAGTTATCACCTACTAATTTCCAACTGGTGCTACTGGTAGTCCGTGAGATTCTCTTACACTAGAATTTCTATAAAGAGTTAAAGTATCTTTAATAATATCTCCAGCTGTAATAGTATCTCCAGTTAAATCCATTTGAGCTGAGAAAGATTTTACTAAAGGTTGTTCTCCATCGGCACAAGTAGATTGTGGATAACGAATAAAGAAGTAATAGCTTTTATTACTATCAGCTTTTTCTTTTAGAGCGTCGTGTTGTTCACTCTTATAAAGAACTGGAATAGCTGGAGTAGTTGCTTTCTTACTACCTTTACTTTGTTCTTCTCCGTCCATATCAGTAGTTTGATATGAAATAGCTTCCGCTGGGTCTTCTACCGCTGGAATTTCCTCAGTGTACATAATTAAATCTAAATCAGCCTCAGCTGGGTATTCCTTTTCACTTATAAAAATTTTAGTCAAAGTACCTGTTTTAGGTGTCATATAAAATTCCTCCTTTACCTATTTAACTTTTTCTAAACTATTTGTGAGAGCATTATAAAACACCTCATAGCTTCCCCCGTAACGATGACACATAGTATTTTCGTCATAAAGGTCTATAGGTGTTCCTGTTCTCGTAAAATTATATCCTCTTAATTTACTATCTATTTCATCAGCTAACTCTATACTAGATGACTTTCTTTTAGTCCACGCCTCAATAGTAATTGAAAATCTTGATAATATTGGTACATCTTCTCCGTTCTTTTCGTCCAACCTCATAGGAGCTTGAGCTACTATACACGGAAATATAGCCTTTCCATCAGGATTTTCTCTAACTACTTCCTTTAATATGGATTCTAATATGGATATAACCATATCATAAAATTCACTTACTTTAAATTCTTTCACTTTAATACCTCCATCAATAACTTTCCTATTCTTTCATTTACTAAGTCAGCATTTTCCTGACGAGAGGAAAAAGACGCTGGACGCATAAATGGATATGGCTTAGTAGCAAACATCAAATAAAATTGTTGCCCATCTATAACCACTATTCTTTCAGGACTAAATTGTCTATCTACCTTTTCTACAGGTAAAAACCAATATCTATAACCACTAGCTATAAATGTTTTAGTCTTACCTATATGAGGTAGCTCCGCTTTAGTTCCTGTCCCAAACTCCAAAAATGGAGCATAAGAAAATAAGTCTTTATCAGTATAAACTCTACCAACAACTTTGCCTTTGTCAAAATCTAGTATCTCAATAGGAATATATTTCTCATCTTTATTTCCCCGCTTATTTTGTAAAGCTTTTTCTTGGGTATTTTTCAAAGAATCATTCACGCCCATTTTAGTTGCCTCAGGCAATTTCTTAATGATTGCTTCCATCTTCTTTTCAAAACTTTTAAGATTGTCTTTATTCCATTCAACACTTATCATAACTATTCTCCATTATTGGTAATTAAAGTATAAAGTGTAGTCTTACCTATTTTAGGCATATTTTCAACTAAATAATCAGGTTTACCATCATTGATAACCACATTATTTTCATCTACTTCTAAAGGACTAAAAGAGATTCCATCACCTTTAGTTATATTCACTTCTCTATCAATACGAAGTTTAACGATTTCATAGTCGATTTCACCAGCACTATTGCGGTTTAGTTCATCTATGTCTTGCTGAGCATTTAACCAATCTTCACCTTTAAAAATCCAATTAGTAAAGTATTCACCTTTTATTAGTTTTTTATCAGGCTTGTAAATATATATTTTAGACAAGTTTTTTATTCTCATAATCTAAATATCCTTACACTTCTTACATCTTTAGCTAGTTTTTCTTCTATATCAATATAAGAAGTTGATTGACTTCCCTCAGTAGAGCTAGAGCTCCCCTCGTCACCTCGTCTATGATATGCTTCTTTAACAGCATTGTAAACATACGGATATAATATTTCATCGTTTTTTTTACGATTAGAATTGTCGGAGGCAATAGAAATATAATCATCTATGAATCCTGATAATACACTATCATCTCCAACTTTGAAATTGACACTAATATCACTTTTTAATCTTTCAAGCATATTAG
>CATJCP010000112.1 GCA_949737515.1 uncultured Oscillospiraceae bacterium | reverse complement strand
CTGCTGATTTCTCAGCAGATCTTTTGCATTTTATTCGTCTCCATACCGTTTCCCGCCATAACCGTAGCCATAGCCACCCTGACCGTACTTGCCATAGCTGCCATATTTGCCGTATTTCCCATAGCCGCCATAGCCGTAGCCATAGTTGTGGCCATATCCTCCCAAGCCGGATTCAGCGCCGTTGAGCACACATCCCAACATTTTTACACCGCTTTCTGCAAGGCTCTGAATGCCTTCCATGATCCGGTAAACTGGAGCATAGTCCTGTTTGACAACATAGACCGCTGTATCCGCATAACTGGCTACCGCAGCTGCATCCGCAATAATGCCGCAGGGGGGAGTATCCAATATCACATAGTCGAACTGCTCGCAAAGCTTATCCAATATCTGTTTCATTCGGCCAGAACCCATTGCGGCAACAGGGTTATCCATTGGTTCTCTCCCAGCCAGAAGGTAAAAACCTCCCTCATCCTTCATAAAGCGCAACGATTCCTCTACAGTTTTCTCTCCGCCGAAAACTTCTTTCAGTCCAAACATTTCTGTACCTGCTTCGGCGGGGAGGCGCTCAGCAATACTGGGGTTTCTCAAATCGCAGTCTACTAGGATCACTTGTTTATCCCGCTGCGCCATAGAGATGGCGACATTGAGGGAGACGGTTGTCTTCCCTTCCCCTGGGAGGGTGCTGGTTACCACTAAAACCTTTCCGCTGTCCCCCATCCTGCGGATAATACGGGTACGCAGAGCGCGGATGGACTCCTGGAAAGCTGCGCCAGAATTGCGGTTTACAATGGTTACTTCCTGATTGATGGTTTTGCGCCGCTTTTTAAATGTAACCTGGGGCACGGTTCCCAGACAGGTCATATTCAGCTTTTCCTTCATTTCCTCTTCCCTGCGGATGGTATTCCTGGTAATGGCATAGAGGAAAATAATACCGCATCCCAACAAAACCCCCGCCAAAAAAGCAATCACTGTATTGCGCAGATAATCGTTGGCGTTATCCGGCTCCTCCGGAATGGTGGGGGACGTCAAGATATTTACTTGTGTGTCGCCAATAACATAATCCGCCACCTTATGATAATTGGCGATAATAGATTCCAAAATCTCATAGGCGTCCATGGCATTGTCACTGGTGACAATCACTGTAAAAAGATTGGTATTATCAGTGGCGTCAGCAGTGATCTCCCCGTTGACCTCATTGACTCCCATCTCCTGGGCGATAATTTCCTGCATCAAGTCACTTTGAAGGATATAAGGGAACGTCTTTGCCATTTGGCTGGCAGTGGAGGAGCTGTAGTCATAGGTATAATTGGCGATATCCCCTACCGAGGTTTTTTGGGTCCCATGCGTGCTGATGGTAAAAGTAGCAGTGGCCACATACTCCGGTTTAAAGATGATCAGGGAACCGACAAAGGCGATATCTGCCAGTAAAAAGGACAAAAGGAGCACAATCCACCAGAACTTCTTCATGCCCTTCCACATATCGCTGAGAAGGATTTGAAGGTCGATCTCCTCCTCCCCGTCGTCATATCCCGCCTGGGACGACGTATGAGGGGCGGCAGAACCTGAACCGCCTGAGCTGGAATATCCGCTGCTGCGGTGGGAGGAGTGCTCTATGTCCTCATGATCAGAGCTTTCCTTCCGGCTGGAACCCCTGCCAGCCGTATAACTGTACTGACTTTCCATCGTCATCCCTCCTTTTCATTTTCAAGATTTGCCTGTCTCTCCCGTTTCTTGCTGCTGAGCATGGAAAGATCAATCTCAATATCCGAGATATCCTGTCCACCGCGCAGACCGCCGGAGGAAGGGGGAATGGAGGAGGGACTAGGATTGGGCGTCCTCTCTGCTGTCCGCCTTGTCTGAGGAGGGACTGTCTGAGAGGAAGGACGGTTGGGAGATACAGACGGGTTGGAAAGGACAGGAGGCTGTATCCTGCCTTGGGCTTGGGAAGAAACACTCCCTGCCCGGGAGGATGCTCTGGCCGGCTGTGCACCGGCCCTCTTCTGGGCAGTACTGCCCTTTGCAGCAGAAGACAGCTCAGAGGAGGAACCATGCTCAGATGAAATATTGTCTAGGTTCAAACCAGCCCCATCCTTTGGGAAGTCCAGCTGTGCCAGTTCATCTCGCAGACTCTCCCTCTTCCTGGAAGGCTCCCGTCCTAAAAGGGGATTCTTCTGCCCCTCCCTCCGTTGGGGTTGGGGCACCGCTATGCTTGGGATGCGGCCTTTTTGCAGTTCATCTTTCTTGGAAGCAGCCCCAACTGCCGAGCCAGCCTTTGGAGGCTCGCTCTTCGGCACAACCGGCTCCTCTTGAGAGGAAGAATTCTTGGAGGAATGGTGGGATTTGGACAACCGCTCATATTCCGCTTCAATGCTCTCCCGCATCTTTTCATCCCAATCCCGGTATCCGCCGGATTGGCTGAACATATTGGAGGCCACTGCACGCTTTGCACTGTGCTGGCTGTGGCTGTTCCCGCCAAGGGCGCTGGCAACCTCCACCCCTTTTTCCGAAGCGGCAGAGCTTCCCCTTCCATATTTCCCATACTTTCCATACCCATATCCGTATTTGCCGTACTTCCCATAATGGTCGTAATGCCCATAGCTGGTTACCGGCAATGAAGTAATTGGGGTGTCGTTGAAAATACACCCTAGGAAAACCCCTTTACTTTGGCGGAGCACATCCGCCGCATCGTTTATATCTGATGTATAGGGCACATCCTGGCGTACCACCAAGACAGAAGCATCCACTAGGTCGTTCAGGCCTTCGGTATCTGCTACCAACATCATAGGCGGAGTATCCAGAATAACAAAGTCTACAAATTCCTTGCACTGCTCCAGCATTTTTCCCATGGCTTCGGAGGCGGACAACTCCGCGGAATTGTTGTATTTCTTGGTACCAAAGATCATATAAATGCCGGTTTTTTCATCATAATAGGCAATCCGGCGGACGTCCCTGCAGCCGCCCAACAGGCAGATGCCCACCTCCTGCTCCGGCGGGACTTCTTTTTCAAAGATTTTATACTGGGCGGGTTTGCGGAAGTCCGCATCAATGAGGGCAACCGCATACCCTTTTTGGGCCAAAGACAGCGCAATATTGGAGGCAATCGTAGACTTTCCTTCGTTTTCCGTGACGCCTGTCACCAGAATGCTGCGGCATCCCTGGTTGACGGCAGCATATTCAATCTTGGTACAGATCTTGTGGAAGGTTTCCACAAAGGAAAAGCTGACAATTGGATTTGTAATTAAGATACTGCTCTTATCCCGCTTTCCAAACAGCTGAAAACGGGCTGAGGCATATTTCTGTTCGTGATGGACAACCGCCATAAGCTTTGCGTCAACCTTGCTGCGGAACGCCGTCTCGGTTTTTACAGTATCCTTTAAAAAGGATAGAAGGGCAATGAGAAGGGTCATCAAAACAAGAGCCGCCAAAACAGAGAGCTCCACCACAATGCTGTCCTGGATAAAATTGGTCGCCTCCTCCGGCATGGTAGGATGGCTGATCACATCCAGCATGGCATTGCTGTAGACATAATCAGAGATGGTGGGATATACCCGTATCACCGCCTGCATCAGGTCAAAGGCCTCCTGAGGAGAATGGGCAGTGGTACTGATTGCCAGGAGGTTTGTCTCCGGAATCACCTCCACCCTCAATTTCCCGGGAAACTCCAACACTCCCAGATCCTCTGCGACCTTTTCCTTTAACAAATCGCTTCCAAGGACCTCTGTAAAGGCGCTGGTCATGGCAGAGGACATTCTCAAATCCGAATAGGCAGAGTCTGAGTTTGTTTTTGCACTGACCACAATTGTGGCGCTGGAGGTAAAAGTGGGGCGGATGATCAGGTGTAAAGCTACATAGCTCCCCATAGCGGCGGTGAGCATGGCCACAACGATCATCCAGGCATAGCGCCGGATATCCCTAAAAATACTGTGCCATTCCAGATTATCCAGACTGAGCAGCTGATCCTGTTCGTTCATCTCTCTCCCCCCTTATTCTTCCACAACGACGGTGAGGATCGCATGGCCCTCCCGCCCGTTTTCATCATAGGCGCGATATGTAACCTGATATACTCCCTCCCGCATCATGTTGACGGGAGAATCCACCTGTACGTTTGGATTTTCCAGCGGCTCCTGAGCCCCTGCAGGTGTAACGCTCTCCAAATATCGATCAGGCTGAAAAACACCGCCCCTCGGCAGATAGACCAAATATTCACTGAGCTCCACAACAGGGACCATAGGATCTCTGGCGGTAACGTAGACGGGGAGTTCTAAGGAGGAGGTATCGCCGCGGCTGTTGGAAATCTTCGCCGCAATGTGGTAAACCCCTTCTGAAGTGGTCACCAGATCGCTGGACGTGACCCGGACCTTATTGCTGATATCGCCGTCGATCACATCCTCAGCCCCCAGATAATTGAGGATGCTTACCGTTGTGCCCGCCTGAAAGACCAAGTCGCTTTTCAGGGTAAAACGGGGGGAAACATAGTCCTCGTAAACCACATTGCGGGTATACTTGGCCACATGGTTGTCCTCATCCGCCACCGCATAGGTCACACGTGCAACTCCCGGCTCCACAAAATTAGAAATATACTCCACGATGATCTTATCGGTAATATCCCCATCCTTTTCGTCTATAGCCTGGACGCCTTCCAAAAGTTTTTCCTCGGTGTCGTCTAGCTTCATTACAATCTTAGGGGAGTCACAAAGGATCTCCGGGATGGTATCGTCCCTTTGGAACAGATCCAAAAGAACTGTAACTATAAACAATGCTGTCGTCAAGGTAAACAGGCTCATCAACACGATTCGTACTATCTTCATATCTTTCAACGCCTTACGGCCTTATACTCCCCTTTTCATTATTCTTTCTGTTATGCCAGATATTATTTACCGCCAGTCTCTCCGCCGCTGCCTGCCAGGCAGTGCCGGCTCGTCCCGAAGGATACAGGCGGGGTTATCCCAAAAGAGCCGTTGGGCCTCCTGAACGGAATACAGGTCACAGACCATTTCATACGCTTCTTCCATAAAGGGGGTGCGTTGGTAAGGGCTGTGGGCATCGCTGGCAACAGCGTCCGCCAATCCCTGCTGAATCAGGTAATGCACCGTGTCCTGCACATCTCTGCCAAAGCTGCCCACCACGCTCCCTTTATTAACCTGGAGAAGGCAGCCCATCGACTTCCAATCAACTGCCAGCTCTGGGTCCCGGCGGACATATTCATACCGTTCCGGGTGGGCCACAACAGGAATCACCCCCTCCTCCAGCAACCCCTCCAAAACCATCTGTACTCTGTCAGGATCGTCTCCAAAGTAAAATTCCACCAACAGGTAATGGGTGTTGTTCAGGGTCGCCACCTTTCCCATACGCAGGAGAAGGGGCAAATCGTCAGTTCCAAAGGCCTCCATCCCCATAGCAAGCTGCAAGGGGATTCCCTCTTGCTGTATTGCCTGCTGGAGTCCCAAAAAAGTTTGGGTGATGTGTTCGTCGAGGTAATTCATATACTCGTTGGGGATATTGCAGTGGGGCGTAGCCACCAAAATGCGGGTACCGCTCTCCGCCGCCAATGCCGCCATCTCCAAAGAAGTATCCAAATCTTCTGCTCCGTCATCTAATCCGGGGAGTATGTGGCAGTGGATATCTATCATATCAGCCAAGGATCTATCACCTACATCTAATCTTGATTTACAGATCTCGGAAAACCACAGAAGAAAATCTGGAAATTGTCACGCCGGGTTGTGGGTTGTGATTCGCAGTTTGTATTTCGGCATAAAAACCGACTATACCATTCTCTATTATAGCATCATTTACAGTCTTTTGACAGCCCCTTTTTCGGAATTGGAAAATATTTTGTCATAGTTGACAGAAACAGAGGTGGTTTTGCACCATTCCCCGCCATTACGCCCATAGAGTCCTCACACTAACAAGATCATTTGCCCTACCTGCCCATACTCGAAATGGGCAAGTAGGGCAAATGATTAACATAATGGACCATACAAAGGGAAAGCGGGACAGAATACTGCCCCGCTGTCTCTATTCCGAAATTTGGATATCTACGCCGTTGACTTCTACTCCTTCGTTGGCTCGTATCAATATGTATTTGATTCCGTCTATCATCCTGGTCTCCACCAAGTCCCTGCATTCCGGTTTTACCTGAATGGTCACATCCGGGGTGCAGAGCTCAAACTTTTTGACATTTACCAGGTTTTGGGGGCTCAGCCCGGCGTCCGCGCCAAACTGTTCATCGAACTTCTCTTCAAAGGCCGCCATGTGTTCCTCGGCAACGCCGCAGGAGGACAATACATTTTTAACCGCCTGCTTGGAAACAGTGAGGGGCTCTTCCTCCTTACTGGCTTTATGGTCCTCCATCATATCGCTGATCTGTTCATGGACTGCCTGGACCACCTCAAGGCTGCAGTCCTTATCCAGGGCCTCTACCAAAATAGTGTCAAACGCTTCCTTCTGCTCGGCGGCAGGCATGGGGATATCCGTATGAAAGACCGCATCAATAAACTCTCTGTATCCATCTGTAATTCTCCTGGTGTAGAACAACGCATCATAAATATTGGCAGCCCTGTCGTCAAAGGAGGGGAACATAAACCCCAGCTCTGGCGCTGAAACCAACCAGTTCACATTGCAGTTGTGGAATTCGTTCTGTGCATGGGAATAGCTTAAAACGGGCTTAGACATTTTTACAGGACATATGCTGCATATAAAATAAGAAAAGACCTCTGGGGATTCCTCCTCCAACTCATCCAGAGATTTTCCCCTGCGGGGAACGTCGTAGGATTCACACGCCAGAAGAATGAGATAATCCCCTTCCATGCTCACAGAATCTGCCGCCTTCTGGAAAAAGAGATGGACCGCCTCGTCGTCTTCCAGAGCGGAATCCCTAAGCTTCATCAAAAGGGAGTGCTCCTCACTGCCTGCAACCTGCTGGGTGGCAAAGGAGATGTCAATGAGATTTCTCCCCATTGTGCCTGAAAGGCTCCGTTTTAAAAGGGACATCATATTTTCCCTCTCCTGCTCCTGCATAGAGGACAGGGCTTGGCGGAATTCAGACACGATCTCCCCTTTGTCGTTTACATAGCATCCGCGTAGGAAGGTGATGTTGGTTTTATCCGGGCGGAACCGGCGGCGTATTTCAGCCGTTTCTTTTTCTGTCATATGATTCACTCCAAATTCTGTTAATTTCTGTAAGTTAATTATAGCATATGATTCCCTGAAAATGCAATCATTTTCCGTCAAGTAGTATTCCACATGGGGCGGTATCTTACTTAGCATTGAAAAGATTTTCGCCGACGATGCCAAAGCTGCCCCGCCCAGGAAAAATAGCCTTTACACCCCAAAACCGGTTCTATGGGCCAATGAACCATAGAACCGGTTTTTACTTACTATTTTTGATCAGAGATAAAAGCTTCCCCTGCCTTTTCCATCAGCATTTGAAAGAATTTCTCTTGGTCAACAGGCAGGTTAACCCAATTTCCTCCAGTCCAGGATAAAAGGTGTATTGCAGCGGTTGACTCCAAGAGCGTCTCCGATTTCAATGGGGTGTTTCCTCCTTATTCCCCAGCCAGGCCCTTCATATAAGCCAATGCAATGGGGGCATCCTTTGCCATGTCCTCTGTTTTGCCCTCAATGCTCACCCGGCCATTATACCCGATTTTTTTCAGGCACTGGAAGAACAGGGGATACTGCTCATCCTGTCCCGGCAATGGGTACAGCCGGCCTTTCCCGGAAGCTATATGCACATGTGCAAACGCCCCGATACGCTCCACATCTTCCACCGGCTCCCCGTCTTTGGCAACATGGAAAAAGTCCGTCAAAAGCTTGACGTTAGGCAGGTTCACATCCGCCGCAAGCTGCGCGCCCTCTGCCATGGAGTTTATCATGTTGGTTTCCCCCCGGTTCAGCGGTTCAATGACAATAGTAACGCCGTACTGATCGGCAATCTCCCCAATCTGTTTTGTCACCTCAACCAACTGGCGGTAAGCGGAAAAGAAATCCACATCGTCAGGGCGTTTCCTAGCCCCGCCGCTGCCAAAAACAACCGTTGTCCCGCCCATAGCCTGGACTCTTGAAAGGGCCTTATGCAGATATGCCGCGGTTTCCTCTTTATTGTACTCAGCCCCTATCAGCCGGATTGTTTTGGGAAACAGCACGTTAAAACAGCTCACAGGGATAGAGGCTTTCTGCGCCTGCGCCTTCCAGGAGGCAAACTCCTCATCGGAAAGCCCAGCCAGCTTGGAAACCCCACATTCAATATAATCAAATCCCATCTCCTCAAGCTGAAGGATGTTTTCAATGGATGTGCAGATACCGAATTTCATAAAAATATCGTCCTTTCTATTCCGAAACAGAAACCGTCTCCGGCTCCAATGTCAAAGTTTTTCCGTTAATGGTCAAAACCGCTTTTTTCATGTCATAATCCCCTGAAACCACTATACCGGCAGGAGCAACCACTGTAATAAACCTTTGCGGCGCTTTCCCATGCTTGGTAATGCGGAGCTGCGGGACAGGCTGGCGGATCGGATACCCATAGGAAACCCATCCGCCTATGGGGTCTTCGCTGCCCTCTAAAATTTCGCTTTCATGCCCGCCCAGGGTGATCATCTGATATGCCGTCCCTTTGGCTGTGGTATAATCCCAAACCCCATTCCCGACAGGGTTCAGCTTTCCAGGTGCAAAGTTAAAATACAGATTAAAATCATGTTCCTCCATGCCCAAGCCAGTAATCTGGTCGTCAATGACGAACACATCCCCTGGCAAGGCAACAACCCGGCGGCGGTGGAAAATGGGATCGTCCATAAAGGCATAGCCGTTGTGGGAAATATCAATCAACTGGTAATCCTTTGTTTCTTCAAAGTGGTGGCAATGGGTGCGAACGCCGCGTATCCTCTCGTCAGTGTCAGGAACCGCGCCCATCCGGTGGCTCTCAATTTCCAGGGTGTTGTGCGCTTTGGCGGAGTCAATATAAGCCCGCCAATTCTTCCAGATGGAACTCCGGTAAATATACCGCCCGGTATCCTGAAGGATGTCCTCCCCCCTGATATGCAGTTCCAAATGTCCCTGGTCATTGTGGGAGTGGGTACTTCTCTCCCCCCGCTCCAATGCAACGCCATGAAGGTGGAAATAGTTGTCCTTCTCCCCCCAGCCGGAACGCATGACAAAGAATCCGGCATCCGCGCTGATGTAATTTCGCTTTTCAGGGGCTTTCCCCTCCTTGCGGCAGGTGGCAAAATACAGGAAATCCTCCCGCCCGGTCAGTTCATACATTACCCGGTAGAATGCCCTCATTTCGTTGAGATCATAGGGGTCAAAGGAAAGGTTCATACCCTCATAAACAGAGGTATCCGCCCGGCGGGTGGTGAGATCGTCCCGGTCAGCGTCGCCGATCATGGGGGTGGAAAGGTCAGGCTTGATGTGGTACATTACAAATTCTGCTGCCCGTTCAAAAATGGAAAGGGCATAAGGCGGAACCGGGATATCGTTTTTCAGGCAGAGCCGGTAGGCTTGCAGGTAAACGATTACCGCCACCAGATGGTAAATAGGGGTGCGCTCCATATGGATTCCGTCGTTGTCAAAGGAATATTTGATTTCGTGCATCACCCTTTGATAGCCGGTGTGGAACCACTCCTTGGAATTTTTCATTTCCGGGAACAGCAGCCCGCACTGGAACAGCCCGCTGGATTCCATGGTCAGCCAGTTGCTGGAACGGTTGTGGTTGGAGTAATGCCCCATTAAAAATTCGGCTGTGTCGCAGATTAAATTCAAGAAAATCGCCCAGCTTTCGCCGTCCCATTCCTTGGAGGTGCGGAACGCCACATAACAGGGCATCCATGTTGTATAAAAACGCATTGCCGTTTCAATGGTGCGCCAGGCATGGCCGGGGAAGGTGAAAGTCTTTTCAAAGGTGGCATCCTCCATAAAGGGCTTTACCGGCCAGTTTTCATAGAAGCTGTGGAGCTGTGCCAAAAACTCCCTGGTATATTTCTCGTCCCCGGTAAGGACATAAGCCCGCGCCAAAGGCTGCCAGTAAATCAGCCGGAACAAAGACCAGCTCCATTCGTTGTCCCTGGAAGTGTCAGCAGTAGGGTTAAAATGCCAGTCTATGGGCCCGTCGAACTTGTAGCCATAAATATCATGGTCAAGGGTTTTCTGGGCTTCCACAAAGGTTTCGGGATCGTCCAGCTTTTCCATTTCGCTGCGTTCAAAAAGATATTTTGGATTTTCACGGGTGGCAAAGTGGCGGACGATCTCCGCCATACAGCCTTCTTTGTCGCCGCTTTCCAGCAGTTCCTTTGCCTTTTCCAAACCAGGAAAGGAGAAATCAAGCCGGTCAAACAATAACTCCTGCGGTTTTATCTGAGGGTTCATAGGCATCCTCCTTGTTATAGGGACAAAATAATCCCTGATTCATAGGAACGGCGCATTTTATCCGCCAATCCTTCCACCGACCAGAAACGATCCCCATCCTGTTCCCAGTAATGCACCTGCGTTTCAGGAATAGGGACAACAGGATATTTTTGCAGTTCGTTAAACACCAGCACATGGGGGATTGCTGTTTCAATGGTACAGACAGGGGTTGTCCCATTGTGGACGCAGTTTAAAGCATCATACAGCTTCTGCATCCGGTGCCCCCTCGGAATCTGATGGTAATCAACAATCGTCCCATCCTTTAAATACCCTACAAAGCCATCCCTTTCAGAGCGAATCTCCCCTTTGGTAAACTGGAATAAACTCATTGGCCCCAGTTTGGATTCCAGCGGGTGGGCGGTCTGGTATTGAACCTTTACCCCTGATTCCGTCCGGCCGTGGACAGCGGCAATATCAAAGTTTTCCACATTGGGGTTCCCGCGGTACAGCTTTGCTTCCGTCACTTCTATTTTAGCGGCAGTTTCCAAACGGTTCCCCAGAAGGAACAGCATATTATGGAGCTGATGGGCGCAGGCGTTGCTCAAAGGGCTGTCATAGACAGGGGTTCCGTTGACTTCTTTCCGTCCCGCCCAACTGCTGCGGGCATAATACTTAGCTCCCCGGCGCATGGCATGAGCAGCTTTAAAGAGGATTGGATCTCCATACACCCCGTTTAAAATATCCTGCTTCAATGCAAGCACGTCGCGGGAATAGCTGAGCTGATAACCTACCGCGGCAAATTTCCCGCTCTTTTTCTCGGCTTCCGCCATTTCCAGCGCCTGGCTGTAAAGGGGTGCCACAGGCTTTTCACAAAGCACGTTGCTTCCATGGTTCAGGCATCCGACGACCTGGGCAGCGTGAAAATGGATTGGAGAAGAAATCACCGCAAGGTCAGCGGAATTACTGCCATAAAATCCTTCAATATCGTCAAAAACAGGGATTCCGGCGGACTCAACCAGTCCCCAGGCATTAGAACGCCGCGCCACAGGGTCAACAACCCCGACCACATCTACCCCGACGGGTTTATCCGGCCCTAAAAGCGCTTCCACATAATTCACGCCATAGCCGCCGATTCCCACCAGCAAAACACGAATAGGTACCACAGCTTATCCCTCCATCTCGTCAAACACAGAGGCCAGGATTTTCCCGGTTTCCACTTCCAGGGAACCAGTCGGGCAGACCTGGAAGCAGTAGCCGCAGCCAATGCACTTGTCGGTTTTCATGGCTTTGCCGCCTTTCAGCTCAATGCCTTCGTGCCAGCAAACGTCCACACAGCGGGAGCAG
>CATJCP010000111.1 GCA_949737515.1 uncultured Oscillospiraceae bacterium | reverse complement strand
GCGTAAATGGGAAGATTGACGCCCCGGATGTGCAGTGGAGGGACAACTCCACCGCCCATTTCCAGCAGGTCAATTCCAGACAGGAAGATGGAAAAACGGTGCTGACCGTTTATATTGACCGTCTGCGCCCCATTGCCAACAGCAACAACGCGGACCTGGCGGAGCTTACTTTCCGCCAGTCTGTCCCGGCATCCAAGTTCTCCCTGGGGGAGGAGATGATTGCCCTGGATAACGCCCAGGATAAAACGGTTTTTCAGCCTTCTTTGCGCATCGTTGCATCTGATACGGGCAGCGGCGGCTCCTCTGGCGCGACCGGCGGTGCTGGCGGCGCCGGTGGTTCCGAGGATTCAGACCGAAATGTCTCCAATTCAGGGAGCACCACCTCCAACCGGACGGTTTTGAACTGGAGCCATGTTTCCGGGCAGACCACCAAAAATGCCATCACTTTATTTGTAGATGACAATGAGGTAATAGGCCGGGAAATTTTCCGCCGGGCGGCGGATAGAGCCGATTCCCTGGTTCTGGACTATGGAGACTACAAATGGACTTTCCATGTAGGAGACGGCGTTTCCATGCCGGGAACCCGGATCTACTACAATCTTTCCGTGGAGGAGATCAACTATAAGAATATCTCTGCAGCGGTGGGGAACACTGACCTGGCCCAGTTTGAAATTGCCCATAGCGGTTCGTTCCCCTGCAAGGCGTCCCTTTCCTACAAGGTTGGAACCAAATATGCAGGAGAGACTGTGTACTTGGCCTGTTACAATGAAAATGAAGCCACCCTTGAATATAAAGGCAGTGCCCAGGTGGATTCAGACGGGATGGTCACCTTTACTCTGGATGAGGGAATGAAATATGTGATTACCAGCAAAAATCTTTGGGAGCCTGAAAAGGCGGCTGGCACTGGAGGTACAGCTGTTTCCGGAGGGAATGCCGCACCAGGGAGCACGGGAACCTTTGGCGCAGCTGCCCCTGGTTCTGGAACTGCCGGAATCGCGGTCCCGCCGGAGGACCAGATAGAGAGTATGCAGGAAGCCCAAGAGCCATCCTCCGATGAGCTGGTTGACGGAGAAGAGGAGCCTGGCAGCAGCGATGATGAGAAGGAACAGGAACCTGTGGAGGAATCGGAACTTTCAGAGACTTCCGCAGAGCAGACAGTGGAAAACCCAAACCAGGGCAG
The DNA here is from genome assembly GCA_949737515.1 of uncultured Oscillospiraceae bacterium. Classification (GTDB taxonomy): domain Bacteria; phylum Bacillota; class Clostridia; order Oscillospirales; family Ruminococcaceae; genus UBA1405. Next base: position 360 of record CATJCP010000111.1, on the reverse strand, counting down.
CAGAACAAGGCAGGTTTTGGTGCTGATTGCAATTGTCGCCGCAGCGGCTGTGATAGGGATTCTGATCAAGGTTTTCACAAAATAGCTTTTGGAGCGGGATATGCAGCTGCATATCCCGCTTTGTTCTTTGTGCGGCTGGGTCGGGCCATTAAAACGAAAAAATGTTTTTCTTATGTTGATAAAACCAATTGGAATATGCTACAATAGTAGCGTATTCCGGAAAACATTCCCGGAAAAAACAGTTATTCTTAAAGGAGGCTTTGCCATGGAAGCCGGATCTGCCCAGTTGGAGGAAATCCGCGCCCGTATGGGATCCCTGCGGGAACAGCTCCATTATCATAACCACCGCTATTACGTTCT
>CATJCP010000110.1 GCA_949737515.1 uncultured Oscillospiraceae bacterium | reverse complement strand
CCATCTTTTGCAGCAGGAAAGCCTTTCCCCTACCCTGTTAAAACTGGATGTGGAAGGCGCGGAGCAGGAAGCACTTCAAGGCAGCCGGGAAACCATTCTTCGCTGCCGCCCCAAAATAATCCTCAGTGCCTACCACCGCAGCGATGATTTGTTCAGACTGCCGCTGTATCTCCACAGCCTGAACCCGGATTACCGGTTTTATTTGAGACATCACCCATATATCCCGGCGTGGGAGACTAATTTTTATGTGGTTTGAAATCCTGTTGTGAATCTTGTATAATGGGACTGTATGAATGGGCAACAAAAGGGAGGTTGTGAGCATGAAATATACAATAGATGAAATCAAAGCGAAAGCCACACCGATTGCAATTCGCTATGAAGTGGATTCGCTTAGCCTTTTTGGCTCCTATGCCAGAGGTGATGCCGATGAAAAAAGCGACTTGGATTTTCTGATACAAAAGGGCAGTATGAAGGGGCTTCTTTCATACTGCAGAATGATTGCAGACCTGGAGGATATCTTTCATTGTCATGTCGATTTGGTGATGAAAAACGCGATCAAGGATGAGGGCTTTCTTGCAGAGGTGGCCAGAGATGAGGTGAAACTGTATGAGAGGAAAAAAGTCAGAACAAATTATACTGCAAAAAATAATTCGTTACTGTGATGAAATAACCCGGATTCTAATAAATCCAACGGAAAACCCAATGCCTGTTTGCAGTCCTGGGCCTGTTTTAACGGTGATACCAAAGGCTTTTATGCTGTCCTTTCCAGCGTGAACAAATCCGGCCATCTGTATCAGACGATACATGAAACAGGCGAAGCTGTGCTGAATTTTCCATCCTCCGAGATTTACGACAAGTGCCAGAAAACAATCTCCAACAATCGCTTTGACGTTGATGAAATTACTGCGTCCGGCCTTACCGCCGAACCGGCGTCAAAAGTAAACGCTCCGCGCATTCGGGAATGTTTTCTGAATCTCGAATGTCGGTTTTTATGGGAGCGGGAGATTGTGGAAGGCAGCACCCATGTTTTGATGTGCCTGGAGGTGGTGAACATCTGCGGTGATGAGGAGCATTTAGATGAAAACCGCCAGGGCAGATACGGCGAGACGGGATATCTTTATAATATTCATTACCCGGTCAACCCTGAATGCTTTCATGGAAAATCCCATGACTGGCTTGCTGCGTTAAATAAGTATAAGGATATGGGCGAATATTAAGATGGAGTTTTTTATGAACTACAAAAACCTAATTCACCCCGAATTACGGCCCTTCGCAATCAAAATTCCCTATCATAAAACGATGATAGGATTGGCAAATATCTTTCAAGCGGTGTCCCTCCGCCTCACCAGGGTCCCCAAAGGAGTTGCCGGAAGGGAATTTGTGATTCAGGGCTATCAGGGCCTCCCCTTTCAGACGGAGCTGTTTGAACCGTCAAACGCAGCGGAAAAGCTCCCTTGCCTGCTCTATGCCCATGGCGGTGCTTTCAGCTATAAGGCCGCCGCCTGTCACAAAAAGCTCGCCTGTATGTATGCGCAAAAGGCAAATTGCAGGGTCTTTTTCCCGGATTATCATCTGTCGCCTAAGTATCCATATCCGGCGGCATATGAAGATGTTCTGGCGTTATACAGATACATTATGTATCACTCGGAGGAATTGGGAATCGACCCTACCAGGATTGGCATTGCTGGTGATAGCGCCGGCGCGGCACTTGCCGCGTTGATCTGCAACCGTTACGAACATGAAGGCTTAAACCGCCCATGTATCCAAATGCTCATATACCCTGTCACAGATGCGGCCATGCAGACGGATTCCATGAAAAGGTTTTTGGATACCCCATTGTGGAACGCAGAAAACAACAGGCGGATGTGGTCCTATTATTGCAGGAATACAGAGGATATGCGCAGCGCTTCCCCGATGAAAAGTGCCCTGCCCCCGATGATTCCAGACACCTATATCGAAACCGCTGAATTTGATTGCCTCCATGATGAGGGCGTTCAATATGGAGAGAAGCTGCGGGAAGCGGGGGCGACGGTTGAGATAAATGAGACCAATGGGACGATTCACGGGTATGAGGT
>CATJCP010000109.1 GCA_949737515.1 uncultured Oscillospiraceae bacterium | reverse complement strand
GGTCCTGCTGGCGGGGATCCTGTACCTGCTGTTCCGCAGGGGCTATCAGGGGAAGGATCACGCCCGTCCGTTAAGTTCGGTGGCTGCTGCTGCAAAGTGACCGGCTTAGAAAGGAGCTGCGAATCATGCCAGTTATATTGGGAAATATCATTGTAATTGCTGTTTTGGCTGCCGTTGTGGGATTGGCTGTTCGGTCCCTGTGGAAGTCTCACAAATCCGGCGGAGGCTGTAACGGTGACTGCGGGAACTGCCGCGGCTGTCACTAAAACTATCAGCAAGACACGATGGGAAGGCATGGGCAGTAGGATCTGCTCATGCCTTTTCCCTTTAAGGAGGATAGATTCTAATGGCAGAATTACGGGAAACCCATCTTCGCTATCTGCTGGCGATCTATGAATTGGGTAAAACTACGCCGGATGTGGGGATACAGGCTGTGGCAAAGGCTCTAAACTGTTCAAAAGCCTCTGCCACGAAAATGATGGTGATACTGATGGATATGAATCTTTTGGTAAGGAAAATAAAATAGCAGAGGATAAGCGCGTATCGTTTATCCTCTGCTATTTTTCGTCGGGCTGAAATTTTATGACATCGCTTATTTCGCAGTTTAAAATTTTACACAGCGCATCCAGCGTATTGGTAGAGACTGACTCATTTGCCTTTAACCTGCGCACCGTTGAACTGCTGATTTCACCTTTTACCTGTAACGTATAGGTGGTAGCTTTTTTCCGCTTCATTGTTTCCCACAACGGCGCATAAGAAATCATAACGGAACCTCCTTTGGTACTTGCCTATACATCCATTATTGCCTATAATGGGATAGTAGTGTTATAGGCAATATTGTCCATATTATTCCGGATATACAGAAAGGAGAAACTTCATTATGAAAAAAAGGAGCTGCTGTGTTACCGGCCACCGGGATATACCTGCCGATAAGCTGGCCTATGTGGAAGCTGAATTGAGGGAAGCTGTCGGGGCTGCCATAAGAAGCGGATATACACGATTTATTTCCGGCTTTGCCGAGGGAACAGATTTGATCTTTGCTTCTATTGTCACTGAAGCAAAAGCGGAATATCCCAATATCATCCTGGAAGCTGCAATTCCATATGCGTCACAGCTGAAAAATAAGGACCCGTTCTTTCAAAAAATGATTGCATGCTGCAGCGCGGTACATGTCCTGTGTGAAAAATATTCCGTCAACAGTTTTTTTGTCCGCAACCGCTATATGATATCCGAGTCCGACTGTGTAATCGCCGTCTACGACGGAAGGGAGAAGGGCGGAACCGTATTCAGCATACGCTATGCTTACACGCTGGGGAAGGAACTAAAGGTCATAGAAATCTGACGGGGGCCAATAGGGCATATTCCGGCCTTCCTTTTTCAGCCAGGGGAATATTACCGAAAGGAGCTTGACAATCCCAATAGAGGAACGTATCCTAATATAAAAGCGGGAAATCGAGTGTATTCTCACATGGGAGGAAAAAGTATGATTTATTTTCAATGCGACTATGTAGAAGGCTGTCATCCCAAAATACTGGACAAGCTGAATCAGACCAACATGGAGCAGACCCCTGGCTACGGAACGGACAAGTACAGCGAATCGGCCCGAAAGAAGATACAGGATGCCTGCGGCATTCCGGAGGCCCAGGTCCACTTTCTGGTAGGCGGTACGCAGACCAATCTAACGGTAATCGCCTCCCTGCTCCGCCCTTGGCAAGGGGTGCTCTCCCCGGAGACAGGGCACATCAACTGCCATGAAACAGGGGCTATTGAAGCTTCAGGACACAAGGTGCTGTCGCTGCCTTCCCAGGATGGAACCATTACTGGGGAGCAGGTGCGGCAATACTGCTTGGAACATTTCGGTTCCGAAATCAGGGAGCACACCATTCAGCCGGGAATGGTATACATCTCCTATCCCACTGAAAATGGGACACTTTACACAAAGGCCCAGTTATCTGAGCTGAAAGAAGCCTGCCGGGAGTATAGCCTGCCGCTGTTCATTGACGGCGCACGGCTTGGATACGGCTTGACAAGCCCGGACAGTGATTTAACTTTACAGGACGTCGCCCAATTGAGCGATATCTTTTATATTGGCGGCACAAAATGCGGGGCATTGTTTGGGGAGGCGGTGGTGATCCCCAACCCAAATCTTGTGCAGGACTTCCGGTACATGATAAAACAGCGAGGCGGTATGCTGGCCAAGGGACGTCTGCTGGGGCTCCAGTTTGATACGCTTTTTACTGACGGACTGTATTTTGAGATATGCAAAAAAGCTGTCAGGCAGGCGCTTGCCATTCGGGAGGCCTTTGTCGAAAAGAAAATTCCCCTATACGGGGCATCCCGCACCAACCAGCAGTTTGTGGTACTCACCAGCCAACAGATGGAAAAGCTGGGAGAAAAATACGCCTATGAGGTATGGGGCCCCGACGGGGACGGCAGAACCATTGTAAGGTTCTGTACCAGCTGGGCGACACGGGATGAGGATGTTTCAGCATTGATAGAAGATATCCAGCGGCTTTCCGTTTAAACAGATTTGAAAGGATGTGCTATACAATTTGTATAATACATCCTTTTTTATCGAAAAATTTTGTTGTCCAGGTGAAATCTGTATTGTCTTAATCACATGCTCTATTTACCCGTCTCAAGGGTTCTACATGACCATCTCTAGGAATGGGCAAGCGTGACAAATTATTGTGATAATTTGCTCTACTTGCCCATCTCAAGGGATAAGCAGGCCCGGCAAATTATTGTGATGGTTAGTAGAAAATAATCTATCATAGATAACCAAAGGGCACGTCCCCAAATTTAGCTTTTCTTAAGTGGCTTATGGTATGATATGGTATCATTGAAACAATGGAGGTATTATCATGCGTTTGCTGATCGCGGAGGACGATCCAAAGTTATTAAAATCCCTGCTTCACATCTTTGAACACAATAAATTTATCGTCGACGGCGTAGCGGCGGGAGATGCTGCCCTTTCCTATGCCCAAACAGGAGAATACGACGGAATTGTACTGGATGTAATGATGCCCGGTATGGATGGCATTGAAGTCCTCCAAAGGCTGCGGAAGATGGGAATGAAAACCCCGGTACTTCTCCTCACTGCCCGAAGTGAGGTTTCCCAACGGGTGGAGGGGCTTGATGCCGGAGCGGACGACTACCTCCCCAAGCCCTTTGCAACCTCCGAGCTTTTAGCCAGAGTTCGGGCAATGCTGCGCAGGAAGGATAACTATGTCCCGGATCTGCTCTCTTACCAAAATGTAGAACTCAATCGTTCCACCTACCAGCTTGAATATTGTGGGCGCTCCCAGGGCCTCAGCGGGAAGGAATACCAGATCATGGAAATGCTGATGCAAAACCCTGGAATCCTCATTTCAACGGATAAATTTATCACCCATATCTGGGGCTGGGACTCCAGCGTGGACGCAAGCGTAGTTTGGGTGCATATCTCCAATATCCGTAAAAAGCTGGATTCCATCCAAGCCCCTTTGGAGATCAGGTTTGTCCGGGGCGGCGGCTATGTTTTGGAGGGCAAGATATGATAGATTCCCTTCGGAAAAAAATGATATTTCTAAGCGCGGTTTCCGTCACCGCTGTCCTTTCCTTGATTTTCCTTGCTATCTACGTAATTGGAACGCGGCAGTTAAACGCTGCCATGGACATGCTGACAGACGCGATTTCCGAAAATGACGGCATGTTTCCTCCCTTTGACCCTGACCGGGACTACCCTTCTGACAGGTTCCCTTTTATCGAAATCTTCACGCCGGAAACAGAGTTCAGCACCCGCTTTTTTACGGTATGGGTTGACAAAGAATACCAATTTATGCGGGAAAACATTGAATTCATCTCCTCCGTTACCATTGATCAGGCAAAGCAGCACACCCGAGAGATTCTAAATCGCGGAGATGAACGGGGGTGGATCTCCGACTATCGATATAAAGTAGTGGCTGTAGAACAAGGGTATTCCATTGTTTTTGTAGACGGAAGCATGAGCTGGGCGATGACACGGCAGTTTATTCTGAACGCTCTGCTGGTTTTAACAGGAAGCGGACTTGTAATACTCTTTCTCATTGTTATCTTTTCCAAACAAGCGGTCCGCCCTGCTGCGGAAAGCTATCAAAAACAAAAGCAGTTCATTACCGACGCCAGCCATGAGCTGAAGACGCCCCTTACGCTGATTCTTTCCAACCTTGATATTCTGGAAAGCGAGATCGGAAGAAGCGAATGGCTGGAGGACATTCGCTGCGAAGGGGAGCGGATGGGGGCTCTCGTCAACCAGCTTACCGCCCTCAGCCGGATGGATGAGGATCAGCCCAATTTGGAAATCTCTTCTTTTGACCTGGCGGAGGTTGTGTCGGATACCGTTTCTGAGTTTATCTCCCTTTCCGATGACTGCGGGAAAAAGCTGCAGCTCCATGTATCATCCCCCGTCCCATACCGCGGGGACGAAGGGCTGATCCGCCGCCTTATCGCCATCCTTCTGGACAATGCGGTGAAATACTGTGACCCAGGAGGGAACATATCCATTGAACTGTCTGCCAGGAGATATCCTGTTTTAACCGTAGAAAACACTTATCAGGCAGTAGGATCAGCTGAGCTGAACCGATTGTTCGACCGATTCTACCGGGCGGATAAAGCCAGAAGTTATACGGGAAGTTTTGGGGTTGGTCTATCCATTGCCAAGGCCGTTGCCCAAAAGCATCACGGAGATATTACCGCCTATAAAAGGGGAATGGATATCATCGGGTTTAAGGTGATTCTGAAATAGACAAAAACCTTCGCCGTTTTTTCACATTCCATTTACGTCATCCTTTAGCACAGCTTTAGGCAATTCCAATATCATATCAGCAGAGCAAAATATTTCCCACTTTCCTGAAAAACCCACTGAGAGCTTGACGGCTTTAAAATGATCCGGTTATGTGCAGAATTGACGTCAGGACAAAAGCCCTGGATAAGCCTGCAAGGACGCACGTTTGGCAATAGCCGGTCAGTGGTTGTATAGATAGATTACTCAGGCGCAGTCCAAAATGGCGGACTGCGCCTGAGACAATTTATAGGATTTGATAAAATAAACAGCCGGCCGCCTTGCTGTTAGTTGTTCAAAAAAGATTTAAAGTTTGGCTACACTGAAATTTAGTCTGCCTTTAGCCCGAATGTATATTATATAGACGTCGGGAGAAGAGAACAGATTCCCGTACCAATCACCTTTGAAAGGAATGAGTTTATGAAAAAGCAACTGAAGATTTGGATCATTACAATGGTGGCGCTTATGTGTACCCTGTTTTTATCTGCCTGTACCAGCAGTACCTCGGGAAACTCCAGCACAAGCAGCAGTTCTGCATCGCGCAGTTCAGAGCCTAGCAGTTCGGAACCCAGCAGCTCAGAACCCAGTAGTTCAGAGCCCAGCAGCTCAGAGCCCAGTAGTTCAGAGCCCAGCAGTTCGGAACCCAGCAGCTCGGAGTCCAGTAGTTCAGACTCCAGTAGTTCGGAGTCCGATCAGGCTGTAGAACCTGAAAAATCTATGGACGTAAAAATCGCCAAGGTGACCGGAGTAGCAGAAAGTACCCTCTCTCTTACCCTTTACGCCCCAATAGACAGCGCGGGGGGTGAGCCCATTACAGACGCAGCTTCCATAGAGCTTTCCAACTATGTGGAAACCACTGAAACAGAAGAATATACGCTCGCCGCTGAAACTGTGGTGAAGGAATGCAGCAATGAAACCGTCTCTGATATAGAGTCCTCAGAGATTGCCGAAGGCGATATGCTCGCTGTTTATACTGATGAAAACGGTGTGGAAGTAGTCATGGTTTATCGTGACGAAGCGCCAAAGGAAATTTGACGCAGCCGTATGCACAGTCCTGATGTGCGTCCTGCCTGGGCCAACCCCTTTTAACAGAACATAAGCAGGGTCAGTGAAGAAAATCCAAAATTCTTCACTGCCCCCAGCTGTTCTGCAGGTCAGCGCATCGGCTTTCCTAAAAAGCTGACGCCGGATTTGTAGGCCCTTGCTCTACCTTCTTTACAGCGCTGTCCCCTTTGTGGGCACGAACAGCCCCTCCATGTCCACGCCCTCCAAGGTGAGCAGCCGCTTCTTTTTGTCGATGCCCCCGGCATAGCCGGTGAGGCTTCCGCCTGTACCCACCACCCGGTGGCAGGGCACGATAATGGAGATCTCGTTGTGCCCCACCGCGCCCCCCACCGCCTGGGCGGACATTCGGGACAGGCCCCGCTTTTGTGCGACGCGCTTTGCCAACTCGCCGTAAGTTGTCGTTTTGCCATAGGGAATCTGCCGGAGCAGTTCCCAGACGGTGAGCTGAAAGGGTGAGACTATCATGTGGAGGGTCGGCATAAAGTCCGGTTCCTGGCCGGAGAAGTAGGTGTCCAGCCACCGCTTGGCTTCGGTCAGGGCCGGCGTCTCCTTTTCTTCGTGCTCTTTATCCAGATTCAGGGCAAAATATTTTTCGCCTGCGAACCACAGCCCAGTAAGACCGGTTTCGTCACTGGCCAAAAGGATCTCCCCCAGGGGGGACTGATAGGTGTTTGTGTACTGCATTGTTATTCCTCCTTAAACCACAGATTCATCACAGCGTAGCTGCGCCAGGGCCGTCGTTTTTCCGCCAGGGTCAGCAGCTCCTTGGGGAGCCTGTCCTTTGCCGGAGCTGTTGCAGGCTTTTGCGCCTGGGTCAAATGGATGATACGACAGAGAAAATAAACAAGAAATGGGACATCTTCATATGTCCAATACTTATGTTTGATACAAAAGTATGCGATTATCGTATGCTTTTAAGATACTCCAGAAGTTTTCCTGCCGCTCCAAAGTTTGGCTGGAATTTCTTCCATGCAAGTACCGAGGTCATGGAGAGTTCCGGGAAAAGGGGTCGAAAGACCATCCGTTCCCCGCCGAACAGGTCAACTGCGCCCTCTATGGTCAGGGCAGAGGCAACGCCGCAGTCAACCAGCGGCTGTCATTAAAGTTTCGGATCAGCAAGACACGATGGGAAGGCATGGGCAGATCTGCTCATGTCTTTTCCATTTAAGGAGGATAGGCTCTAATGGCAGATTTACGGGAAGCCTATCTTCGCTATTTATTGGCAGTCCCGGAATTTGTCAAAGTTGGCTTTACAAGAAAATAGCTACATATAATTATGTAGCTGAGCCAAACAAAATCATTGTTTTACTGTACTAAGACAGAATGGGTGGCCTTCTGGGTCAAACATTGTGGTTGACGTTTCAAAATACTGTACTTCTGCTTTAATTGCACCACACTTTAAGGCATGGGAAACTGCTTCGTCTAAATTTTCAACCAAAAAATCAATATGAGCCATCTGCTGTTGCTTACCTGTTTCCCAAGGCCAGACTGGCGGTATATAATCCTCAATCTCTTGAAAAGCAAATATCCAACCTTGCGGAGAACGCAAGCCTGCCCAACCTTCTCCTGATAAAATCTTTTCCCAACCTAAAAGCTCTACATAAAAGTTTGCCAGGGCATCTGCATTTTTACAATCATATGCAAAACCTGCTATTTCCTTTATCATTATAATTCTCCTAATTTTTAATGTTCGCCTTTTCTGCAATGGGTGTACTTGTCATTGATTTTCCAGGCGTTTCTATATTGTCAACGCCAATCTGCACCCCCCTATTTCATATTTTCTTGACATTCACTGCACTCTCTGTCATGGATAGAAATGATACCGCCGCATTTTGGACAAGTATATTTTCCTTTCTGCTGTTCCATGAATCCTTCTAAACCGTGTTGACGAGCAAACTCGCTATTCCCCATAAGGCTCGCCTGATACCTTTTGTTGTAGCTTCTTTCAAGGTTTATTATTAGCCTGCAAGGATAATTGGGACATTCAAAACAATAGGATAGCCCTTTGCCATTGATACAATCTATTATCTTGCACTTCCGGCAGTGTTCCGGCTTGCCTATACCGATACCGCTGTTCAAGCAACCGGCGCATGGCTTTTTTACAGAACAATGCTTATAACAAACCAAACAATTCATGCCGCAGGGGGCAAACATAGCTGTATCAACTTTTTCAGTTGGCATTTTCATGGCTCACCCTCCTTGTCAGTTTACGGTTTCTTTTATTCTACCACAAATCCGGGAGCGTGGAAATAGTGTCTTTGCGGGACAAATTTCCAATCTCTTGGATATAGGGGACGGGCGGTCAAAGACAATTGGAATAGAGGGCAAGTACTTGTAGAACTTCTTTCCATGCTCCACACAGCTTGCACAGCGTCAGACAGTTTCCCTAGGATGGGCGCGAGCAATGCGACGATAAAAAAGAAACCTGTTTTTTGATTCAATCAAAAAACAGGTTTCTTTCGTTGTAACACCGAAACACTATAGATATTCGAACCCCCAGCCCAATTTCGGTGTAAAACTCCGCACATCGGCATCTGCCTATAGACTGAGTATATCACGCTGTCGCCGTTGCGTCAATCTTTCGTATCCGGGTCTGCGTCGTCATCTTGTTCGGTGGCTACACCCTCAATCATGTCGGTGACCACCTGATTGAGCTGCGCAGCATTCTGGGATGTAATGACTGGGACACCGCCAGAGCGGGCTTCAATATCCTTTCGCGCACTGCCGGCGACCTCGCCGCCCTCTCGAGCTGTTTGCAGATTTTCCTGAAAGGTGGACGGCTGCCGTTGCTTTGAAAGCTGTGTAGTCGTGGCCTCCGCCAGCATATTCAACACCAGCTCCAGCGTACTCATGTTGTCACGGAGATTCTCCTTGGTCAAGCCCTTGAATTGCTTATACTGCCGTGTGGTCATGCCCGACCAAGCTCGGGAGATCTCGTCGGTGAGGATGGCATATTCCACACCCTTCTGCACACCGCGGGCGTCCCACTCATCGGTCAGTTCCTTGCGGACCTGAATCGCCTGGAGACGCTGGTTGATCCATTCACGGGTATAACCTTTCCGCAGATAGGTCATCAAAGCCCGCTCAATAGTCAGCTCCGGGTCAATGGTTTCCTCAATGCGCTCTCGGCCGACCTCTGCAAGCCAGAGCTTGAAGGGCTCTGCTTTCGGTGAAGGGATGGACTGAATGATACGCAGAAGTTGCTGGGTGTCAGCAACATCGGTCATGCGCTTTTTGCCGTCAGCAGCAGTCATTTTCAAACCGTGACAATTTGTCACGGTTTCATTTCCCTCGTCCTTTAGGCGCTGCTTCAGTTTGCGCCAATAAGCCTTTGGGTCGGCGCTATCCGTCAACACCGCCACCACATCGACGATGGAGAAGTACCATTCCTCTTTCTCCTCATCCCAAGCGGTGCGGATTCGTTTATCTTCAAAAAGCTGGATCTTATCGTTTTTATCCATGACACTGTGCCTCCGTTTCCTCTATATATCTAAGCAGCCCTTGGCAGCCTTCCAGCACATCCCGCCAAGTTGCCTCGAAATCGTCCGTGTACCACGGATCTGCTACATCGCTGGGGCGGTCGGTAAAGTCCAGCAAAAGGTGCATCCTGCCGGCGTAGTCCCCGCCGCAGATGCGATACATATTGCGGAGGTTTGCCTGATCCATGCCAATCAGGAGGTCGTATTCGTCGTAGTCCCGGTTGGTGAGCTTCCGGGCGCTGTGCCCATCGCATCGTATCCCATGCTCCGCCAGCTTGCGGCGTGCAGGAGGATAGACCGGACTGCCGATCTCCTCGGTGCTGGTCGCTGCCGAGGAAATCTGGAAGTCCTGCTCCAGCCCTGCTTTTTTCACCAGATCCTTCATCACATACTCCGCCATTGGGCTGCGGCATATATTGCCGTGGCAGATAAAAAGCACTTTCGTCATTCTGGGATGCCCTCGTTTCCTGTTCGCCGTTAAAGTCATTATAACATGTCTTGGAGGACCCGTCGAGAGAAACTTCCAGATGGGCGCCGCTGTCGATTTTGCTTTGCAGCTCGGATTTGGACCATCCATATTCGCCACAGGCTCGGAGATACCACGCCCGCTCCTCCATGGAAATGTCGGCTTCCATGACCACCATATTCTGCGTCCAGCTCAGGTGCAGAGCTTGCTCCATGAGCTGCGGGGTGTTTTCATATAGCCTGTAAAAATCCCGCATCCGGCGCACATTGCGGGGCGAGAAGCCGGATGCTTCAGGGTACCGGCTTTGCAAATACTCCGCCGCAGCCACAGCCGCGCCCTTTTCCGGTCTGCCGCTGACCAGCCGGCCTATCTCGCAGTACAGCCTCATCTGCGGCAGCTCCGCCGCCATCAGTGCATCCAGCGCCGAGAACATAGCGCCGTAATCTATGGGCTTCCTGATATTCATCCGCTTCTCCTTTCCGGCGCTGTGCGCCTGATATTGTAACAGCACAAAGATAAATGCAGGTAACTGTCCTGCACTTATCTCTGTGCTGTTTTTCGTCAAATGACCTGTACGATCTGTTCCCACAGGAGGATGTGCTTTTCATCCACCGCTTTGTTGTCGTGGTAATGCCCAAACAGCCAGTAGTGGTAGTCTGTTTTCTCTCTGACTTTCTCCAGAAAGTCGGTGAGCGCATCTGGAGTGAAATCTGGGTTCAGCTTCTGTTGGATGCTGGTGGGGGCGCAGTGGCTGATGATATAATCCACTTTATAGCCGACACGCTCTAAATTGCGGACAGCTTCCGCATACTCGCCCTCGTCCGGCATTTCCTGCTCCCACCAGGACACACCCTTGACCCGGAACATTTGCCGTGTACGGCGCTTCAGCCAGTAGTTCTCCTCGAAGGTGGGACTGGCCGGGTCCAGGATGCCGTCACGGATATCGTGGGAGGCGGCGCCGCCCATAGTGAAGAAGGCATATCCTTCGATGTCGAAGACCTGACCACGCAACAGATGGAGGACATGGGGTCGGATCTCGTGGACCTTGCCGCCGTGCCATTCCTGAATGGGCAGAGCGTTCAGCCGCTCGAAGTTTTCATGGTTGCCGTCTACGAACAGCGTGGTAAAGGGCTTGTCCTCCAGCCAGTCCAGCCAATACCGCTCGTTGGGGGTATCAGCCCAGACGCCGCCGAAATCGCCGCAGATGATAACATAGTCGCTGCGGCTCATCTCTTTCTGCTCGGGAAAATGCTTTGACCCGAACCGCTGGAAATTGCCGTGGGTATCTCCGGTCACAAAAATCATGGTCTTTGCTCCTTTACATGGTCATGGACATCTGTCCCTCTGCCTGCTCTGTGGGCTTATGGCATTGTTCGCCCAGCTCCTGCGCTGTCGCTGTCCGCACACCCTCGCCTTGCCGGGTGTGGGCGGTGACCAGCCGGCCTTCCGCTACGAGCTGCTCCATCACCTCGCTGACGAAGCGGTTTCCAAGGCCGTTCCTATTCTGCTTGTCACACAAGCGATGTACCGAGAAATAGTCTGCCACGCTCCCTGCGACAGGGCCGGTCTTGAACAGGTTCCGCCGCTTGGTCTTGCATACCTCCAGAAGCCGTGAAACAATTTCCTCCCGCTTGGATTCCAGAAGCTCCAGATATTCGTCGTCG
>CATJCP010000108.1 GCA_949737515.1 uncultured Oscillospiraceae bacterium | reverse complement strand
ATAATCCGCCAGCGCCGCCGCCAGATTTTCCTCCATCTCCCCGGACTTCACATAGGCGTCGCCGCGGCCCACATAGGCGGGGGCCCGCTTCGGGTCGATCTCAATGGCGGCGGTGAAAGCAATGATAGCCTCCTCATAGTTTCCCTCGGCTAAGTACCGCACGCCCAGGTCGTACTGCTCCTGCCAAGTGGGGCCTTGGGCGGGCTGCTCTGTGCTGTCTGTCTGGCTCGCTGTGCAGGAGGGCAATAGAAGTGTTAGACAAATCATTAGCCAAATGTATCTAGTTTTTCTCATTTGTGGTGTTCTTCCTCTCTCTTTTTATGCCATTGCATAAGTGGGACTTGTACTCGACCAGGTAGATGGTGGACATGCCGCTATGTCCGATAGGGAATTTGATTTTTCATGCGTTGTTGAAACCATAGTCACAATGCTACGTTCAAAATCCCTATTTACCAGTAGAGTGCATCAAGCCAAAGTTCCTTTGCTCCACCGTAGGTTATAATACCTCCAATTGTAGAAGGATTTTCAATTGTGCGCCCATCATATTCTATTAAAATTCCATCTTGATACAGTTCGCTCGAATGATAATTATGCTTGGTATGGGTTCCTTCAAAAACTCCCTCTCGTAGTCCTTCCTTTATGGTGCCGTTTTGTTCACCATAAAGCGTTAAATCTGTTCCCTGCGATGCAGTATAAATTTTTCTATTAAAGACTCCATTCCACTGCCAATTTGTACAGGCGCAGGAACTCAATCCAATCGAATAGTCACCCTCCTCGGAGGCCATTCCGCCGGAAGTGATGACATCAACGTAATAACCGATTCCATTTTCTGGCCTTACTTCAATCGTTATGCAATCGGGACTGTACTGAAACGCAAGCTTATATCCGTTCAATATTGTACAAACACCATATTGTTCACGATTAAACAGGCTAGGATTATCCCAGGAATGCTCTTGATAAAGGTTAAATAATTTGGTGCCGTCTTGCTCAAGTGCTGTACTCAGTGCCAATTCAATTAACTCTTTCTGATCAGCAGACATATTTTCAAAGGCACAGTATTCCCGTCGGTGTGTGAACTCTGTCTGCCCATAGGTATTCTTCGCCTCTAATTTTGCAATTGCGTCCAGAATTTTTTGTGTATTACTTACGCTTTCCAGACCCAGTTGCAGAACTTCCAGTGCCCTCTCAACACTCCCTTGCCGGATATACACGTCCGCCAGCCCCAGATAGGCCTCTGCGCTGGTCTCATCCAATTCAATTGCCTTCTCATAATCCGTCAACGCCACCGCCAGATTGCTTTCCGTCTCCCCAGATTTCACATAGGCATCGCCGCGGCCCACATAAGCGGGCGCCCGTTTGGGATCGATCTCGATAGCAGCGGTGAAGGCGATGATGGCCTCCTGGTAATTCCCCTCCGATAAGTACCGTACACCCAAGTCATACTGCTCCTGCCAAGTTGGGGCCTGGGACGGTTCCTCGGTGCTGCCCGGCTGGCCCGCTGTGCAGGCGGGCAGCAAAAACGCCAGACAAAAAATCAGGCAAATGTACCGAAGCTTTTTCATTGACATTGATTATTCTCTTCCTCTCTATATGTTGGCGCCGCTTGCGCTCAGCTAGATAGGCAGTGGACATACCGCCACGGCCGATGAGGGGTCAGATTTTGTAAGTGTCATTGAAGGTTATTCCTCATAATAAATAGTTCTTATATTAAAGGAGGATAGATGATCATTCTCGTCAAAAATCATAGTGATTTCACACCACCCCGCAGAATTGTTCCAATCACAGGTGATAGCAATATAAGAGCGGGATTGTTCCGCATCAATTTGTATGTGTTCACTGATTATTAAGTGCATTAAACCAGCATTTAGTTCTTTGAGGTATTGCGCACCCTCTTCTGTGATCCCCAGCTTTTGAAGGATTTCGTCAAAACCGTCTCCCAAATGTATGCC
This sequence comes from uncultured Oscillospiraceae bacterium, assembly GCA_949737515.1. Classification (GTDB taxonomy): domain Bacteria; phylum Bacillota; class Clostridia; order Oscillospirales; family Ruminococcaceae; genus UBA1405. The sequence continues at coordinate 4,018 of CATJCP010000108.1, read as the reverse complement.
AACATATTCTGGCTCATATGTTGGCGCATCTGTTGGCATGGAAACGTAGTTTGTGCCCATGTAAATGACATCAACCTGTCCGTCGCCCTCGTCATAGATTTGCACATTCCCTGCAATGCCAGAGGGGTATAGCCACCGTACTCATCTGTGACGGCCCCATAATATTCCATTACATCTTCGAAGGGTTTTCGTTCAATGCTCTTGCCACCAATAGTTGGCAGGATTGATATCCCTGGACCTTCAAAAAAGTCAGTCAATTTGTAAAAACCGAGTTCATCTGCGGTAATTCCAGTTAAGGCGCTCCTCACTCGCTGAAATTTTTCCTCGGTTTCAGGGTCGGGGTCCAAATTCAAGCGCTTTCTGATAATTTGCCAGCGCCGCCACCAGATTCTCGTCTGCCTCCCCGGACTTCACGTAGGCGTCGCCGCGGCCCACATAGGCCGGGGCCCGCTTGGAATCAATCTCGATAGCAGCGGAGAAGGCCAGAATAGCCCCCTCGTAGTCACCGTCGGATAAGCACCGCATACCCAAGTCGTACTGCTCCTGCCAGGACGATTCCTTTGTTGAACCACAGCCCGTCAATAGAATAGATAAGACACCCATCCATACAAGAAGTCGCTTCATAACTCAACTCTCCGTCTCATTGCTACTCGTCATTCCAAAAGCATCTGCTGGAGTTGGTAATAGTCGTATGAAAATCCATCAAAAATATCTCGGGCAGCAGTGACATTAAAAGACCTTTCTAATGCGTCCTTATATTCTTGCTCTGTCATCTTTTTGCCGTCCCAATTGTACACATAAATCGGCCTTCCATTCCTATCATACTGAACGTTTGCATTGTCCTCAGCACCATAATCACCATGAGCTGTCTCCACAAATTGGCCGTTTTGAAGCACATATATTCCATCCCAATAGACATCCATATGTCCACCGCATGTATAAAACTGTCCGGTCCTTTCAATGTATTTGAGGTCTCCATATTCAGAGATGAACATATCATTGACTTCTTTACCATCAAAGGTGCAAATCAAGGAACCCGCTGCAATATTGGAGCAACAGATCCATAACTCTGGGATGTCATCGCCATCCACATAAATAAGCTGGAACTCTGCGTCAAAAAGCTCACTGACAAACGGATTTACATCTTCATCTTGAATGTATTGTAAGTAGGCTCTACGCCACGCAGAATTATTCGTCTGCTCATTCTTTTCTAAGTTAACTGTGAGGATGTGTTCCCCATATCCATCCGGAGTACCTCTCATAGTGATTTCCACATGCCCATTTTTGTACTTAATCCCATCAGGCCAGAAATATTGCTTGTCTACGTTCTCTATACGTTTTACGGTCTTCCCATTTGCGTTCACCCAGAAAAAATCTGGACCATAATAACCACTCAAAAATAAGTCACCGTTTTCACCGAAATCATAGGAAATACTGCATCCTCCAAACTCATCGTTTTTCCACACAACCTTGCCACTATCCGGCTCCAGCGCAACAATAGTACCTCTCTCGTTGAAATAGTACAGCCCATTCTCTAGCCCAATTTCTTCCATTTGCGTCAATTCTGTCATATCACTTCTTATCGTCGTATAGGTCCACTGCACCTCATTAGCGGAATTGACCCCAGTAATAACCGCATATTCCACACCTTGCTCTTCAAAACGGTCAAACCGAATTTCTTCTACTTTTTTACTTTCGTGTTCTGGAGGATTTGACTGCTTAATTTGCTCCAGATTTTTGAGCCTATCCTCAATTTTACTGCTGCTTTCTACATAGTTGGCGCCTTCTTGTAAAATTTCCTCCGCTTTTCCTAAATCTCCCTGACACACATATACGTTAGCCAGACCAACATAGGCGTCCTCTATTGTCCTGTCCAACTCAATAGCCTTCTCATAATCTGCCAGCGCCGCCGCCAGATTCTCGTCTGTTTCCCCGGATTTCACGTAGGCGTCGCCACGGCCTACATAGGCTGGGGCCCGCTTGGGGTCAATCTCAATGGCGGCGGTAAATGCGATGATGGCTTCCTGGTAATTGCCCTCGGATAAGTATCGGACACCCAAGTCGTACTGCTCCTGCCAGGTTGGGGCCTGGGGTGTTTCGATGCCTTGGCTATTGTCCTTCGGTTGGGCGGTCGTACAGGCTGAGAGCAAGAGCACCATGCATATAGCGACCCAAATATATTTGTACATTTTCATCAGCATCGTTCCTCGCATATTTATAAAATAGTTACCAACAATAACTCCTTACATATTTATCGTATCCCCAGTTGATATTGTAATCTCCTATTGAAAATATTTGACCAGAAAATTTCGTGCTACGGCCTTGGTCTCCAAAGCACCCAATATATTCTCCAGCATCGAAATTTTCAGTATATTGGCCTTCAAAATAAAAGTTCTCACGCTCCCCATTTGGATACTCATCTAAATCCTCATATATAACCATAAAAGCGCCATCGCGAAGGCTATCTTTCATTTGCCCTGTAACATATTGATTACGCTGCATCTTGCGCAGTGCACCATTGAAAGACTCTTGCTCCATGTGTTGTAAAGCACTACTGAAACTTTGTGCGTTAAACGATCCATTCCATTGCCAATCAACGCACGGGCAAGAAGCAATATTAGTTCTGTTAATATATTTATAATACCAACTGCTCGTGTTCTTACTCTCGTCAAATCCGTGCTGCTTCATCACATCAGCATGATAACCCATACTGTTTTGCGGCCTGATTTCTATGTTCCAACTATACTGTGAATAAACGTCTCCATCAACAATGCCTGCCGTAAAGATTCTTACCCCTATTTTATACTGGTTCCAAACCGTATACAAAATTTTATCCGATGATTCAAGCTGTATAGGCAATGCCGATGCGACTGTTTCAGACAGGGACAACAGCGTATCCCGGTCATTTTGAATCGTTGCTGTCGCGGCTTGAGCAATAAACTCCTGACTTTCTACCGATAACTCCGCGAAAGGAACATATTCTTCTCGCAAAGTAAATGCCTTTGCCCCATAAGCGTTGAACCCGTTTGCATCAACTTCTTCCACGAAGATTCCGCCCAGCATTTCCTGTAAGGCCTCGCTGCCGGTTTTATCCACACCCTTGGCCAGAATTTCTCGCGCTTTCTTGTAATCCCCCTGTCGGATGTACACGTCTGCCAGTCCCAGATAAGCCTCCGCATTGGTCTCGTCTAGCTCGATGGCTTTTTCATAGTCCGCCTTGGCCGCCGCCAGATTTTCGTCCGTCTCCCCATATTTCACATAAGCATCGCCACGGCCCACGTAAGCGGGCACCCGCTTCGGGTCAATTTCGATGGCGGCGGTGAAGGTCAGGATGGCCTCTTCGTAGTTGCCCTCGGATAAGTACCGAACGCCCAGGTCATACTGCTCCTGCCAGGTGGGACCCCGAGAGGGTCCCTCGGTACTGTCCGGCTGACCTGCTGCACAGCCGGACAATAGACATACCAGGCAGGCAATTAACCATAAGTTATAAAGTTTTTTCATATCTTTCGCCCTCTCCTCTCACTACCAAACGCTTGTTCTTTACGCATCTATAACCTCTATTTTCCCACAATTTATCGCCTGATGCAACCGAATTTTCCGCATTTCTTCAAAGCAACACAATTCATACCATCTCATACGATTGGAGCCAAAAAGTATCCGACTCCGGGTTGATAATTGGAGAAATTTGTGATATGCTGATACAGAATTTGACGGAAGAACGGCGGTAGCCATTAATTTGGAAAGGTGGCCAAACACGTGAAAAAATACAATATGGTATTGCGCGGAGTAGTCGTTTTGGCGTTGCTGCTTGCCCTGACCCCTGCGGCTCATGCTGCCCAGGTACCCCAGGTGCTTCAGGTGAGCGCACAGGGACAGCGGGCTTTGTTTTTTACAGACAGCGCTGTGCAACCGGATGGCGTCACATGCAAAGTGTCCAATCAGCCCGCCCAGTTGGTAGAAACCGGGACCGTCTCCAACGGGGACGCGGTGGTCAGGACGACGGTGCTGGTCGATATCT
>CATJCP010000107.1 GCA_949737515.1 uncultured Oscillospiraceae bacterium | reverse complement strand
CTGTTCATTGTGTTCTGTTCTTTGTAAATTCTCTCATACACATACATAAAATTTCTTGCCACCTATCATCACTTCCCTTCTGTTCCTGATATGCCTGCTGCCTCTTGTTCCGCTAAAGGCCAGTTTTAATGTGGATCAATACACACTTAAGCTACATTATTTTCCAGATACTCCCTTACCGCTTTCCTTATCACCCACGACAGGGGACGCTCAATGCTCTCGCAGTATTCCGTCAGCTTCCGGTACTGCTCCGGCTCCATCGTGATATCCTTCCGGATAAATTTATTTTCTGATTTTGGTCTTGCCATACCCTCTTTCTCCTTCCCATACACATTAATACATCATCAAATCCTTAAGGCCAGTTTAGCGGACTTACTGAATCCATGCTTCCTGTGGCATATTCTCTATGAGCCTGTCAAATTCCTTTAATTCTGGCCATCCTACATAAGTCCATCTGAATCCTTCCGTCGCGTCATTCGCTTTTTCATAAAGTTCCTCTATCTGTCTTACCATTTTCAAATATCCTGTGTTTTCATCCCGCAGAATATCCATAGCGGCCTTAATGCAGTCGTATCTGTGCTGCAGTCCTATGTATGCCTGATAAACACCAAAACAAACTTGCATTGCCTCGATTAGCTGGTCTTTTGTAAGACTTTTCATTTTCTTCACAGCTTCTTTATTTGCCCACTCATTTTCACAACGGCTTAAGCCATAGTAATCATGTTCATATGTATCGTACCCGAGCATATTTCCACCCCTGTTAATAGCCGCAAAGAAAAGGTCGAAATATTCTGGTATATACTCATTTCGCAAATCTTCCTGCATTTGCTCACATTCCGCTACAAGGTCGGAAAACATCATCTTGAACTCGTAAGCATCGTCTTCGTCTCCGTCCAGAGCATTCAAAAGTGTTTCTTCGTCGCCATCAACATAATACTGTACGTCATAACACGCTTCGGAAATATCCCACAACGCTTCCTTTATACCGTCAAGATTCAAGTCCTTTGCAATCGGCTTTTTATATCTCAAATTCCTTGCTTTGTACCGTCTTGTTTCCTCTGCATTTGCCATTCCCTACCTCCGCTAAAGTTTAAATTAGCCTGTCAAGCGGGCATTCCCCGCCATCTCTGGCTACGTCACATAAACAATCTTCATCTGCCGTATTCCGATACTTACAATAGTTATTACATATATCCCCCGAAACCTCCTGTAGTATCTTACCTATTGATTTAATAGTGCCATCAGCCATACCACACCTCCATTAAAGAATCCAATTCAGACTTGCCATTTTATCCGCGCTGTTTCTCTTTTTTCTGAAAATCCTTCAAAAAATCTACCATTGCAGTCCTGTTTGACCGGCAGTCCCTGAAATGCCTGCTTTCCGTCATCAGATAGTATTCTTCCGAGCCCCATCCATCGCTGAACCTGTCTTCCCATCTTTCCACTTCGGATTTACCATCAAAACAGCGGTGGAAATACACTTTGACAACAAAGCTGGTGCCGTTCGGGAACTGATACCTGTAATACCTTTCCCCAGTCTCAGGTACGTCAACCCATACCGGCCACTGGCTGTAGGAATCCAGAAATTCTTCCCTCCTGCTGTTGTTTGTCATCGCCGGGAGCTCCGGCTGCTTCCGGTTATCTTCCCCGGCGATGTTTTCCAAATCGCAGACCATGGCGGCAAGGGCCCCCACTATGGTCTTCTGCCGGAAGACCGTCTTTTCCGGAATGCCTCCGGCCTCAAGATAATCAGCCAGCAGCTTTTTCTCTTTCCCCAGAATGCTTTTTATCGCCGAAAGTTCGTCGTCCGGCTCCAGGGCTCCATCTTCTTCTGCGCTTTCCTCCTCCGCCTTCTTGCGGGCTACGTCCTCCAGGGCGACCACGTTCCACATTCTCTGGATGGCCGACGCAAGGTAAAACCATTCGAAGTCACCCATGCAGCCGCTGTCCTTGTCCCACAGCTGGACGCAATCGTCAAACAGGTTGATGTGCGCAACTCCCTCATCCACGGAAAAGAACCAGGTTCTGTTATTCTCCCCCAGGTGCTTCTTTATCTCTTCCGGGCTTTTCGTGACCTCATCACACCGGTTCAGAAAGTCTTCCAGCATCCAATCCTTCTTGCAGGAAATGAAATACTTTGCGAAAGCGTCCAGGTATCTGCGCTGCCGTTCATCCGGTTTGACCAGTACCGGACCTTGCGACGTCGCAACCTCCTCCGCCTCCCCGATTTCCCGGTATTCCCCCTCGATTACTCCATCAGGGGATTCCCCGGAACCCTCCTGCGCTTCCTCAGGCCAGTAAGTCTTCATATACCACTCCCAGTCCTGCATCTGCCCGCATCCGGGGCATTTTTCAGGGCGGGAGTCATCGTCCAGCGGCGCACCGCACCCGGCGCAGTATGCGTGGCTCATAAGCCCCTTCACGTCAGGCTTCATTTTTACGTTTTTCTGCCTTGCCTGCTGCTTTATCTCCCGCACCTGCTTTACCGTCATGTCCGGGGTGACTTTCCCCTCCAGCTCCGGCGGCATGCTCAGCATCTCTATCAGGACGCTCTGGGAAAATCCCTCCCACTTTGGTTCTATCTCCATGCTTCCGCCGCCCACGGAATATTTTTTATTGATTCCGATAAGCCGGTTTGCCATGGTATAATCCATGCCAAGCTCCCTCTCCAGATATTCGTCAAGGCAGTCATACGCCGCCGTCCACAGCTTTTTCTCGAACATGCACCGGAGGAGGTACCCTGTCTGCACCATGTCCAGCGCCGTCCTCCTCACTGCGCGCTTTATCTCATCATTCAGGTTATTGAATTCCATACTGCTTACCAAATCCTGCATATTGCGGCCTCCTTTTCTCCTTATCCCGCCTGAAAATATTTATCCACCCTGGCTTTAAGCGCTTCCAAAAGCGCCGCCTGGCAGTCCCCCTTTTTCTGCAGGGCCGCCATCACGTCCTCGTCCACGGTGCCGGCGGCCAGAAGGTGGTGGATATACACCGTGTGCTTCTGCCCCTGCCGGTGGAGCCTGGCATTTGCCTGCTGGTACAGCTCCAGGTTCCAGTTCAGCCCGAACCATACCACATCGCTCCCGCCCTCCTGCAGGTTCAGCCCGTACGCAACGCTGGCGGGGTGTGCAAGGAGGATATTGATTTTCCCCGCGTTCCAGTCCGCGATGTCCGCCGGGGTCTTAAGCTCCCTCACCGATGACCCTGATTTCCCCAGGACGCGTTTTATCCTTGCAAGGTCGTGCTGGAAATTATAAAATACCAGAACACTCCTGCCGCTTAGTTCTTCCAGAAGTTCCAGGAATCCTTCCAGCTTATTTCCATGGATTTCAACCACTTCTTTCCGTGCGGCGGCATTATCCCCCGGTACCGTCTCCTCCGTACGGTAAACCGCCCCGTTTGCCAGCTGCAGGAGCTTGCCTGAAAGGACCGCCGCGCTCCCGGCGTCCAGTATCCCTTCCGGGAGTTCAAGAATCCGCTCGCGCTCCATTTCCCTGTAGGCCTTCTGTGCCTTCGTGTCTAACTGTATGTACCGGATGTTGTCAATCCGGTCGGGCAGGCTCAGGTAATCCTTTGCCGAAAGGCTGATGCAGATATCCTGTATGCGCCCCCGTATCTCCTCATCCGCCCCCGGCCTGGGCTCGTAGGAAAAGACTGTGGTCGCGTTCCGCGCCGCCGGGAAAAAATAATTGTTCCGGTATTCCGTAAGCGTCCTCCCGAGGCGCTGCCCGCCGTCCAGAAGGTAAAGCTGGGCCCACAGGTCCGTCAGCCCGTTGGGGGAAGGCGTCCCGGTCAGCTCCACCAGCCGCCTGATATGCCTGCGGATGTTCTTAAGGCTTTTGAACCGCTTCGCCTGGTGGCTCTTGAAGCTGCTGGATTCGTCGATGACCACCATGTCAAAGGGCCAGTCGTTCCGGTAGTGGTCCACCAGCCAGGGGATGTTCTCCCAGTTGATGACGAAAACATTCCCGGGGCTGTTCAGCGCCCGGAGCCGCCTGTCCCTGGCCCCCAGCACCGGCCGGACCTTAAGCAGCCTTAAGTGGTCCCATTTATCCTGTTCCCTGGTCCAGGTGTCCTCCGCCACCTTCTTTGGCGCTATCACCAGGCACCGGTTCACCAGGAACCGGTTGAAAATCAGGTCGCACACTGCCGTCAGCGTTATCACCGTTTTCCCCAGTCCCATATCCAGGAACAGGGCAAGGGCCTCCTCCTGGATGATACGGGTAATGCAGTAACGCTGGTAGTCATGGGGTACAAATTTCACAGTACCACCCCTCCCTTCCGGCCGGGCGCCCGGTTTACCATCTCGTAAAAAAGCCCGTCCCCGGCGTGTTCAAAAGGCGTCTGCCGGGCTATCTCGCTTATGGCCGCCTCTGCGCATTCGGCGCTGTCCACTACTGCGGTATAGCACCCGAGCCTTCCAAGCTCCTCCCGGCGGAACCTCTGCTGCTTCCCCGGTTTCTCCCCCGGGCGCTTTAGCTCCACAAAGCCTATCCTGCCGCCCGGAAGGACCACAAGCCGGTCAGGCACGCCGGTATTCCCCGGCGACACAAACTTATATGCCTTCCCGCCTGCCTGCGCCACGAGCCCGCGGAATCTTTTTTCCAGTTCGCTCTCTTTCATGTCCCCTCCTGTTCCTGCAACATTCCAGATAATTCCCCTATATATACCCGTATATAAGGGTACAGGGGTATATATACTCCTTATTTCCCCTGTATTTTTATTTCATATAGAAGAATGTTTACATGTTTACAAATGCCGTTCCGTTTAGTGTTTATCAGCCTTTTTGCGTTAACATCAGAATGTTTACCGCTGTTTGCATGTTTACATTTCCCCTGTAAACATTTTTCCTGAAACAGAATGTTTACATCCCGGATGTTGACCGCTGGAATCCCCTCTGCGCCCCATATTCCCCTCCAAACCGGATAACCCCTTTCGGACGCTCCCACCCCGGGAGCCTTTCCAGGATGCTGTTGATTTCCTTTGAATCTGACTTCCTCATCCTGTTGTATCCCGGCATCCTGAAACATTCGTTCCATATCTCCCAGGCGCATATCCGGTCCCTGTACATCAGCTGGCCCTCGTCCGCCTGCTTCTGGTCAAAGCCGCAGTCCAGCCAGTTCCTCCTCTCATACAGGCTCCGTTTATACCAGTCCTTGGGGACTTTCTTTTCCAGGAATTCCACAATCGCGCCTTCGGAATAAGACGCCTCCCTGTGTTCCTCCTGTGCATGCTCCGCCATCTTCTCCGCATCGCGGGAAAGTACCAGCGGCTCCCCCAGACGGTAAAGCGCAGCCGCCTCGGCCCATATCTGGGGCACTTCCAGGGGGAGGTCCCTCCATATATTTTTCCTCTGCCCCTTCCCCGTCAGGTCCACCGGCCAGAACCGTCTGTTGCCGGTATAGTCTTTCAGGAATTCCGTTTCATTCGTCGTGCCTACAATGATGCACTGGCGCAGGTGCCTTTCCGTCCTCCTGCCGTATGCCGCCCGGTACACGTCGTCGCACTTGCTCAGGAACTGCTTGACCGTGTTCATCTCCGATTTTGTCATGCCGGTCAGCTCCCCGGCTTCTATGAGCCAGTATCCCTGCAGCAGCTCCGCCGCGTCCTTCCCTTCAAAAGTGCAGAGGGAGTCAGAGTACCAGTCCATCCCCAGGTAACGGAAGAACGTGCTCTTTCCTATGCCCTGCCGCCCTGCCAGAATCAGCATCGTGTCAAACTTGATTCCCGGGCTGAATATCCTTGCCACCGCACCCACAAGGGTCTTCCTTATGGCCTCCCTGGTGTAGATGCTGTCCTCCGTCCCGAAGTAATCGGCCAGCAGCGTATCTATGCGCTTCGTGCCGTCCCATACAAGGGCGGACAGGTACTCTTTCAGCTTATGTACCCTGTGGTTTAAGGCAAATACGGCGAAGCCGTCCAGAATCTTTTCCTTGCCGGTTATCTGGTATACTGCTTCCATATATCCCCGCAGCCCGGAATCATCGTCGTCTTTCCACTGCCTTACGCTGAACGGGACATTCTGCGGCTCCCATGGCAGCGGCGCCGACACTGTCGCCCTCCCGGCCATCTCGTCATGGTAAACCCGCCCTTTCAGCGCGGGGTCGTTCTCCAGGATGACCTGTACATTCTGGATGGTGTTAAGCGGGGCCCCTGTTTTCGGGCTCGCCTGCAGTTTCAGCACCCAGCCCGCGTCTGCCGGCTCCTGCCCACCCGGCACCGGTTCAGCGAAACTGCGGACTGCGTTTTCATACCGCTCCTTCGCCATCGTCTCCGCTACGGCCGGCACTTCTGATGCAAATTCGCACATTTTCTTAAATGACGGCAGGTTTGCCGCCGGCGTGTCCGGCTTCGCTTCATCGTCCTCGTCGCCGAACAGGTGCAGCCGCACCATGTCAAAGGCGTTCACCAGCCGGCCGGAACACGGGTCCGTGGCATGGTGGCTGTAGAGGAACTTCCCGTCTTCGTACAGCACCGCGCCGCCCACCGTGCTCCCTTCCACATACGTAAACCGCCCCGGGTCGGCGCAGGGTTCATAAGTCCCCGGGAGGAACTGCTCCATCGCGTCTTCTATGGAGAAATTCCTGCAGAAAGCCCCGACAATCCCCTTTTTGTCAAGGGGGTCCCCCTGTTTCCTGGCCGACCTGTCCCGGATTTTCGCGGCCCCCGGCACCTCCGGCCACTCGGATACGTCCCGCCAGTCCCGGTAACAGCCCAGCATCCCCGTCCTTGACAGGAAAGGCTTATCCTCATACAGGAACACATACTGGCTGTCCCTGCTGCAGCCCGGCCAGTACATCAGCCGGACCGGCTCAAATGTCGTGGGGTCGAATATCTGCATCCCGATAAAGCTGGCAGCCTTGCGGGCGATAGGCTCATATTCATCTGCCGAACAGGGCTCGTCCAGCGGAAGGATAATCCGAAGCCTGGGCGCGGCGCCTTCATGCTTCCTCGTGGAATATACGACATAAGCGCATCCAAGTGCGGATACCGTGTTCAGTACCGCCTGCGTGCCTCCGGGCTCAATGGTGTCCGCGTCCAGCGTGACCAGGTACCTCTCCCCCGCATTTTCATTCTTGCGGCGCTGCCCTTTCAGGGTGCCTCCCACAAATCCCCCGATATCTTTCAGCCTGTCCTGTTCCGGCCTTGGGAGGGATTTGTACTGTTCAAAGCTCTCCTGCGTCCTCACCGGCTGCGACAGCTTCTGCAGGAAGTCCGACCAGTACAGCTCCTGTCCGGTCCATACGGTAGCCTTCCGGCTCGTCCCTGTCGTAATCCTGATAATCCTGTTGTTTCGCACGGTTCCCCCCCCTTTAATCTTTTTTATAGTAATACGACTCAAACCCGTCCGCGTTAAGCGGCAGCCCCTCCGCCCATCCCGGGAGGCGGCACATGATGCCGACCGCTTCTTCCAGCGTCCTGCCCGAATCCTCCGGCACTTCCAGTATCACCTCGTCATGGATGTGGAAATCAATCTGGAATCCTTCCCTGTACAGGTTCATCAGGGAATTGGCCAGAAGGTCCCGGGCAACCGCCTGCACGATGTTTTCTGTCAGCTTCCCCCCGTAGGTGGATATCATCTCCCACTTTTTTGTCTTCTGGTTGACGCCCCGGAAGTGCACCGCGTCCCTGCCAAGGTCATTCATGCGTATCTCCGGCTTATAATAATAAAGCCTCCTCCCGCCCGGCAGCATGATGGACAGGTAATCCTCGTCCCGGTCAAAGGCAATGCCGCAGGGCATATAGGCAGCCGTGCCGTTCCTGACCGTGTCCAGCGCGTACCGTTCCACAGCGTACCAGAAGTCCACAATCCTCCGGTTGCTCCCCCGCCACCGCCTCACGATGTCGGGAAGCTCCTCCTCGGAAAGCCCCATGCCAAGCGCCCCCATGGAAACCAGCGAGCCCTTCCCTCCCTGGTACCCGAGCGCCAGCTCCGCAATCTTCCCCTTGCCCCTCAGCGCATATTCCGGGTTCCCCTTTTTTATCAGTTCGATATCCACGCCGAACATTGCGGAAGCGGAAGCCTCATATATCTTCCCATGGGTCTTAAAAACATCCAGCCGCCACCGCTCCCCCGCCAGCCACGAGAGCACCCGGGCTTCTATGGCCGAAAAGTCCGCCACCAGGAACCGGTTCCCCTCCCTGGGTATGAAGGCGGTACGGATAAGCTGGGAGAGGGTGTCAGGCACGTTCCCATAGATAGCCCTCAGGGCATCAGTCTGCCTTTTCTTTACCAGCTCCCTTGCCGTATCCAGCGTCCCCAGGTAGTTCCTCGGCAGGTTCTGCACCTGGACCAGCCGGCCCGCCCAGCGCCCTGTCCGGTTGGCCCCATAAAACTGCAGGAGCCCCCTTATCCTCCCATCCCCGCACACGCAGGCTTCCATGGCCTCATATTTCTTCACGGACGTCTTGCCCAGCTCCTTCCGTATGCGCAGGACTTCTTTTACCAGCTTATCCCCGGACTTATCCGCCAGCACCTCCGCCACGGTCTGTTTTTTCAGGTCTTCCAGTTCAAGGCCTGAATTTTCCTGTATCCACCGCCTCAGCTGGGCCACGCTGTTGGGGTTCTCAAGCCCCGTGATTTTCCTTGCGCGCCCTGAAAGATCCCCCTGCATCTGCCCGGAGATGGCCAGGGCGCCGCTAACCAGCTCCCGGTCCACCGACACGCCATTTAAGTTAATGTACTGGTCCAGCACCCAGTTGAAGTGTTCCGCTTCCGGGAACGGGTGCCGTTCCAGTATTTTGTGGATTTCCATCTCGGTCTCCACGTCCCGGACGCAGTAGGATTTGAACAGGCCCCACTTCTGCCTGTCATGGTACCAGCGGTTCCTTGTCCTTCCATAGTTGCCTTTTGTGGGCGTACAGGGCACGCAGAAATATTTTATCAGTTGCTTCCCGGCGGCCATCTTCTGCCGGCTCCCGGGCAGCCCCAGCGCCTTCCCCAGCTGCCCCAGCTGCCCCGGCAGCCCGCAGTAGTAGGCGTGGACCATGGTACAGTGCCACTGGCATATTTCGGTGGGGAAATACTTTTTCAGGCAATTTATCTCAAAAGCCGCATTATGGGCTGTCTTTTTCACGTTTGGGTTGTTTAAATCCCGCACTATCCCGGCGGGTATCTGCTCACCTGCCGCAAGGTCAATGATGCGGACAGGCTCATAATCATAAGAATAGGCAAAAAGCAGTATTTCGAAGGCCGGGGACTGTACATATTTGTACAGCCCGGCTTTTGTGATATCAATATCCGAATAGGTTTCAAGGTCTATGTGCAGGGTTTTCATGATAATCCCATCACTCCTCCCGTGAGCACCGGCCTTCCGGTAATCGGGTCAACCGGCTGCCCGGTTGGTATCTGGTACGCCGCCGGCTGCCACGGCTGCGCGGTAGACGCCTGGTATTGCGGCATGTAGCCGCCGGCCGGTATCTGTGCAGGTTGCCCGGGATATCCTGCCGCGGGATACTGCCCCGGTATGGCGGCATAGGTATTACTGCCGCCGAACGCTTCTTCTGCCGACACCCGGGCCGTCAGGGGCTCCCCGTCCTCAATTTTCTGCACGGCATTCAGGCCGCACCCGATGCCCTTATTTCCGTTGGAACTGTAGGCAAAAAAACTAATATTAGCCCTGATATAGCACCCGCTGTACACGTCCGCGGGGTTGATGATATTCTGCATGTCCAACCCCACGATGGAAGGCTGCTGCTTTGCAGACGCCGTCACCACCAGATGCCCCCTGCATTCCTCCCCGAAAGGCTCCCCGGTTGTCGGCTTTACCCCGTCCCCGTCATGGACCGGGATTTTACACATAGGCGGGATATTCCCCCCAAACACCTTCTGCGCCCCTTCCTGTTTCGCTTTCTCAATCTCCGCATAAATGCCGTTGATTGTCGCGGCGTCGCTTTTCGGAATCAGCAGGGTTACGGAATATTTCGGGTCCCCGCCTCCCTGCGGTGCCTTTGGCTGAAAGATATTGACGTAGCTCGCCCTTACTTTTCCTGTTGTAACTGCCATTTTCTCCTCCTCCTTAACTGAAAGGTAAATATTCATTGTCCCCGCCAAAGGCCTCCTCCACGGAGACCCTCTGCAGCACCATGGCGGGCCTTGCGTCATCCTCAGGCGCAAGGGTCGGCCTGCCCTGGGGCTTTACGATATATTTTGAGAGGATGTTCTCTTTATCCTCCCTGCTTAACATTTTTTCAAGCTCCCCCAGCGGTACCGGCTCTTTCCTGAATAAAACGGCTTCTTCATAGCCCGCTTTTACCAGCTCCCCGAAAGCCGCATCCGCATCGGACAGCTTCCGGTTGCTCCGGCCCTCAATCACCTTCCAGCCGGGCACCTCCCCGCCCGATACAATCCGTTCAAGGGATACCTTTTCCAGGTTCTCCACCCAGCTTTTCAGGAACATCGCCTTTTTTAGGAGCCCCCCTACTTCCTCCCAGGAAAGGAGCGGCGGGATTTTCCTCCGATTGCCTTCCCCGTCCCATGCGGCCTCAAAAAGGGACAGGTTCTTTTCCATCGTGGCGCGGCACCTCCCGTAGGCCCTGCAGAAGCCGTTCCTGCAGTAGTTTTCCTTATCCCCTTCACAGTAGTCCGCGGGCCGGAACTCACCCTCCCCCTTAAACGCCTTTTCGGCAGCGGGCTTTACAACGATATCCCCCCAGGAAAGCAGCTCCTTTAAGGTCGTGCTCCAGGAAGAATTATTCGGTATCCTGGGCTGTACGATGTGCAGGTGTACGTCCTCAATGGGGAACAGCACGCCGAACTCGTGCCAGGCCCCAAGGGCGTACAGGGCAAGCTGGAAATTCCCCTCCGCCTTTACCGGGACGCCTTTCCCGTACTTAAAGTCGATGATATGGAGGTCCTTCCCATAGATGATGACACAGTCCCCGGTCCCGAAGCCTTCCGGGGCCCAGGGGCTGTAATCCAGCCGCTTTTCCACCGCCACAAAAGGCGGCGCCGGGAATCCGAACGCTATGCCGGACACATAGTCCGCGTATTCATCCGTATACCCTTCCATCTCCGGCGCATATGCCGTATCCTGCTGCAGTTTTTTCAGCTTCCCCTTATAGGCCCTGTCGGTCATGTTCTTGTCCGTGAACAGCTTCCGCAGCTTCAGTTCACAGATGGCATGGGCAAGCGTGCCCTCCTTTGCATAAGGGGATTCCTCCTCCGGTATTCCCTCCTCCAGCCTTGCCGAAGGCGGGCAGTTAATCCATTTCTTTGCGCCGGACGCCGAAAGCAGCGCATGGGCCCTTTCTTCCTTCTTCTTCCCCG
>CATJCP010000106.1 GCA_949737515.1 uncultured Oscillospiraceae bacterium | reverse complement strand
TTGTCGCCGTATTGTCCACCTTACCCAGCGCCCGCATGAGGAGCGCCGCAATCTGCTGGCGGTTAATGGAGCCATCGGGCGAGAAAGTAGTGGCGCTGGTCCCGTTGATAATGCCCTTGGATGTCAGGTAAAGGATCGCCTTCTGCATTTCGGCGCTTTTGTTCGAAATATCGGAAAAACTTTTTTCATTGGATCTTACGGTGTAAGTTCCCGAACTGTTGATCCTGCCGTCCATAGTGAGGGTAGCGGGATTAAACTTGCTGGAGGCGGCCGTACCATCGGTTTTTACCACCGCCTGATAGGTAGTGCTTCCGGCGTTCTGCGGCAATGAAACAATAATCGGATTGGACATCTGGCCCTTGGGCAGGTCAATTTTTACAGCAGTTTTGCCGCCAGTCTTTCCCAAAGCATAGCTGGAAAGCACCTCCTGGGCCAGGAAGGTCAGGGGCTCTGTCAGGACCTCCTTCAAGTCCGCAAGATTTAGGGTCAGGGCGTAGGCGGGCGTCTCCACCCGGATTCTATCCACTTGCGCGGTGAGAATGTCCGGGTCTACTCGAATGGAAATATCCGTTTCGTCTGTGGTAAACGCAACGGTTTTTGTGAGGTACCGCACGGTGGTGACGCCACCGGAGGACAAAGCCCTCTCCACTGCCTCGGCAGTCTGGGTGGCGACGGACGCCAGATCCGCAACGGTGGCGGCGCTGACGGTGATTGCTCCTTCGTCCGCAGTTTCCCGGGCGGCCATGAAGACAGCGGTCTCGGCGTAAAGGGTGGCGAGGTCCACGCCAGTTGGAGAAGATTTCTGCTCGCTGGTCATGCCGCTGGTTAATTGGTTTACTGTACTAACGGCAGAGGGAGAATCGGTTATTTTCTCCAGGGCATTAGTAGGAAATTTGACATCCTCTCCAAGGTCCGGAGTGTCATAATAGTATTCGTCATGTGTAGTTCTGGGAAGAAAATCATATATTTTGAAATTCACTTGATTAAAAGAGGGTGAATTAATGATTGCGTCCCAACCAACTGCATCTGCACGGTAATAAACTGTCACATTTGTACTGTTGCGAAAAGGATAGCCATTTGAAGCCGCAACACCCCCCATATATATAACATCTAATTCTGGTGCATTACCCAAGAAATATATTGTGTCACAACTATACAATCCCTCTCCCGCTATCTTAGTTACACTTTCAGGTATAACAATCTCTTTTACATTCGTACCATAAAAAGCACTCATTCCAATTTCAGTCAGTCCATTTGGCAAATCAACATGAGTCAAACTACTACATGTTCTAAAAGATGAGAGCTCATGTAAGGTTGACGGCAGATGAACTTCTGTTAAATTCTTACAATTATTGAAACTAAATCTACCCAAATGTGTAATGCCTTCTCCTACATATATAGTTGTTATTTCTTGCTTATATATATACCATGGGATTCTGCGCTCTGGATATGTCCCCGAAAACGTTGGTATTTCACCTTTGCCTTCAACCGTTAAAGTTCCGTTGTCAGGCTCAAATTCCCAAGAAATACTACTACCCAAGGTTCCAAAATACTCCGCTGCCGTTGCCATTTCCGGTAGCAGTACAAGTGCCATCGCCACTGCTATACAAAAACTCAAAATCCTCTTTTTCATTCTTTTTCCCTCCTGCAAAATATCTGCGCTTTCTCTTAGCGTGAGGCTACAACCTCATAAACCACGCTGTTCTTTGGGTCACTCAACAAAAGACGCATACCGTCCCAAACCAGCGCCGCCCGCTCACTGGCCGGCAAAACCGCCTCGCTGCCCAAACCCAGCACAACCTCCGGGTTCGTATCCGCTGTAGGCACGCCTGCCAGCGTCTCCGTAAAGAGGGCACCCTCGCCCTCGATGATGATTTTCCGTATGGTATCAAAGTCCAGAACATAGAGGGTATTCCCGTCCGCCGCCAAGGAAGTAGGACGGTAGAAATTCGGAATCGCGCCATCAACGAAGTTCCGCTCCTCCTCTATTCCGGCAAAGTAGGTCCAATTCGTTTCACCAGCACCTACTTCCAAAATAACGCCCTCCTCCGGCACGGAGACATACAGGTTGTCCGCTCCGTCAAGTGCAAGACACCGGGCAGACTCCGGCAGATCCATCACCCAGGCCGGCTCGCCGGTTTCCACATTCAAACGGTTCAGGCTGGTGGACCCCAGAAACACATTCTGCTGAATAAACCACAGCGTTCCGTCAGAGGAAAAGGCAAAATCGGTTATGGTGGAATAGGCGGCCTCCGTAATATACATCAGCTCCGCCCCATCGTCCCCCATACGGAGGAATCCATACCAAGCTCCATTCTCCGCCTCCCAAGGGCCGGTCAGGACAAACAAATCCTCATTCCAGGAACGGACAATATCCGCCGTCAGATAGTCCGGCTCCAGAAGCAGCATCCCCACCTCGCCGTCCTCCAGAATACGGATGATTTCGCCATCGGACAGGTATAGCCGGTCTCCCTCCGCCGCCATACTCTCCGGGGAGACAAAGGAGGCGCTTGCAAGTCTGCCGTCAACGCGATCCCGCCTTCCGTTTCCGGCATAGACGGATACCCTCGTTTCCCCCACATACCGCAGAGCCACCGCGGTCGTCTCCGCGGGCGGCTCTGTAACCGTCACCTCCACGGCAACGATCTTGTTGCGGTACTTTCCATATAATACTGTCTCGCCAACGTTCAAGCCAACCAGACGGTCCCCATCCAGGCGGGCGATATTGTCCCGAGAATAAGACCAGTCGATTTTACCCGGTTCCAAAAGGGTCTCCCTGCCGCTGGGGGCAGTCTTTTGGATCAGAAGCTGGACACTCTGCTGGACGGTTACAACCGCTGTTCCCGGATTCATGGAGACCATCGACAGTTTCTCCATATGATTGACATAGGCCCCCGAAGCGGAGGTGATCAATCCGCCGGCAAAGCAGAGTCCACAGCAGACAGCCGTCACCCTGCGCATCAGCAGGCTACGGGCCATCATGGCTTGACGGCCTTTCATAGACTCCAAAGCCTCCGCCAGGGCCTTTGCGGACTGGAACCGCTTTTCTGGCTCAATTTCCAAGCATTTCCTGACAATGCCGGCAAGCTCAGGAGAAATCTGTCCCCTGGCGGTCAGTTCCCGCAAAATCGCGCCTACACTGTAGAGGTCCGTCCGGGCGTCGATGGGCCAGCGCTCATGCTCCGGCGGCAGAGCGTCAAAATATTGCTCAAGAATTTCCGAACGGTTTGCCTGTCCCCGGAACTGTTCCGGTGCGGCGTAACGGTAGGTGATTCCCAGCACACCGCTATCAACTCCCTGCCGTTTAGAGACGCCGAAGTCGATCAGCATCAGCCGGTTGTCATGTGTCACCATGATATTGGAGGGCTTCAAATCGCAGTGGATGATCGGTGTGGGTAAGGTATGCAGGTAGCGGAGTACCTGGGCCAACTGAAGGCCCCAGTCACAAACCTGGCTCTCTTTGATTTCCTGTCCAAGCGCCAGAACCTCGGATAAGGTATAACCCTCGATGTACCGCTCTACCAGGAAGGTGCCCTGCGCTGTCTGAAAAATGTCGATTATTTGCGGAAGGCTGATGTGATTGAGCCTTTTCAAAACCTCCGCTTCTTGGGCCAGCTCCGCCTGTTTCACAAATTTCACTATCCACTCACTGCCCAGCTTCACACTGCGGACCAGGAAGATCCGGCTCATACCGCCGCCGTGAATCTCCTGGAGAAGCTCATATTTTCCTTCCAAAGGCGACAGATCCAGTCCGGTATCCAATTTCAATTTCTCATATGGGCCCGACTGAAAAACCGGCTCCGTTTCCGGAAGCAGTTCCGTTTCGGCAATCCCTTGCTTCCAAGTATCTGTGATGGTTTCGGTAAAATCCGTTTTTGCATCCACGGTACGCGATTGCCGAAGAGTCGTAAGTACATCGAGGCGTTCCGTTTCTTCAGAGAGCATACGCTGGTAATCCAGGCTTCTTTTTCGGGACCGTATCAGGACGACCATCAGAGATACCGCCGTCAACAGAAAGGCCCCGCCCAATGAGATCAGAATATAGTCCAAATACATATCATTCCTCCGGTCTATCACAATGTGCGGTGCCCGAACTGGCCATGCTATGCCGACTGCTCTACTTTCAAATTCTATGTCTTTTTGGGGGGGAGCAATTAGCTCACACAATGCGCACAAAGCCCCTAGCTGCTCCTCAATCTTGTCCAAACGGTCTGTAAACAGTCCGGAAATATCTTCATTATCATATAGCGCCGGGCGTTTATACACCCGGCCCTATATCCCGTTACTCTCTTCCCCCTTTACCTTTCAATCAGCGCAGACATCCGGTGAATCAGCGCCGCGAACTGCGCGCGGCTGGTAAGACCGGTGGGATCCATATATCCGTTGCCGATCCCCTTAAAGATACCGAGCTGATACAGGATCTGGAATGCCTCCGATCCCTCCTGGGACATTTTGTCCGCATCGGCAAAGCGGACGCTCTGATCGGAAACCGTGACGTCCACACCCATGCGCCGCAGGTATTTCGCCAGCATGATGGCCATATTCTCGCGGCTGGTGGTACGGGCATCGTCAAACGTTCCGTCAGGCAGCAGTCCGGCCTGCCTGGCCCAGGCGGCGGCCGTGGTATACCACTGCCCGTCGGGGATCTCCGGATAGGAAACGCCCTCCAGCGCGGTCAGGTCGGCGTTGGCCATCCGCGCCAGCACCTGGACGATGATCGCCTGGTTGATGGCCGAATTCGGAGAGAATTTCGTCTCCGTAACGCCCTTCATATAGTTGTTATCGTATGCCCAGAGGATATCCGCATAACTCCAGAAGGTCACGGGAATATCCGTGAAGGGAAGCTTGGAGCCCTTGTCAAAAGAGGCGCTCACCTTGACATTTGCGGCCGGCATGATAAAGGAATATTTCCCGTTGCCAAGAGACTTGAGCGTCAGGCTCTGCGTGCCGCTGGCCGCGGTCAGCACCCGCAGCGTATAGCCGTCATCGGCCGATACCGTCAATGTGACCTTTTCGCCCTTAGCGGCGGTTTTGTGGCTGGATGTCACGCTGCCCGCTATGCTGCCGGCTTCCGGAAGAAGGATGTTGAACAGGCCATCGGAATCATCTCTGCCGGAAGAAGAACCGGAGCCGCTGCTGGAGCCGCTGCTGGAGCGGACGGTATAGTTCTGGGCGGCGCGTTTGAGCGTGGTGTCGTTTCCGCTACTCTGATAGAACTCAGCTGCTAGGGTATGGGTCCCCTCGCCCTTATTCAGGCTTTGCGTCTGGACCGTGATAATGGTGCTACCGTCTTCTGCGGTGTAATCCGTACCCCTTGTCAATTTCACACCGTCTATATAGAGATCTTTAAATCTGGCAAATGTACCGGCTGTCCAGAACCGCATATCTATTTTATCCCAGGAGTTAGGATGAATCACATCGTTATCATCCATGTAATCAGTCTTTGCTGTTTCAAGTCCTCCCAGGTTGATATTTGTTTCTGTTCCGTCCTGGTTTGGGATTGCGACCCAGATGCTGTAGTCATCATCTGACCCAGTTTGAAGTGTATCTGTTTTTAGCCAGACGTTTAAGTCTGTGTTGTCCAGGACCGTCAGTGTAAAGTCTTTGGCGGCCCGGGCCTGTCCGTCTGGAAGCTCTGCCATTTTCAGCGTGGCCTCTATCCGGATCGGATAGTCCCCTGTGACCATCGGCATTCCGTAAATTACACCATTGTCATACAACCGTAAAGCGTTGGGCAACGCCCCAGATGTTATTTTGACATCCACCGCGTCGGAGCTGGCCATGCTGCTGGTCATGATCAATTGGTCATAAGGGACATATTGCACAGCGGTGCCCAGTGTGTCGGTGGTAAAGTCAAAATTGCCGGAGTAGCCCACCAGCTTCATGGTTACGCTGCCGCCATCTGTACTGGAAATTGTCAGTGTGCCGCTGATGAAGCCCGTGTAATCCTCCGTCGGAATCAGGCGGACCTTTGTGATGTTGTTCAGATAATCCCGTCCGTAGACAGTGTGGGTCTGATCTGTCGTTGTAAAGGCGGCCAGTTGAGCCCCGTCCGGCTTCCAATAGGGATCCAGCTGCACACCCACGGCGTCCGTCAGCGTGGCCGTCAGTCCGGTCAACGGCGCGTTGCCGATATTTGCAACGAAAATGTCATGGTGATTTTCGTGACTGGAATCCATTACCACGACGTGCTCCGGGTTTCCGGTGGCTTCATCACAGTGTTCGGGAATCGCGTTGGTAGCGCCGTTTACGAACAGCTTAGGTCCGCTGGTATCCTGTGTCACGTAGCTGACCCAATAATTCTTCAGGCACTTCTGGTCCTCCGCCGCGGCGCCGTATTGGAGGGTAGTCACCGGGCCGGTCAGGGTGACCTTGGAATCCGCCTCTCCGCTGTGTACCTGCGTCCCGCTGATCGTCTCTCCCACTGCGCCCCTGTTTTCACGATAGACATTGACACGATTGCCCGGGTCAAACACGGAATAGATGTCTCCGGTGACGGGAACTTTATTGCCACTGCCATCGACCCCCAGCAGGAACACCGTCTGATAGCCGTTGTAATAGTAGCCATCGTCCAGATAGGACATCACATAGCTGTCGTATTCAGATGTGTAGTCATCTGCAGTCGCATAGGCGCCCTCGGCGTGGAAATAGGTGTCCTGTGAGAGCGGGGTCGGTGCGCTCACGGGGCGCGGGCTGATTTCCGGACCGTCCTTGGCGGTAATACTGGAGTGGTAGACAGCTCCTGTGCTGTCTACGATTGTCAGCGGCACCGCCGTGCTGAAATTGGCCTTATAATAAGCGCCGCTGTCGGTGGTAGTGCTGCTGTTATCACTCAGCTGGAAATTGGGGGCACCTGCCGCAATTGCCGCTACGGCGTCCGCGTAATGGCCGCCCACATAGACGGTGCCCGCCTTCAGGGTACGATCATCACCGCTGAAAAACACCTTGAGCCGGTAATCCTGGTTTGCCTGCTTGCCGGGATCCAAGGAAATGTTTACCGTCTGGGGATTGCCGGAAGGCACCCTGGACCGGCTGCCGATATCTTGATATCTTGTTAGTCCCCCCCGGTCCTCATAAAGCCGATACTCAATGTTGCTGCGGGAAACAGAGAGCTGAATGAACATCGGGGCCCACAGTGCGTCATTATTCAGATCCACCGTAATTTCCAAATCCTCGGAATATCTTAATTGGCCCACTTTGATAACCTCTGTAATGTCATCGCCGAGCGTAACTGAAATCCCCTCCCAAAAACAAAGCCCATCATATGCCTTAAAGCCATAATTCGATGAGGACAACCCATCTTTCAATTTGAGCCCCAAATACACTGGATCGCCGTCCTGATAGTCGGATTCTTTCACTCGTATCTCAACGTAATAGCAAGGCTTTCCGTCAAGATCCGTGTCGTTAAAGCTCTGGCTAAGGGGCGTCACGGCGCTGCCGTCCGCTTTCTTCACAGTGAACTCCAGAATGTCATCTATGCGGGTGACCATCACACTCGTCCGATAGCGCGTATTGGACGGGGTGGTAGCCAAAGGAGCTCCGTTTGCGCCGATAATGAGCTCAAGGGAGAGCTGATTCGTATATGAATACTCATCATAGACCTCCCTCAGGTCGATACTGCCCTGAATGCCGTTTTCCACGATCTGATAATCATCATTGTTATCCTGGTATTTCCAGGCTACGGCGGCATCCGCTCCGTATTTTGTGGTATATGTGGAATAGTCCGTCCCCAGAATCGTCTGAACGGACACGGAGGCCAGCCCGGACCGCAGCGCGCCGGTCAGGTCTTTAGGACTGCCGTATTTCACCTCCAGATCCTCGATGGAATACACCTGCGGATTTCCAATCACCAAACTGAACGTATGTCCGCCCAGCGTGTATTTCCCGCTGGGGAACGAGGTGACCGTCCAGGTCACGGTCTCATCCCCATACTGGAAGCGTTGCTCATAGGGAGCCTCCTCGGAGATCGCGAACAGCGTCTCCTCGGGCAGCTCGATGTAGAAGTGCCCCTCGCTGTCGTACAGGGCGTATTTTGTCCCCTCCGCCTGCTCCTCGCTGTCGTAGACGGGAATGTACGACCCCGCGGCCCTGTCATAGTAATAGACCACATCCGCCGGCGAAGCGCCGCCGCCCGCGCCGCCGGCGATGTCCTCCGGCGACGCGCCCCGTGCCAGTGGGGATACCGACAAGAGCAGCGCAACCACCAGCAGAATTGAGATACTGCGTTTTTTCATACTAGTCCTCCTCATCTCTTTGCTAGAGCCATAAGCTCTGCTATGGAATAAATGCGGCTTTGCCGCAGATTCCCATACTGATCGTCAAACACCAGCGTGCCATCCTCCAGGACGTCACTGAGGTTTGGCAGTCTCGCCAGGGTGTTTCGGCTGTCATCCAGGAGAAGGCCATACCGGAGTCCCTGGGCCGTCACATACTCGGTGATCACGAAGTCGCCCACCTGTGTCACATATGTCAGATAGTCGCTGCTCTCCAAAGTGCCCAGCAGCGCACCGCTCTCCAGGTCATAGACCTCCGGCGGGCCGTGCTGAGGCGCGAGGATCCGCCAGTGCGCCGTCAAATACGCAATGGGAGCGTCAGGATCTGGCGCGGTCCCCGTGGTTTCAGAGATCACGCTTCCGTCCAGGGCGGAATAGCACCGGACAAGGCCGCTGTAATAGGTGACCTCCAGATAGCTTCCGCGTTCGTCCCGCCGGTACTGCTGGTCAAAGATCGTGCTTGCGTCGGGCAGCGCCTCGTTGGCCAGCAGCGTGCCGTCGAGGGCATACAGGTGAAACCGGTCGTATTGAAACAGCATGACCGTGTTCCGGTCCTCGCTGAGCCGGGCCTCCCGGTGGGGAACGCTCGCATCATAGGTAAATATCTGGGCGTCCGTATGATTTTCCACCTTGAGAATCCGCAGCTCCGGCCTTCCCGTGCTGGCCGCCATGCCGTACGCGCCCGCCAGATCCAGGATCTGGTATGGCTCGTCTCCCGTATAGGTCATCAACGGCGCCGCGCCCGCGCCGAACAGCGTGAGCTCCCCATTCTCCGACGCGGCCAGCGTATAGTCCTCCGCCACCGCGTAGCTGAGGGTATCCCCGTTGGTATAGGCCAGCTCGGAATCCGAGGCAGTCTCCAGCTCCATCCTGACCAGCAGGTCCTCCTGCGCCACATAGACGCCGCTTTCATCTGCCGAGGCGAGGAAGGGGGTCGCGGCGGACAGGCCGCCGACCTGTTGGAGGGACTTCATGTCAAAGACTACAAAGACCGACGCGCCGCTCCTCTCGGTGGCGGAGAACGCAAAATACTGGCCGGAAAAACCTCCCGCGAAATGGACATAGTCAGAGGTGTCGAAGAACGTCAGGCAGTTCTCCGGGTCGCTCCAGTCAAACAGGCGGAGTGCGCCGTCGGAAAAGCTGACAGCCAAACGGCTTCCGTCTTGATTGAGTGCGAACAGCGCGTCCTCCGGATCCGTAAATTGGTCGTTGGCAAGAACGCCCTGGCGCTTTCCATCAAAAGAGACGGTGTTCAGCACTTCGCCGGATGCGGCGCGGTAGACCACGGCCCGGTCTTCGTCTTTATAGAGCGCGGCCACAGTTGAGCGGTCCGCCGAGAGGGTGATTGCCGTGGCCGGCCGGCCTGTCCACAGCGCCGTCTGCGCGGCCAGGTCATATGCGCACAACGCGCCATCACCGGCATACAGGACCATGTCCTCGTCCGCGAAAACCACGTCCGACAGCGCGGAGGGATCTGTCGGCAGTTCCGCCAGCGTCTCGCCGGTCTCTGTATCAAATACATGAAGCTGGCCGGTTGTAATGGCCGCCGCCCGGGTACCCTCAGGGGACAGCACCGCTTTTGTCGGTTCACTTGGCAGTGGGAGCAGCAGGTGGCTCTTCAATCCGTCAGTCAGTTCATAGACCCCGAGGGCGTCGGTCAAAGCCCTCTGTGCCTGGGGCGCATATATAGAATCCAATTCCAAGGCGGCGGATGCCTGCTGAACCGCCGTGGGAATATCTCCGCCGCGAAACGCGGCCTCTGAGGCGGATACTGCCGCCAGAGCTTGTTCGCTGCGCTGGGCAGTGATCCGTTCCTGCGCTTGGATCCGTTCCATCCGCCGCAGGCCGACAAAAGTCATGACTCCGCCTAAAGCAAAGGCCACCGACAAGCCTGCAGCGGTGGCTTTCAGCATCCGCCGGTACCGCTTCATCCGCAGATCGTTCATGTGCAGATGTTCCAGATCCCAGAGCATCTCCCCGGCGGTCTGATACCGAAGCGCGGCATTGGGTTCCATGGCTTTCGCAATGATCCGGGCAATTTGGGGACTTGCCTCCCGCTCCGTAAGAGGCGTCACCTCCAGGGCACTTTTGGCCGGCTTTCTCCCGCTCAGCAGGTGGTACAGCGTGGCTCCTGTACTATAGATGTCTGAGCGGATATCCGGTCGGATCTTCCGGTTCGTCTGGGGCATGGTCAGTGTCTCAGTCTCATCCCGCATGGCCACCGTGCCGTCCGCTTGGGTCTCTGTCAAACTGCTGTACAAGGAGAAGTCCAGGCCGTAGTGCTCCGGAGAGGCATAGCCGGCGCTGGCGCCGATGACGTTCTCTTCTCCCAAGGCCAGACTGATGTTGAAGTCAATGAGACAGATGTCCCCATTGGGCCGCAGCATCAGGTTCGCCGGCTTGATATCGCTGTGTACATAGCCCCGGGGCGGCGAACCGTGGGTGGGGCTGTGGAGATAATCCAGCGCCTGCAGCAGCTGCTTGGCCCAGGAGATTACCTGGGGCTGGGAAAACCGCCCGTACTCCTTCAGCGCCTTGTCAAGGCTGGTCCCGTCGATGTAATCCATGGCGGTGTACACGGTCTCCCCCTCAGAGAAGAAGTCGTACACCTGGGGAATATAGGGGTGCTTCAAATCCTTGAGCACGTCCACTTC
>CATJCP010000105.1 GCA_949737515.1 uncultured Oscillospiraceae bacterium | reverse complement strand
TCACCTCGTACATGGTCCTTCTGGAAACCCCCAAAGCCTGCGCCGCCTCTGTGACGCTGTAAACCAGCTTTTCAGAATCTTTCATTCTCTCTCGTCCTCTTTTCTGCACAATTAGTGCTCGATTGGTGCAAAAAAAATAGATTCTAGCGATTCATTGAAATGCCGAGCAATGCGGACCTTGATCTCATCGCGGGGAATACGCTCGCCACGCTCGTACATGGCAAGAGCCGATTTACTAATCTTCAGTTTGTCTGCAAGGGCTTGTTGGCTCTCTGCGCCACGCAACGCACGAATCTTCGCTCCAATTCTGACGGGGTCCATAAGTATCATCTCCTTTCCGCACACAATATGTGCACGTTCGATTATGCACTATTTGTGCTCATATTGCAATACGGAAAAATAGCTAATCCTTTTGAACACATTTTGTGCATAATGCCGTTTGCCAAAGTGCACATTATGTGTATAATAGGAGGCATGAAAGGAGGGGCAAACATGGGGACGTTTGGTCAGAGATTGAAACAACTACGGAATGAACGTGGAATTTCACAGAATGAGTTATCAAAGCATATTGGTGTGTCCAAAAGTAGCGTCAATATGTATGAGCGAGACGAACGGGAACCCGGTTTTGAAACATTAGAGGCAATCGCTGATTTCTTCAATGTGGATATGGATTATTTACTTGGGCGGGAACCTAAAGAGTCATTTGCAAGCGAATTTCCAGAAATAGAAAGTGTCCTTAAAAACCTTACCCCAACCCAATTCTCTATTGCGGCAAGACCAACACTGCTTAAGATACTTGCTTCTATGGCAAATTTTGGTTCTCCTGATGCTAAAGAGAATTTTGCGGAGATATGTACAGAGGTGTACACAAACTTCACACTCTCAGATATGGAGCGTCTTGAAGCTTTTACCAAAGCCTTTACCGCTGCTCTTAAGAAGGATATGCAACTAATAGAAGATTCACAGCCCGCTCCCGCTCCGCAGGAGGGCACAGACCCCCCGCCGCCAGACGGTCCAGGAACGCCGCCGGAGGACGAATAGAGGGGGGCCAAAACTCTTCCCGCTGGTGGGAAGAGTTTCAAAAGCTGCTCCTATGTAACTCTTGAAACCTCGTCCCTTGTACGGGAAGAGGTTTCAGGCAAAAAAGAACCGCCCCCGGTGCTACCAACACCGAGGGCGGCTATGAGGGCAGCAGACTTGACCGGCCTAACTGCCCTCCTATCATATCAGAGATTGGAGGAAAAATCAATGGCAAGAAAAAACACCAGAGCCGCCCAGGGGAGCGGCACGATCCGACAGCGGCAAGACGGGCGATGGGAAGCCCGCTTTACCGTGGGCCGGGACCCCGGCACGGGGAAGCAGATTCAGCGCAGCGTGTACGGTGCCACTCAAAAGGAGGTCCGGCAGAAGCTGGCCCAGGCCGTGGCCGCTATCGACAGCGGCACCTATACCACCCCCAGCAAAATGACCGTGGGCCAATGGCTGGACATCTGGCAGCGGGATTATCTGGGGGGCGTGAAGCCCCTGACAGTGCTGAACTATTCCCAGCATATCAAGAATCATATCAAGCCCGCTACGGGGGCGATCAAGCTGGAGGCATTGAACGCTCACACCATCCAGGGCTTTTATAATGGCCTGGGGGTCGAGCGGGAAGGTAAGCCGGGACTATCCCCCAAAACCGTGAAGAACATCCACGGTGTGCTCCATAAGGCGCTCCAACAGGCCGTGAAGCTGGGCTACCTCCGCTTCAATCCCGCCGATGCTTGCGAATTGCCCAGGATGGAGCGGAAGGAAATCATGCCGCTGGACGAGAGTGCTATGGGGGCCTTTGTAAAGGCCGTTCAAGGCCACCGCTACGAAACGGTATATTTGACTATGCTCTTTACTGGGATACGCCGTGGAGAGGTTTGTGGGCTTACCTGGGATTGCATGGACTTGGAGCGGGGAACCATCCGCATAGATAAGCAGCTCCAGAAAATCCCAGGTCAGCCAGGTAAGTTCCGACTTGTCTCCACCAAGAACAGCAAGGGTCGGACGATTACCGCCGCCGCCTCTGTGGTGGAACTGCTGAAAAGGCACCGGGTGCAGCAGAACGAAAGGCGGCTGAAAGTCGGCCCACTCTGGCAGGACTGCGGTTTTGTGTTCTGCAATGAAGTGGGGGAGCATTTATCGCCCAGCACACTTTATCACGACTATAAGCGGATCGTGGCCTCCATCGGTTTACCTAATGCACGATTGCACGATCTCCGGCATAGCTATGCAGTTGCTTCACTCCGTGCTGGGGACGATATCAAGACAGTTCAAGGCAATCTGGGCCACCATGCCGCCGCCTTTACTCTGGATGTGTATGGCCACGTTACGGAGGAGATGAAACAAGCCAGTGCGGCCCGAATGGAAGAATACATCAAGGGTATTGCGAACCTGTAAAGGGTAAAGCAAAGGGTAAACAGACTGCAAAAGGGCGCGAAAAAAGCCTAGAACCGCTGTGGCTCTAGGCTTTCTTTTTGGTCCGAGTGGCGGGATTTGAACCCACGGCCTCTTGGTCCCGAACCAAGCGCGCTACCAACTGCGCTACACCCGGATAACACTCTCCTGTCCGCACCC
>CATJCP010000104.1 GCA_949737515.1 uncultured Oscillospiraceae bacterium | reverse complement strand
CCCACCTCTGCCGACAGCCAGGCGGATCTGGTGCTGCGGGAACCCATTGGACAGGTTCTTTCTATGGAGGCGTGAAGAAAAACCGCTTTATTTCGATCAAGGAGGCGCAGATATGCCCAGTGGACTGAATACACGATATATTGCCCACCGATTTCTACGGGAACACGTCCAGCCGGGGGCTTTCTGCATTGACGCCACTGCCGGACGAGGCCGGGACACCCTTCTCCTTTGCCAGCTTGTGGGAAAAGAGGGCACAGTACTGTCCTTTGATATCCAGCAGGAAGCAGTGGAAAGCACCAGGAAACTTCTGGAGGAAAATGGCGTATCTGATATCGCCCAGATATTACTGGAAAGCCACAGCCATATGGACCTGTATGCTGAACCGGAAACAGCGGATTGTATTGTCTTCAACTTCGGTTGGCTGCCCGGTGGGGATCACGGCCTCCATACCGAAACGGATACCAGCCTGGAAGCTGTCCAAAAAGGGCTGAGGCTGCTGAAGCCCGGCGGGATTATGTGCCTCTGCCTTTACTACGGGAGGGAAACAGGGTTCGAGGAAAAGGATGCTGTCCTAAATTTTCTCGAGACAGTGGACAGCAGCATGTATACCGTTATTGTCAGTCAATTTGTCAACCGTCCTCACTGCCCGCCTATCGCTGCG
Source organism: uncultured Oscillospiraceae bacterium (assembly GCA_949737515.1). Lineage (GTDB taxonomy): Bacteria > Bacillota > Clostridia > Oscillospirales > Ruminococcaceae > UBA1405. The sequence goes on along the minus strand of CATJCP010000104.1, from coordinate 6,920 downwards.
TTTATCCTCCGGGACGGGGAAGCTTAGGCAAACAGGCGGTGCAGGATAACTAATTTTTCCGGCGTATGGCTGTACGAGAAGGTTCCTGCCTATTATTTTGAAAAAATAGGATTTTTAAGGCAAAAGGACGAATTTTATCGTTTGTCCCTTGTAATTTCCCCAAAAAGACGGTATACTGTTTCTTGTAACACTATATAAATATAGCTATAAATGTAATCGGGGGTATTTCATGTTGGGAGAAAGAAACATTGTGATGATTTCATTGGTAGGGGTTCTTGCTCTCCTGCTGATCATAACCATTGCCGGCGTGTTTATTATGGGACATCAGTCCAATGAATTCCAGAAAGGCATCTCAGACGCTGTCTTCCAACGAGAGGAGCTTCAGGAGCAGCTGAACAATGTGGACGAGCCTGAACCAGATATCTCACAGCAACAGGCGGCGGCACAGCTTTCTGAGCTGCAGGATCAGCTAAACAGCCTGCAGAATGAGGTCGACGCCCTACGGCAGGAACGGCTGGAGGCCGAGGAAAAACTGACAGACGCCCAGCATCAGCTTACGGAAATACGGGGTTACTAGTTACAGCTTTTCCGACTTGATGGATCAATCTGTAGACCGTCTTAGGTTATAAGAAGGAGGTTTTTCCAGTGAAAAAATACATATGGGTAGCGCTGGCAGTTGCTTTGGCAGCATGTATGGGCATTACCACTGTCACTGCCTACGCCAAATACCAGGAGCGAAACCTAGTCAGCGAACAGTATGGATACATTGAAAATGAACTCGCCGCCCTCCACCGGCAGATTGAAATGGCAGAGGTGGAACGCACCGACCTTTCTTCAGAGGCCCTTTCCAACAGCCTACAAAACCAAATTGAAGAGGCCCAGGAGATGATTGATCAGCTCTATCAGGAGATGGACACTGAGGTAAATCTCCGGATTGCCGCAGAGAATGATTTGGAGGAGGTCAACACCGCCATCACCCAGGCCCAGCTGGAACAGATACGCCAGGCCCAGGCAGCGGAAATGGCGCGGGAAGCCGAGATGAGGCGCCAGGCAGAGGAATCTCAGAGGGCAGCGCAATCCGCGGCTGCGGCAGCCTCTGCTTCAGCAGCTAGAACCAGCAGCTCCAGTGCTTCCGGTTCTCAGCGAAGTTCAAGGGCATCTTCTAGTACGCAAACCAGCAGCTCCCGTACCGCCTCCGGCTCTTCATCGACAGCCTCCAGGGCTTCTTCTTCCAAGACCTCTTCCAAAGCTCAATCCTCTCAGTCGTCCAGCAAGGTGATCATTGTCAAAAGATCCAGCAGCTCTTCAAGCTCTTCTGGTGATTGATCAAAAAGGCTGCCCCTGTTCGCAGGAGGCAGCCTTTTTTGTGGGATTGTTGTTTTAAAAGTTGTGTCAGGTTATTTCCCTTCTTTGTCGTCCTTATACATTAACCGCTGGAAAAAGGGCTTCTTTGGCTCCTGGGGCTGTTCCTTGCCGCCAGCTTCGCCGTCCTTCTCCTTTTTGCTGTATACCAGCTTTTCCGAAAGGGAGATTCTGGCGTAGCCAAGGCGGTAGCCAACAGCACAGAAAAGGGGGACATAAAGGTAGAGGAGGAAAGTCAGGAAAATCTGCAGGAAGCCAAAAGAATCCGTGTCCACTGTTGGAATAAACAGGTTGATCAGCATGTTAATCTGCGGATTGAGCAGCTTATAATAGATAACCAAGTCCGGGATGCTGAGGATTTTGGCGAGGATCAAAAGGATGCCGGAGGCCATAGGGAACAGCATCCCCACCAGCCCTACCTTCAGCCCCCAGTTCAGATCCTCCTCCATTCTGCCGAACTGGACAAAGTTTTTCTCCCTATCGCCATAATACCACATAGTGGTATAGAGGATGCCGCCTGCCACCATGGTACACAGAACCTGAAGAACCACCTTTCCCCAGGTTTTATCCAACAGGAAGGAAAGGGAAAAGATAATGATGGAACAGATGATCACAGCGAAAAACGTAGCTTTGACAATCTCCCAAAACATTTTTGGCATACTTCGTTTTCTTTGCATACGAAACTCCTTTCAAAAGAGAAATTTACAGAGGATAAACCCCTTTTTCACAGTTCTTGAAAAAATAAAAGTGATAGGCTCTCTTTATAAATAAAACATTTATTTATAGGAAAGCAGCAGGCAGGCGTAACAACCGCTGGACCGCCCAGATCTGCTGTCTGATATTCAGTTTCCATTCCGCCTCGCGGATAGGAATCCATTCCAGGGTATGGTCTTTCTCAACCGGCTCAGAGGACCTCTCCCCTATTTTGCCGAAATAATAGTACTGAATAGGATGGAACCAACCGAGCTGGGAGTGAAAGCAGTAAGTCTCCGCTGCTCCAATATATCCCTCGACCAACGCCGGGCAGCCGGTTTCCTCCATACACTCTCGCACAATACAAGCCTCGTTGCTCTCTCCCTCGTCAATGCCGCCGCCAAGGAGAAAATATCCCTTTGGGGTCCGGACCACCGCCAAACGTCCATCCGCAACGGGCAGCAGATAAGCCCCTGGCCTGTCATAATATAAAGCCTTTTCCTCCCTTGCCCCAAAGGTTTTGTCTATATCCATATCTGTATTACCTCATGAGACTCAAAACATCTTTTTAAAATTTTTCTGGTTCTTACTCAAAATATACCCACACCGGCGGTAAAAGCCATGGGCCTCTGTTCGGGTTTCTCCGGAAACCAGGCGGATTCCCTCCGCCTCTGTTTCCATGGCCCACTTTTCCACTGCCGCAAGAAGCGCCTTACCAATTCCCTCTCTTCTGTGCTCCCCGGATACGGCGAGCCCCATGATATTCTTCAAGGGGGGAGCGTAAAGGGCGTCGTAATCCACCGCATGGATATATCCCACAACCCTTCCCCCTGTCTCCGCGACAAAGATCCTGTCCTTTCCGCTTTTCAGCAGTGTCTCCAGCCGTTCCCTTGTCTCCTCCAGAGGATAGCGGTATCCAAGAGCCAGGTCATTCAGTACCTGAATTCCTTCCGCGTCCTCTCCCACCGCCTCACGGATTTGGAATGCCATTCTCTACTTCCTCCCCTTTTTCACACGGGAAATCAGCTCCCAAAGGCCGCTCAATCCCATGGAGACAAAGCCCGCAACGGCAATGGCGGAAAAAATATAGACTGCCGTCATATTCCCGTCGATTTTGGATATACCCCGCCCATATATGACGGCCCCTAAGCCTATGACACCCAAAAACGCTAAAAGCAGACAAAAAAATCTCAGTTTTTTCACCACAGATCCTCCTCCACAGCATTGAATAACAATCAAGCTAAATTCCCATATCTTTGAACAACTGCTCTAAATCTCTGGACAACAGCTTTAAATCCATAAATTCCACAAATTCAGCGGCAGCAGCTTTTGTTGGGTAAAGGGTCAGTTCCTCAAAGGGTTCCAAAAAGGTCCGCCATGCAGGGGCTTTCTCTATAAATTCCCTTCCGTCCTGGGCAATGCGGAAGCACCTGTGGTCCGAAGTTATATAGCAGACCGGGATCTCCTCCAGGTCAAAGGAGCCTCCCACTGTGCCAAACCATCCGCCGCTCCCATCTATGGCAAAAATTTCAACCCAGGGGACAGCGTAAAAATCGGGTTTAGGGATGGGGCCTCCCTCAAAGAAAAAAGAAATTCCATATTCCCGTTTGTATCTTTCGTACTCTTCGTTCCGGCAGGAATCAGGCATAACGTACACCGTTGTTCCCGCCCAGGCGGGCTGTTCCCCATTCAGGATAATTCCCATTGGGCCGTCTGGGAAAAGTTTCTCAAACGCCGCCCTGTCTAAATAAACCATGTTTCTTTCTTCTGCCTTTCCCCTGATAAAAATCCTCCGCCCAGGGAAACCAGGCGGAGGATAAATATCCATAAAACGGTTTCTCTGATCCTATCCGCAAAATGCATATGGAGCTTAGATTGGATAGGCTCTTATTCCATGGCAGTACACATCAGCAGGAATGCGCCCACACCGTGGAGATCGTTGGCGCTGGTGGGACGGTTGCAGTAGTGCTTGTAATCGCCGACGCCTGTGCCAACGCACACATTGTCGATGATCAAACCCTTTTCATCCTCCTTCAGGCGGTTGATGATGCCGGTATATCCTTTTTCTGCCACAGGCAAGAAGGACTTATCCATAATACCCGCTTCCACAGCCCGCTTGATGGCAGCAGTGTACAGACAGGTGCAGGAAGATTCCAGCCAGTTGCCTTCCATACCGCCCTTGTCCACCACCTGGTACCACAGGCCGGTTTCCTCGTCCTGATATTTGGCGACAGCAGTCATCAGCTCGCGGATAATCCGCTCCAGGTCTCCTCTCTGGGGATGATCCTTGGGCAGGAATTGAAGGACGTCAAGAATGGCGATGGGCACCCAGCCGATGGAGCGGCCCCAGAATTCCGGAGAAAGGCCGGTTTCCTTGTCCGCCCAAGAGACCTCCCGGCTCTCATCCCAGGCATGGTACCACAATCCCGTTTTAGGATCCTTTGTGTTCTTTTCCATCATCTGGATCTGGAACACAGGGATCTCCAGATATTCCGGCTTGTTAAAGGTCGCGCCATACTCTGCCAGCAGCGGACCTCCCATATACAGGCCGTCCAGCCACATCTGGTAGGGCAGATGGGATTTATGCCAGAACCCGCCGCATTTACACTTGGGGTATTTGTCCATAGCGTCAATCAGCGTGGCCAAAGCCTTGGTATACCGCTCGTCCTTGGTTTCCTTGTACAGCTGGAACAGCAGGATTGCTGGCTGGATATCATCCATCTGTCCGGGATCAAACTGATGGATAGATCCGTCTTCCCAAATGATAGAATCCACCCAGCCCTTGATATAATCGAAATATTTTTTATTTCCAGTCAAGTGGTAGGTATTCTGCATACCGGACAGAAATACCCCCTGATGGTAATGGAACCGGCCCACTGGCGGCAGCTGGTCAGGCTGGAATTTCCTCATTAAGGTTTCGCAGGCCTTCTCCGCATATCCCAAGGGGGATATGCCGTTGATGATCACGCTCATGGCTGATTACCTCTCTTTCCTTGTTGCAAGCGGCAGGTTTGTTTTTGGCCAAAATGCGCAAAAATATCCTGTCGTTTTCTTTTCTCCTCTGTACTATTAAACCAAATTATAGTCGATTTGTCAATGCTTGTATACAGATTCTTTTATTTCTATGGCTTGCCGGTACAGCATCTCCGGATCCCTCAAAAGCCTGAGCACTCAAACGACGTCAGCCCTCTATCACCTGGTACTGTTGGGAAGCGGTTTCCTTTGTGGCGTATTCGCTGACCTGGAGCACTTTGACCTTCACCGGCTTGCTGCCCATCTGGATTTCGACAATATCCCCAACCTTTACGTCGTAGGAAGCCCTGGCGATCTTTCCATTGACCAGAATGCGTCCGCCGTCGCAGGCCTCGTTGGCCACCGTGCGGCGTTTGATCAGCCTTGTCACCTTTAAATATTTGTCCAATCTCATCGTTTCATTCTCACATTCCTTTCAGACAAAAGGGAGACGGCGGCATCAAAACCGCGTCTCCCCCAACATAAACCAAGACGGACTTTATTTTGATACAGCGTCTTTCAGAGCTTTACCGGCCTTAAAGGCAGGCAACTTGGATGCAGCGATGTGGATGGGTTCCTTTGTGCGGGGATTTACGCCGTTTCTCTCGGCGCGGTCCTTCACCTCAAAGGTGCCGAATCCAACCAGGGAAACCTTGTCGCCGCTGGCGAGGGCTTCGGTAATTGCGTCCAGCACTGCATTGACAGCAGTCTCACTGTCTTTTTTGGTAAACTCAGCTTTCTGGGAGACAACATTGATCAAATCTGCTTTTGTCATAATACAAAATCCTCCAAACTTTCCGACTCAATTTACTGTTAGCTTTAAAACACTGCTAACCTTTGTTGGGAGTTCTCTTTCCGGCCTGTACCCACAGGGACAGAAGGCCGTCGCAGGAAGCGCCGTCCAACCGGACGTTATTTTCTGCGGCAATTTGCTCGGCGGCAGAAAACTGCTTTACAAAGCGGTCACAGGCTTGGTACAGGCTGAACTCTGGGTCCAGGCCAAAGAGGCGCGCCGCCGTGGCCAGAGAAAAAAGCATATCCCCCACCGCGCTGTCCGCCTTGGAGGAATCCCTCTCTCCGATGGCAGCGGAAAGACGGTCCAGGGCGTTTTGCAGCGCCGGGACTGGCGGGAACAGTGTTCCCATATCCACCCCGGCCTTTTGCGCACGGGATTGGAGCTTCTCGGCACGCATCAGCGCCGGGAGTACCTTGGGGACACTTTCCAGGGTCTGAGTCTTAGTTGTCTGACCTTTTTCCCTCTGCTTGATCTCTTCCCAGTTTGACAGGACCTCCGCCGTGGTTTTGGCTACCGTGCTGGCAAAAATATGCGGATGGCGCAGGATTAGCTTCCGGCAGATTCCATCGCATACGTCCTCAATGTCAAAAACGCCCTTTTCGCTTTCCATCTCCGCATGGAACACCACCTGGAGCAGGACATCCCCCAGCTCCTCCTTAAGGGCTTCAGGATCGTCCTGATCAATGGCCTCTGCCACCTCGTAGACCTCTTCTATGAAATTCCTTCGGATGGAATGATGATCCTGTTCCCTGTCCCATGGGCAGCCGCTGCTGCTGCGCAGAAGCTTCATGATCTGGAGCAGATCCTCAAAAGAATAGCGTCCTTTTTCCTTGAAAGATACCGGCACGTTACAACCTCTTTTCCCACGTCCAATTTTGCCTTGGCTGTCGGGATCTTTCCCGCCTAGAACCCCGCTCGGACGGTAAAAATCAACGACTTTATATATATTAACCGATGAAATATCTTTTTGCAAGAGGAATTTGAGATTTATCGCGATTTTCCGTCTGAAATTTATAACTTCGCCCTTAAATAAGCTATTTTATGGAAATTTATTCCT
>CATJCP010000103.1 GCA_949737515.1 uncultured Oscillospiraceae bacterium | reverse complement strand
TCTTGGGAGGAGAAAACGCCCACAGAGGAAAACTTGATTGCAAACCTCTGTGGGCCTGATAAAATGATCTTGAAAGGAGGGAGAACATTGAAAATCACGCTGAATCAAGATCCGTCCTATCAAGAAACAGAGGTTATCGTCAACTGTCCCCAAGCGGACGAGGATATTCTGAGACTGATAGCAATGCTGCGGGTATACCAAAAAAAGCTGGTGGGCATTCTGGACGGCGAGCGGCACCTGTTGGATGTAAAGGATATCCTCTACATTGATACGGTAGACAAAAAAACATTTCTTTACACAGAAAAACAGATTTTCCAAAGTGCTCTACGGCTATATGAACTGGAAGACGCCTTGAAGGAGCTGGACTTCTTTCGAGCAGGGAGATCCACCATCCTAAACTTCCGCCGGGTGCGGGCTATTCGCCCGGAATTGGGGCGGCGGTGGCTGGTAACCATGGATAATGGCGAGCAGATCTGGGTGTCCCGCCAGTACGCTGGAGAGCTGAAAGAAAAATTACAGCAGGTGGAAAGGAGTATATTCAAATGAAAAAATTTTTGAAAGGCTTAATCGAATGGAAAATGTCCGCATGCGCGCTATTTACCGCCACCGTATTTATCTACCTGTTTTTCTGCCTCATCTATGATAATCGGGAAGTATCCACCGCAATGCTGTGGGGATTGTTCTGGGTGAGTGTAGCCGGTTCGCTCATTCAAGCAGTGTGTTTTTCGGACTGGATCATCAAAAAGATGCGTTATACATGGCGAAGCTTGCTGTTTGTGCTGCTCTTTCTTCCGGTGCTGTCCTTTGCCGCCTGGAAGGCTGAGTGGTTTCCCGCAGATCAGACGGGAGCGTGGGTCATGTTCATCGGTATCTTTTTCCTTATCTTCCTGGTCATGACAGTTGGCTTTGACATCTACTTTCAGGTTACAGGCAGAAAATATGATGGGCTTATTGGACAATACCGAAAGAAGAAAGAGGAGGACGAGTAGTCTGTGAGGGCTGCGCCCCGGATGCAGATTTTCTAAAATCCCTCTATGGTTTCTATGGTCAAATGAAAAATCACCGCAGTGTTTACTGCGGTGATTTCCTAATTGCAGCAACCGGTCAAAATCACTATGTGCAGGGCGCGTGCGGCAGTTTTTGAAAAAGGAAAAGGCCTGGAGCGCGAATTGGCTCCAGGCCCTGCCTGGTGGTGAGGACGGTGAGAATCGAACTCCTGTCCTCTCGGATGCGAACCGAGCGCAGGCCCACAAGGTTTGAAGGATGATTTATCTATTGTGTATGAACTGTTTGGTTACGGGTTGTTTGTGATCCGCAAGGGATGCAAGCTACATCCACAACGGAAAAATACCACGTTTGAGCATCCTCATTCCAAGCGGTAGGGATTTTTTATCTTTATAGAATGGAATCTTGTCGTTTATCGTGTACACTTGAAAAAATCATGGTTCCAGAGCGCCATGGTGGTGTCAATGCAACTTAATCATTTTCCGCTTGGGAAATTTTCTTTTTATGCCCATTCTTTCGCCAGAGATACCACCCGGTGGCGGCCAGTCCCATGGCAAATAAGGACCAAAAGAACGGCGCGGTTTTATGGGTGGATCGGGGATGCTCTGGAGCGGTCTGCCAGACGCCTCCTGTTTCCGGGTTGAACTTATTGAGATTGACTGCCTGGTTATTCGCATACAGCTCCGCCAACAGAGACAGGGGGTAGTAGATGCGCAGGGATTCCACCGTCTGGGCTTTCCCTGCCGGGATGACAATATCCTCACCACCGTTCCAGCGGATGACCAGGGTAATGTTGCTTCGCTGTTTCAGGGCGTCCATCACCCTCCAGGGCATCCGGTCATAACTCCGGGCGTCCACCTCTACGGTGTCGCCGGAGCTGGCGGACTCGATCCTGCGCCGTACCGACTCCCAAAAATCGAACTCATCGTCATCGTCCCGGTCGCCGCTATCGGAATCGCCGGAACCCTCGGGGTCGCTGGGGGACGATTTTTGCTGGTAGCCCACCGCCACTGGGGAAAAGCTGGTAAAGTGGCACCGTAGGCCATCCTCCATGGCAATGTAGTTCATAGTCTCCACCGTTCCGGCCTGGGGGCCATAGGAGATCATGTGCTGGACTGTAAAGAGGTAATTCGTCCCGTCGGTGCCGGGGGGATAAGGCAGGGTAGCAATGACCCCCTCTTCGGGGAAATCCGCAGGATCCATCGGCTGCCACTGACCGTTTTCGTCAAGGTACTGAAGATGTACATCATAGATAACTATCTGATCTCCCACGCTGCTGATGGCTGCTTTTACCCGGCGCTGCAGCTCGGCAATGATCTTGTCTACGGTGTTAAACTCCGTGTCCTTCAGACCCTCCGGAACCTGGGTGAGACCCTGGCCCACCATCACCTTAGTTTGGGAGTCTTCCTGCTGGAAGACAGCGGTAAGGACATGGTTTTTGGTAGCAGAAAAGGTGTAAGTCGCCTGGTTGGAAACCTCTACACCGTCCTCAATCCAGCTCAGAAAAACATAACCTGCCGCAGGGGTAGCGGTAACGGTGACATTAGCGCCTGGGTCATAGGTGCCGCCGCCGGTAACGGCGCCCCACTCTGCCGGGGATGCCTCCACTGTAACGATACAGCCAGAGACGCTGGCACTCTTTACATTTTCCAGGGCGACAGTGCCGTTGGCGTGAAAGACACAGCGGTATTCTGTGCCGTTATAAAGAACCGTTTCGCCAATGGACCGCTGGCTAAGACGGTGCCCCGGTTTGGGGGCCAAGATGAGATCCGCCTGGTAGTCCCCCATCCCAAAGGTGCTTGCGGCGGCGCCGTTTGGCCGATGCCAGACCGCCTTGACAGTAAAGAAGGGGCCATCATTCAGCGGGATGGTGGTGGTCTGTCCATAAGACGGTTCCGAGATGGTGTCGGTGAAGGAGACCTGGGCCGGAGTGATCTGGAGCTTGTTTTCCCCTGATGGGCCTACCAGCCGCACTGTGGAGTCGTAGTAATCATCGGTGGCCAGAAAGACCAGATCTAGCCCTTCTTCGCTGGTATCCAAAATGGCAGCCCGGACCGGCAGGGAAAAGGTAATACCTCCATTTTCCACCGCCGCTGTGGTAGTGGTGCCGTCGGGGAAGGTAATAACAGCCCCGTCTCCGTCCCCGTTCACCTGGACATCGGCCAGGATCTGATCTTGGGAGGCACTGCGGATCTGGAGATGGGCGCTGGAAAGCATCTCACTCCAGTTGCCCTGGGTGGTGACCCCCACAGTGACCGGAAGGGTTCCGTTGTAGACAGAAGGATTTTGGTTAAAGCTGAGCTTGGAAAAGACGACAGACTGATGATACCCCCGGGTGGCTAGGTAGATGCCCTTGCCGCCATCCGGTTTCTGGCGCAGCTGCACCTTGTAGTCCACCGAGGCAAAGACACCGTTGGGGCTGTTTAGGGCCTCCACCGCCGGGCCCTGGAAAAAGACGCACTGCTGTAGTTCGCTGTCGGACCAGTTGGTACCCGCCGTCTCCAGCATCAGCGGGGTGTCCACCGCAATCGTGTCCGTCACCGTGACCGGTGCCTGTCCGGCCAGTTGGCCGGAGCCGTTTACTCGGTGGGCGGGAAGGACGATCTTGCCATTGCCGCCGGAAAGAGTCCCGATTTCCACGGTCTTCCAATCCTGGAATCTTACCCGGCCAGCGGACTGGACTTCCAGACGGTCCAGAGACAGGTCAACGCTGAGGCCGGAAACGGCCATCAGGTT